>CAZDKA010000104.1:0-1634 GCA_964505815.1 uncultured Candidatus Saccharibacteria bacterium | reverse complement strand
TCCGCTTATTTCTCGGGGCAACATTGTTGCTACTGTCGCGGTCGGCCGTGCCGCAGACGTTCTTATTCGGCAAAACCCGGTTATATGCGCAAGCGAATCAGAGGCGCAAAAGGTTTATGACGAGTTGCAGCCTCATTTGCTGGTTTCGACTATAAGCTCGCTTATTGAAATTGGTCCCTTTGTTAATAACGCCTTGATAGAACTTGCGGCCAAAGATGGCGTGCCAATAATCTGCTTGCAAGATTTTTGGGCCAACCATCGCTGGCCGTCCAACAAAAAAATGCTGCCCTACTATCGCGCGGCTTGCGTCATTGATGAGTTCTCAAAAAAATTGTGGCAGGAAGATGGCTTCAAAGGCGAGGTCCACGTTACTGGTAGCCCGGCGTTTGATAGATTTGCAGATGTGGATGTTGCCAGCGAGCGGGCGAGACTTCGCAATAAATTTAATCTTGCGCCGGAGAATAAAGTAATTTTCTACGTCGGCCAAGGCGTGCCGCGGCATATGACCGAGGACAAGAAAACTTTCGCCTTTGTTGTTGAAGCTCTCGAATCACTCGGTGATTCAAATATCAAGCTCGTTGCTCGCCCGCACCCGCGGGCGGTTGAAAGCGGCTATTATCGTGAAATGGCCGACGGCGTAAAAATGATTGACACCAGCTCCATCCCTTTCACCGAAAACATCCTGCCCCTTGGCGATGTAGTTATTTCAATAACCGCAACCAACCTCATTCATTGCTGTCTTTTGCGCATTCCCGCGATAAGCGTGCTCTTGCCCGAGACCGGAATGAAAATTATGAAGGATATAGGTTTGGATGATTTCCCGCCCAACACCAGCGGCGCTTCGGTTGGCATTTACGAAGAGAATCCTCAAAAACTCACTGACACCTTACGGCGCATTTTCGGCGATGAAAATTATCGCCTTGCTCTCCGCCGAAATCAGGAAAAAAATTTCCCGCTTGACACCCGCGCCGCGGAGAGGGTGGCAAAGGTGATACTCGAAACACTCGGAAAATAAAAACCCCCGCCGGTGTTCGTTCCGGGGGGGTATGGATTCCCTCTACTGATTCTCTTAGTTGCGCGCGGTGACCCTCCATATCCCTATATTACGTCACCATCACCGCTACTACGGGGATAATGCCATTCCCATGACATTTTAAGCAAATCTCACCAGGGTCCATATAGCCAATATCTTGGCCGATGCGCCCGGCATAGTCACACTCGGTACATCCCACAGCAACCGCTCCCAAAGTCAGAGCGCAATTGATATGGGCTACTGGCCAACCTAGAACAACCTCGCGCGCAGGACGAATGGGGGTATTTAAGACTGTTGGGTCACTGGAAAAGTGATACATTGTTTCTCCTATGGTCCAGATGACTCCGCACTTCGCGCAAGATGCTGGCATGCTTCATTCCTCCTTTGGATTGTGGGACTCAAGGCGTTTCCCGACTACCTACCTTTCCATATCACCTTTTGCAAAACCTGTCAAGATGCGGGAGTTGCGAGGAAACACTCCGCTTGTTTTTAATTTCGGGAAATATTATCATTGGCACATGACCACCAAAACCTTGGCCCAATCGCTGAAAAAGAAAAAGCCCGCCATTATCCGCGAGGGCGGTACTCCGCGCTATGTCGT
>CAZDKA010000103.1:0-1705 GCA_964505815.1 uncultured Candidatus Saccharibacteria bacterium | reverse complement strand
TTTAGGTAATTAGTGGGATTCGTAACCACGAGGAGCTACAATACCCTCATGGTTACTGGCAAAAAGAACGTTTTCAACTGTGCGGCCAACTTTTTGAGAGGCAGAAAGTGCCTTTTCTGCGGTTCATTCAAGGTCTGCCGTACTCACCGCGGCTACGTGCGGTGCCGAAACAAATCCTGCGGAAAGCAGAAGTCGCTGAAACGGCTGCGCAGGGAAGTAGCCATCCTCACGGGGTTCTATCAACAGCAGCCGGCCTATCGCGTCGGCATGGACCTCGGGCTTGACTATCAAGCGGTTAGCGGCGTCTACCAGCGCCTGCGCGAAGCGATCTACCATGTGGCCGAGCTTGAGGCAGGCAAGCTGAAGGGTGAAATCGAGATTGACGACGCCTACTTCGGCGGCAGGAGGAAAGGCAAGCGCGGCCGAGGGGCGGCCGGAAAGAGCGTGGTATTCGGCCTTTTGGAGCGCGACGGCAGGGTCTACACCAAGGTGGTGGAGCGGGTGACGGCCGATGAGCTCATGGCTCATGTCCGGAAACACACGAGAAAGGGGTCGGTCTATTACACGGACACCTTCCGGAGCTACAACTCCCTTCGGCGCTGGGGCAAGCACCATCGCCTGAACCATGCCAAGGCCCTTGCCCATCACGGCAAGAATCATATCAACGGCATCGAGGGATTCTGGAGTTTTGCGAAGCATATCCTGTACAATTACCGAGGAGTTTCCAAGTATCATTTTCCGATGTACCTGAAAGAGGTCGAGTACCGGTTCAACCACCGCCGCGAGAACCTATTCAAGCTGTTCCTCAACATCTATTTTGGTTACGTTTCCCACTAATTACCAAAGATTAAAAGAAAAAAAGTAGAAGAAAAGGGCAGATTTAAGGAGAAGATAATTTTGGACGAGTCATAGCCCGCATGACACTTTATGGCTTGAAAATAAAGAAAAAATAAACCACATGACAATTTAGTTGATAGGATGAATAACAGTGATGTCATGGCATGCTTGAAGCCTTTCTCTCTGGTGTGATATAGTATCCTTATGACAAAGCGAGAGTTCACCGCTATATATCAGAAGCGCGGCAAATGGGTGATAGCTTGGGTGGAAGAAATACCGGGCGTCAATACCCAAGGCCGCACGCAAAGGGAAGCGCTGGGTTTGATTTTGGGTGTAGTACGGTATACCTATGCTTAGTCAATACATTGAGAAAAAGCTGAAAAACGCCCGGTATAAATTACTGAAAGACGGGGGTTATTTCGGCGAAATTCCCGAACTGAAAGGTGTGTGGGCGAACGCGAAGAATCTCGAGGATTGCCGAGACGAACTTCGGGAGGTCTTAGAAGATTGGCTCCTGTTGAAAGTGAGGGACCGGGAAGAAATTCCAGGCTTCGGGATCAAGATCGGCCGACGCGAGTTCGCGAAGCATGCCTAAAAGCATTTCTTGGAGGAAATTGGTTCAGAAATTCCGGCGCTTGGGATTTGACGGCCCCTGTTCTGGCGGCCGCCATTTGTGCATGACAAAAGGAGTGTTAAAGCTACGTATTCCCAATCCGCACCGCGGCAACATTTTCAAAAACCTCGTTGCCGAAATATTGCGCCAAGCAGATATTTCGACAACAGAGTGGGGGGATGCATAACCGTAGAATGACAGCGAAAAAGGAGTTTCAAATAGATTGTAGAGTTTGTTTGTAATTTGTGATTTGGA
>CAZDKA010000102.1:0-1715 GCA_964505815.1 uncultured Candidatus Saccharibacteria bacterium | reverse complement strand
ATTGAACGTGATATATTAAAAACTAAAGTTGCATTTCACTAGGAAATTTAGGTGTCAAAGATTGATTGCATCTTACAATAACCCGCTCATCTTGTAAATTGAACGTAATACGCCTGTGCGCATCCGTTTGTTCTGGAGAAATAAAAAAACCGCGAGAGCGAACCTGCGGCTATGTTTTAACGCCGGACAAGGAATTTCCAATTTCAACGGAGATGCGAAAAGCAGGATTGACCTTTGGGGCAAAAAATCCCCGTCCGCCAGCTGGCGGACGGGGATTTTGTTTTCTAAAAACTGACCTTTGATTAAGAAACAAGTATCATTTTACTTCGGGCTTCTGCCAATCTGCCGAGTTGCGTCCAGACGTCGCGGAGGATAATTGCTCCGAGAATTCCCGCGGCCACAAGTGCGAACTGCGATGGCGCGGAAAGGTGCTGGAAAGCTCTCACGAAAAACATTACAAAAGCATTCAAACCATCAGCCGCGGAAAAGGCGTTGGCCAGGACGCTAGTCGGAGAGACGTATTTCAGCCCCCAGAACCCGAGAACGAAAAGACCGCACATTTCTCCGGCAACCGGCGTTGCCTTGCGCACCATCCAGATGGTGTAGACCCTGCGCATAATTCGCTTTTTTAACGCGATATTAACATTCGTCATAATTTATTTGAGCGAGGCGCGCCATTTTTTCTTCATCGGGCTGGCAGTGGGATCCTTGGGCTATCACATCCAGAAAGAGGCGGGAAGAAAAAATGGCATGCCGAGCTATATTTCTCCTTGTTGCTCCAGTACCTTCTTTATACTTTTCCTTGCTCTAAAAAGTTTCATCTTTAAAGCGCCCATGGAAAGATCGGCTTCTTTGGCTATGGATTTGTAGGATTTATCGTTCAAATAATAGGATTTTAACAGCGAGCGGAGCTCTTCGGGTGTCTCTTCAAGCGCTGAGGCAATAACGCTCTCTGTTCCCCGGTCTTTAATATATGAAGCGTGGACCCTATGCGACTCGGCCACTGTCGGATCATACTCTTCGGGAATGAGCATGGCGTCGTTTTTGCGCCGGTTATAGTGGGTGATGGCTACGTTCATCACTATTTTATATGCCCACGACTTGAAGCGCGCCTGCCTTTTATCAAAATGTTTGGCAAAGCGATAAATTTTCACGAACGCTTCCTGTACCACATCCTCGGCTTCCTCCGGACTTCTTACTACCCGTTGGGCAACCCTAAGGAACGACGGCTGGTACCGGTCAATGAGTACGCCGAAAAGAGAGGGCTGGTCTTGGGCCACCTCAATCACTTCCTCGTCGCTCAATTGTTCCCGACCCCCCTCGGATTCTTCCGGAAGGGCAAGATATTCCCTCCGCCGTCTTGCCATGATTGTCTAAATTTTGGAGCGTTAGCGAATAAAATTTAGTTACAATCATGAGCATCCCCCTCCAATTTTGCCATTGTGGTTCTGGAGGCACCCGGAAGCAGAATGCGCATATGTAACTTTTGCGAACTGCGTGTCCGAATAGGACAACCCTCGACGGGCGAAGCGGTTCGCTATGGCCTGCCCCGCAAAATTGGCGGGGGATGCCATGCTGTTTTTTTCAGCTTCAGCTTATTTTTCAAAATTTTCAATATTGACAACATCATTATAACTTGTTAATGTATGAACGCTTTTTAACACCTAAATTTCCTAGTGAAATGCAACTTTAGTTTTTAATATATCACGTTCAAT
>CAZDKA010000101.1:0-1770 GCA_964505815.1 uncultured Candidatus Saccharibacteria bacterium | reverse complement strand
ACGGTGCTGGACAGCCCCGAACCGTGATCGCAAAGCAATCTCTGGTTCGGGGCGGGACATTCGGGTTAAGTACCCGTGACATACAAGCAGTATAAGGGTTTTTGCGTGGTCTAAGCAAGAACTATTTTGAGGCACGTGGGTCTAGATCGCTTTTCTAGGGTTGGAGCCAATCTCTGTCTGGCTTCGCAAGTAATCTGGCATCGTTGTAAGCCATATCTAAAGTTAAGCATGTTGTAGCACGATAAAAAGTTGAGTGCTTTTCGACTACCAAGGCCATATCTGCTCGCTGTGGGCTACTCAGACACAACGGAAGGAGTAGCTGAACCTGTCCCATATAAAAATGCGGGATTGCTGTTTTATAACTACGTCGTACCCTTTCCTTGGCACTATCAATTGCACCCCTAATAACGTTTTGCAGTGCATAATCGTCTTGCGATTTATATGGTTCAGGAAATCTGTCTCGCGGCGTCCCCTCGATAATATGCTCGATGTTAATTCGAAGATCTTTTTTTGCATCAAAAACCAAACAAGTTGGATCATCAAAGTAATGAGCAATGTCAGGCAATTCAGGAAAGACATTAAGTCGGTGATCTCCTCGCCGAAACCAATTTTTAAAAACCCAAGGTTCGGAATCCGGTTTCCGATTGGCTTCAAAAGAGGCATAAATAGGTTCCTGATGGTCTGTTACTAATCCTGTGTTGAAACATGCGAAACGACCGTCTTCCGAAAGCGCAATTTTTTTCTCTTCAGCCAATCTTTTATATGTGTATCTAATGTAAGTAAATAAAACGGGCCTCTTGAATGATGTGGGCGTAAAATGATAATCCCAGTCTTCGTTCTCGGCCAATTCGGCGAGGTCGTTGAAAATATCATCAAACGTGGATGGAAACCACGCAAAACCATCTCTGGTACTTTCGCTACTAGTAAGATTTTCCGGCCAAGTTGTTGTCATAAATTTGTATTATTTTTTAAGCATACGGGTCTACCCGATAAAACTTTTCTATTGGCGGTGTATTCTTGAATTAGCTCGAACGGAATTCGCTCCTCGTCCTGCTTCGCGGGACTCGGAATGGGCGGGCGGGCAAAATGAATTCTGAAGCCGAGAGCATTAACAATTTCAAGTTTTTAATTGAGTTAAGTATAACTCAATTCAGTGAATTTTTCAATTTCAAATTATTGAAAAATTCACTAGCTTTGGCGGCAAATTCTCGCTCTTTGAATTATGAAAAAGGCGCCGTACCCGTGGGTCGTGCGCCTTGAATTGCGAGCGTACTGCGAACTTCATGCCACGGGCTACACTTCAGGCTCACGGAACGAGAGGGTTCTCGTCGAGCAGAAGCCCCGAAGAAAGTTGTAGAACCGACTCTCGTCGTTCTCCCACACGCTCACTTGAATGTGCCAGCCAGCAGGGTGCTCGTAGTAGCCGTCAACGGCCTTGAGGTTCTTGATACCCTCATGACTGTCCTCGACGGCAAATTCCTTGCCGAACTCGGCCATGAATTCCCAGACGTATTTCTCTGGGATCACCACATCCAGTTGAATGTGGCGCATATAAATGATCACATCGTGGTCCGCCATGTCCATCCTCCTTTCTTGAGTGGTTTGGATACTACCGTACTTCAATCGAGTTTACCATCAAAGTCTTTCTATGTCAATCTCGCCTGGCTAAAACCGAAAACAGAAACCCTTTCGAGTTCCTGTTTTCAAAAAAATCATTATGAAAAAATTTCTTTTGCCCTTCTTTGATAAATCCTTTTCCTTTTCGCCAAA
>CAZDKA010000100.1:0-1838 GCA_964505815.1 uncultured Candidatus Saccharibacteria bacterium | reverse complement strand
AGGGATGTCGTCCAAGAACCATCGATCGGCTCCGCGTTGCTACGCAAGATTTGTGCATAAAATAAAATACCCCGGCGCACATCGGGGTTTTTTTATTTGTTCGTCTCCGACGTAAAGTTGGAGCTACTAACAAATTTCCTACCCAAAATTCTCAGCAGTTGTACGCGGCAATTTTGTTTGAAAGATCGCCTCAAATCTCGGATAGAGCACGCTGAGCACCCAGTCGTGAGTGATTGGAGGGTCTGGCCTGCCGTATTCAATCTGCATCGAGGTGGCTTCTTTCCCCGGAAGGCCGCACGGGTCAATGAGCGCGAAGTTTTTCATGCTCGGGTTAACATTCAGGGCCGCGCCGAATTTTGTGATCCGTCGCGGACCTTCTATCCTCACCCCGATCGCACCTATCTTCTTGCTGTTCACCCAGACACCAATTAATCCATGTCGCTCCCGTTCTAACATTTCTCCAGGCCTGTTGATGATACATTCAACCGGCATAGAAAATGTTTGCAAGGTCTGGCAGAGGGTCTCGACCAAAGGGTTGACGATCTCGGATGGAAACCCCGACTCAAGCTCAGCAATGACATAGAGTTGGAGCACTCCTTCGTCGTGATACCATACCTTGCCGCCGCGGTTGACGCTCACCAGTCGGATGCCGTATTTCGCCGCCAAAAACTCCTTCGCTTTTTGAAAGAGGTTCGCACGTCCTTGCTCATCGTAACTTTCCGCCCCTTGGAACCATTCCCGGGGAAGCGGTCGGATGTGCTGAAGACCTTCTTCCAGATTGTATTGATTTATGGTGATCGTGGGCGGGTGATAGGTGATAATAAGGGTATCGGGAATGAGCTTGAGGAGACGTTCTTCCCAAATATAATCCTGGGCTTCAAGTAACTTATCATAAATCTCATGCGTGCCGTAGCGTCCGCCACTCGCTATTCGCCAGTCATATACCTGGAACTCTCTCATGGCCGGCTCCTCTTTTGAGTTTCAGTATTCTTCCTCATTTGTTCCACGTTTTCTTAGAAAAATCAATGCAACTTTTGTTAGTACTTGGTACTATACGGATATGAATGATTTTGACCTGCAGATTCAGTCCTCGGCATCAGACGGAAAGTATTCGCCGCGCGAACTTGTTGTCAGAGCGGCTGGTTTGGTGTTAAAAACTGTCGCCATTACCGATCACGACACTGTTTCCGGCATTACTGAGGCGTTGGGTGTGGGCGAGGATCATGGTGTAGAAGTTATCCCGGGAATTGAGATCTCGGCTAACGAGCGCGGGGTTTCGGTTCATATTTTAGGATTCGGCATTGATTATAAAAATCTTGAACTTCTTGGCGCCCTGGACCAGGCGCAACGTACGCGCGTGGATCGCGCCAAAGAAATAGTCGATAAATTACAGCAGGCCGGATTCCAGGTGACTTACGAGGACGTTCTCCGCTATGCCAAGGGCTCATCAATCGGCCGTCCGCATATCGCAAAAGCGGTGCTGGAAAATTCGGAAAATAAAAAAATACTTGGTGAAATAAACGACGTAGGAAAGTTCATCAGAAGTTTTCTTGTTGAGGGCAAGCCGACCTATGTTGAGCGCGAAAATTTTTCAGCCCAAGCCGCTATCGGCACAATTCGCAGGGCGGGTGGGGTCGCGGTATGGTCGCATCCGGCGATCAACATCTCCGGTGCGAATCAACTTGAAGCTGTTCTTAAAAAATTCATTGCTTACGGCATTGACGGCGTTGAAGCGTTTAATCCGGCGCATACCGAGGAGCAGGTCAGGTTGCTTTACGCCCTAGCAGGAAAGTACGAATTGCTGAGAACCGGCGGTTCGGATTTTCATACGGACGAGG
>CAZDKA010000099.1:0-1861 GCA_964505815.1 uncultured Candidatus Saccharibacteria bacterium | reverse complement strand
GCCTGCATATCAGGCCGGATTTAGGCCCGGAGATGAAATTCTTGAAGTTGACGGTGTTCCGGTAACAAACTCAACTGATGCGGTAAAACGCATCCGCGGCCAGGTCGGAACATCGGTGAAAATAACAATTCAGCGCGGCGGCGAGCGCAAGACCTATGAACTTGTGCGCGCCCAGATTCGGATACGCGTTGTTGAAGCCAAGACCTTGGACGGCGGAATTGGTTATGTCAAAACAAAGATGTTCAACGCTCTTACCGCGCCGCAGTTTCGCGAAGCGATGAATAAGTTTCTTGAAGAAAACAAACCGGTAGTACTCGACTTTCGAGGGAATCCCGGCGGCTTGCTCATAAGCGTTCTTGATATGCTTTGGGATTTTGCTGGCTCGCAGGATACATTTATTATCTTCCGTGAGCGAACCGGCGAGACCCGATATGACACTCTTTATGTCAGCGGCTTTCTTGAATCCGTGGGCCTGCCTCGCGATGGGCCGGCAGGGAAATTCAGGAATATGAAACTGGCCATTCTTATCAATAAAGGAAGCGCGTCAGCTTCAGAAATTTTTGCCGGTACCATGAAAGACTGGGGCTTTCAGGTGGTCGGCAGCGATTCTTTCGGTAAGGGAGTTGGTCAGACTGAATTTCTATTGAGCGATGGCTCGGTTTTGCACCTAACCACCTTTGAATTCCTTGTTGGCAACGCAAAAACAAAGATCGCCGATACCGGCGTCAAGCCGACGCATCAGGTGAACGATCCGGAGCCGTCTTCCGCGGAGATTCTTCGCGAAGACAAACAGCTTAAGAAAGCGATTGAAATTCTTTCCAAATAAAGGGCGCAGAGCGCCCTTTTTCCATCCCCCCTTTTTTATCAATAAAGTTATGTTTCGTTCTGGGGCGTAGCATACTATTTTTTCTTCATCGGGCTGGGTCGCAAAGCGTTTTAATAGCTTTGCGACGGGCGGAGCCCAGGAATTTGCCGAGGGGGCAAATTTGGGATCCTTAGGCGTGAAAATCGCACCGCGATTTTCTATAAGATAGAGGCGTGAAGAAAAAATAGTATGCTACGCCCTCTTCAACTCTTCCAGCGTCTCATTCAATATCTGACAATACAAATTAAACCCAACTTTATTGATCGCGCCTGATTGTTCTTTGCCTAGAATATTTCCGGCTCCGCGTATTTCCAGGTCGCGAAGCGCGATATCGTATCCATCGCCGAGTTCCGAATAATCTTCCAGCGCTTCAAGACGTTCAAGAGCTTTTTCGTTAAGATTTTTAGAGCGGAAAAGGAAATAGGCGTATGAGGGGCGGTCGCCCCTTCCAATTCGTCCTCGCAGCTGATGGGCTTGGCTAAGGCCGAGCAATGTCCCGTCCTCCACAATCAGCGTATTGACATTGGGAAGATCAAGGCCGTTTTCAATGATGGTTGTGGCGACGAGCACGCTGAATTTTTTTTCGCGAAAGTCAGCCATGACCTTTATCAGTTCCTGCTCGCGCATTCTGCCATGTATCGCATCGATTTCGGCACCGGGTATAAGTTCCCGCAGTTTTTCTTTAAAAAGGCCGAGGGTTTCCACCCGGTTATGCAGGAAATACACCTGGCCGCCAACTTTGATTTCATTGGCTATTGCCTCGCGGACAATTTTTAGCGAGTAGGGAAGCACAAAGGTTTTTACCGGAATTCTTCCGGGCGGAGGCGTCTTAATCAGCGAAATGTCCCGGAGATTGCTAAGGGCCAGAGACAGCGTTCTTGGGATGGGGGTTGCCGAAAGCGCTAAAATATCAACTTCGCTCCGCATTTCTTTGAAGTGCTCTTTTTGCCTGACCCCGAATTTCTGCTCCTCGTCAATGATGACCAGCCCGAGATT
>CAZDKA010000098.1:0-1878 GCA_964505815.1 uncultured Candidatus Saccharibacteria bacterium | reverse complement strand
AGTCGTTTAACCGAGCGACTTTAGCCTTAAACTCCTCTCTTAATTGTTGGATGTTTTGGGTCATTTAGGGGTTGTGGATAATGCTATTGACTTTTAGCAAGCCCTTGCTATAGTGTGAATAATACTTACGAAAAAGACCCCTATGCGGTTCTGTCCGCATCGGGGGCTTTTTCTTTTCTGACCTGTAAAATTGATTTTTGGTCGTTTAAGTAAGCAATGGGGGCATTAGTCCTTTTAAGAAGAACCGAGCAAAGATCTTTAGTGTGAGGAGACAATATCGTTCTTAATTTTTTCCGCTCTATTAAAAATTTTACTAAACTGGCGTAATCCCCATCACTTGAAACGACAACTGCGGCGGCAAACCTATTTTCGTAAGTGTCGCGCGCGGCTTGTAAAACCAAATCGGCATCACAATTGCCTTTTGGTTTGCCATCGCCATCATAAATTACTTCTTTAAAAACGAGAGTGAATCCTGCTTCTTGAAGATAGGTATAGAGATCTTTATATTTGGAAATGAGGCCGATGAAAATGTAAGCGCGGCTCACGCCATACTTTTCGGAAAGCCAAACGCGGAAGCGGGCATAATCAAGTTTCCAACCAAAACTCCCGATGCCTCTATGCAAATTGGCTCCATCTATGTATGCAAAATTGTTTTCTTTTGGTTTCATGTTTTGATTATCTCACAAATACTGTTTGATTTAACTCTTTAAGCGTTGATTGGAGCGCATCCTCACCGAAAATGCGCAGTATTTGATTGAGTCCGCCTTGCTGTTGGAAAATCGGTTCGTTGAAAATAGACACTTCAATCGGGGCCCAGCGAGCGATGTATTGACTTTTTACTAAACGGAGGATTTTCGTCTGTTCCGGCTGGAACTGCTTATCAATCAGCCACGCTTCAAAAAGCTCGCTGATGCGCTCATTGTATAACTGCGCTTCGGTGGGAAGTTCCTGAATGCCAAGAGCGGTTTTTACAAATTCATTGAGCGTGCCCGGCGGATAATGATACGCCTCTCGCAAGTTCGCCTCGTTGAAGTAATATTTTGGCGAGTTTAACTTTTCGGCAAGAACCATTGATTCATCGCTTGAGAGCTCTTGGCCTTCTTTTACTTTTTTCACCAACGGCTCTGCTTTGGCGAGTTCCTGAATTTGCCGCTCCCATGCTGTCTGATAATCATCGGAGTCAATTCTTTCGCCCTCGGCGCCAACCTCTACATACGCTCGTTTTATAATAACATCAACATTTTCCGGGGCGGTTTCCGCAACTTGGACAAAACCAGCCGGCATTTCCAGTTCTTGCTCGACAAAATCCTTCACTTCCGTACCCCACGGGACACCGGCTTTTATTTTGGCAATCTCTGAATAGGGATTATAGCTCTCGTCGTTGAAGTATTTGGTGACTCCAGCAAAATCGTAAATTCTGAATGATTTTTTATTGATTCTCTGATCAAGACGGCTACCGCGGCCTCTCATCTGTTGGTACAAGATTGGAGAACGAGTAGGGCGAACCATTATCAGGTTTTCAACCATTGGCGCGTCAATGCCTGTGTCCATCATGCCGACGGAAACGGCGATCATTGGGAGCTCTTCCAATTTGAAGCGCCTGATTGCGCCGCGAGGATCTTCGGTATCAGAAGTAATAAGTTCTGCATAACGACCCTTGTGCTCTGGCTTGGCTTGGTTGAAATAGTAGGCAAGCTGGGCGGCGTGGCGTTTGGTAACTGCGTAGACGATTGCCTTTCTCGGTTTCTTCGGTTCCCGTTTTTCTTCCTCGGCAAAATATGCTTGCGCAACTTGTTCGTTGCGAGCCGGGATATTTATTTTTCTCTCCAAATCTTCCGGGCTGTAATCTTCGCCTTCAAAATTCACTCCCTCAAGCGA
>CAZDKA010000097.1:0-1997 GCA_964505815.1 uncultured Candidatus Saccharibacteria bacterium | reverse complement strand
CGTGCAGTGAACCTTAAAAAGGAGGGAGAAATGGGCAAAGGGCTTTTCGTCGGACTCGGAATCCTGCTCGTGATCGGACTACTTGGGCTTTGGTTCGTCGGCTCCGTCATCAGCTTCAATAACACCGCGGTCAGAATGGAAAACGGCATCAAGGCCCAATACGACCAGAACAAAAACAACTACACGAACTACTTCAACAAGTTGAAAGAAGCCGCCCAGGTCCCGGCGATATATGTGGACGACATGAAGAAGCTGTGGGACGGGGTCATGGCCGGCCGTTACGGCAAAGAGGGCTCCAAAGCCATGTTCCAGTGGATTCAGGAACGGAATCCCAAAGTGGACTCCTCGCTTTACAAGAAACTGCAGGACATCATTGAGGCCGGCCGCAATAGCTTTGAGGCCGACCAGAAGATGCTGATTGACAAGAGGCGGGAGTACGAAAACCTTCTCGGCGTCTTCCCGAACAGCTTCCTTGCCGGATTCCTCGGCTTCCCAAAAATCAATTTGGCCGACTACGCCATCGTGACTTCGGAAGAAACCGAGGATACGTTCAAGACCAAGAAGTCCAAGCCCATAAAGCTTCGCGAATAGTAACGCTCAGCATATCATTTTTTCTTCAGCCCCAAACGGGGCTTTTTCAATTTTCGTCAAAATTTTCGAGTTATAAAGCGAAGAAAATTTTGCTACGAAACTTAGAACCCCGCACCAATTTTGCCATAATTTTTAAGTAGAGCCACTGGCAAGTAAAAAGATAGTAACATTCTGCGAGCCGCGCGTGCCGAACAGGCACGTCCTGTCTTGGGCGAAGCGGCTCGCGATAGAACGTTGAGCAAAATTGGTGCTGGGGTTTCTTGCCGGATGAGCAAAAATAATGTATTATTTTTGTGACGTTTGTCGGTGTAGCTTAATGGGTCAAAAAGCAAATGTCTTTGCTTTTTGACGGGTTTTGCGAGGACGCGGCGAAGCCGCGCCCACAGCAGGAAACCCGGGATAAAGCAGAGCCCTTTCACCCTCCCACCTTTTTACGCCGGTGTAGCTCAGTGGTTAGAGCGAGCGCTTCATAAGCGTTAGGTCATAGGTTCAATTCCTATCACCGGCAAAAGAAGAAAAGGTGGGGGACAAGTAAAGCTCGGAAGGAGGTTCGATTCCTCCCATCGACAAAAATTTAGGCGAGTAAAAAAACCCTGGGCCGCAGGTTCGATCCCTGCCGTCGGCAAAATGAAAAAGGTGGGAGAGCATAAGTAAAACCCGATCTTCACAGATCGGGTTTAAAAACCACTTACTTGTTGCAGCTTGAGTTCACGTTGCCGTCAACAGCGATACATTTTTGATCGGTGATTGTATTTATCTGTGTGTTAGTTTGAGTCTGAGTCGGGTTCTGTGTGTTAGTTTGAGTCTGAGTCGGGTTCTGTGTGCTAGTTTGAGTCTGAGTCGGGTTTGCGGTCGCAGATCCTCCTTGGCCGGTTGCTGTGTTGGTAATCGTGCCGGTAGAAGCCGAACCGCCAGTTGCAGTTGCCGAGCCGCCGGCACCACCGCTTGCAGTCACCGCCTGACTTACCAAGGTACGCGCCGCCTCTAATGAAATACCGTAAACGGCGTTGCCGGCAACAAAAAACGCACCGCCAACGGCGATCTTCAAAATTGAGGCCCAAACACTCGGCTCAACGCCGCTTGCAAGAAGAATAACGCTTCGGCCGTCTTTATCCGGTTCCTCTTGCACATAAATAAGCGCATTCAAAGCAGTTATACCAAAACCGCCCGAAGCCTCTACATAGTAAAGGCCGGGTTTTGTGACGTCAACTCCGGGGTTGATGTTCTTAAATGCCTCCAACCTCAATGTCGTACTGCATCCGCTGAGCGCAAGTATCAAAAGAAGTCCGACCGCCAAAACCCTTCGTAACTCCATTAGAGTATGCTCCTTTCGGTATCAGTAAATGTTGTGACGGAAATTCTCTTTTGAAATGCAACTTCAGATAATGGAGTTGTATGAAAAAGAA
>CAZDKA010000096.1:0-2007 GCA_964505815.1 uncultured Candidatus Saccharibacteria bacterium | reverse complement strand
TCAGTCCGCTTGTTTCTGCGGGTTTTTACTCCGCCGGTGATTTTACCCCACATGGTTTTAGGATGACGAGTCCCGCGCGGCTGGCGACCCTCGCCTCCGCCACGAGGATGATCCCGCGGGTTCATGGCCGTTCCGCGGACCGTGGGCCGGACACCCAGCCGCCGCATTCTCCCGGCCTTGCCGAAAGTCATGAATCTCTGCTCGGGGTTGGAAAGCGCTCCGACTGTTGCCCAGCCGGCGGACGGCACCTCGCGTATCTCTCCGGACGGCATTTTAAGCTGAGTGAAACTTCCTTCGGTGGCAAGGACTTGAGCTGAACTTCCGGCTGATCTTACAAGTTTTGCTCCTCCGCCGGGGCTCAGTTCTATGTTGAAAACATTTGTGCCGACCGGAATATTTTTTAGCGGCAGGCGGTTTCCGGGTTCCACAGGAGCTTTTTCGGCAACAATGAAAGTCGCGCCAACGCCTACTCCATGAGGAAGAAGAATGTACCTGCGCTCGCCGTCGCGATACAAAACTCTTGCGATAAAACTTGTCCGGTTAGGATCATATTCAACCGTCTCAACGAGTGCTGGTATGTCTTTCTTGTCGTAGTTAAAATCAATCTCGCGCCAGAGACGCTTAACTCCTCCGCCTTTATGGCGAGTGGTGACTCTGCCCTGGCTGTTTCTCCCGACACTCTTGAAAAATCCCCCTGTGAGCTTTTTGAAGGGCTTCTTCTGCGAGAACCGGAAATCAATCATTTCCATGGCTCTTCTGGGGGGTGATGTTGGATTGTACTTCTTCATGCCGATCCACAGCGACACTAATACACGAATGCACCCGAATGACTCGAATGCTTATTCGTAAATTCGTGTGTCATTCGTAATTGGTGTCGCTTTTATGTGAATTCAATGCTCTGGCCCTTTGACAAAGTCACGACCGCTTTCTTAAATCCTTTGCGCCATCCCTCTTGGCGCCCGAGGCGAACTTTTTTGCCCGGGCTTTTCAGTATATTCACTTGCTTAACTTTCACTCCGTATTTTTTTTGAACGGCATCCTTGACCATAAAGGCGTTGGCCTTGTCCGCTACCTCAAAAACATACTGATTGATGGTCGCGATGAGGGTGGATTTTTCCGTAAGACGCGGAGCAACTATAACTCCTGCGGGCCAATTTATGCTCTTGGCTTTTATTTCTTTTTCCGGGGCGGCCTCCAGAACTTTCTCGGTTGGGCGCGGTGCTGTTTCTTTTTTACTTTTTCGCGAAAATGGATTTAACATGGCGTTTTACTTTGCGGAAAACCGTTTCTCAAAAACTTTTACCGCGTCTTTGGGCATAATAAGGAATTGATGCTGAAGAAGGTCAAGCGCCGTGATGTTTCGCGCCTCTTCAAGATCAACCCTGGGGATATTTCTGAAAGAACGGACGGTTTCCGGAGAGTACTCGTGAAGGGCGATTATGACGCTTTTTGATAAAATTCCTGAATAGCCGGGAGCGGATGAAAGATTTTTCAATGCTACTTTGGCCTCTTTGGTTTTTGGCGCTTTCAAGCGAAGCTCGTCAACAATGAGCATCTCCTTATCGCGGATTTTGGCTGAAAGTACGGTTGATAACGCCTTTCTTGTCATTTTTTGGTTAATCTTTTTTTTAAAATTTTTCTCTTTTGTCGGGCCGTGGGTTACCCCGCCGCCTTTCCACAAAGGCGAGCGGATTGAGCCGTGGCGCGCCCTTCCGGTTCCTTTCTGCCGCCACGGCTTTCTGCCGCCACCCCTGACTTCGCTCCGGCCTTTGGCGTGGGCCTTAACTTGACGGCGGTTGGCCTGCTGGGCAGTAACCACCTGATAAACCAGGTCGGCATTCCATTTCAAACCAAAAATTGCATCCGGCAAATCAACCGTTCCCGTTTCTTTACCTAACTGGTTGTACAGCTTGACATTCATATTATTTATTGCTAAAGTATATTTGCTGGGCACACCTAAATTTCCTAGTGAAATGCAACTTTAGTTTTTAATATATCACGTTCAAT
>CAZDKA010000095.1:0-2140 GCA_964505815.1 uncultured Candidatus Saccharibacteria bacterium | reverse complement strand
GCCCCAACCTTTCTTTCCTCTCCAAACTATATCTGGAGAGAAGTAGCGCCGTAAAAATTTGTTCTTATTCCCACTCCATCGTCGCAGGCGGCTTTGTTGTAATATCGTAGACAACCCGCGAAATTCCCGGCACTTCGTTGACGATGCGTGTGGCAATAATTTGTAGCAAATCATAGGGCAGTCGCAACCATACGGCTGTCATAATGTCTTTTGAATCAACAATACGAACTGCAACAACTTCGCCAAAAAACCGGCCGTCGCCTTTGACTGCTGTTGAGAATGCACCGGTTAGCACCGGAAACGACAGGAATACGTCCTTAAGCACTCCTGCCTTCTCAAGTTCTTCAAGAACAATATTATCTGCCTGCCGCTCCTTTGTCAAACGACCTTCAGTTACGACACCGCGAATGCGAACCGCATACCCAGGCCCCGGAAAGGGCTGTTTGTGGATAAACGAATCGGGGAGTCCAATTTTTTTCCCAATTTCCCGCACTTCATCTTTATAGAAATTTCTCAAAGGCTCTAAAAGCTCTAATTTCATTTTCTTGGGCAACCCGCCGACATTGTGATGGCTTTTAATTTTTGCGGCGTATTTTGTCCCTTTGCTCTCAATAACATCCGAGTAGATCGTGCCTTGCATGAGGAATTTGACCGACAAGCCAGAACTTAGCAATTTGGCCATTTCTTGCTCAAAAATCTCAATATAAAAGTTACCGATTATCTTTCGTTTGCGTTCCGGGTCTAAAATCCCTTTTAATCGTACAAGCATCTCCCCTACAACATTTACGACTATAGGCTCTATTCCAGCCACTTCTGTGAAAATTTTTTTCACATGCTCCTCTGTCCCGCTACGCATGAGGCCATTTTCAACGTATATCGGCACAAACCGCTTCCCTATTGCTTTGGCTGTTAAGATTCCGGCAACGGTTGAATCAACCCCGCCCGATACGGCACCAATCACATATGCCCTCTCTCCCACTTCTTCTCTGATCCCCTGTTCGATTGCCGCAACATCAATAACGTGCTTTTTTGTGACAATTTCGCAAACCGAAATGAAGTTTTTAAGAATTGTTGTCCCCCACTGCGTATGCTCTACTTCGGGATGAAATAGTACGCCGGTGATGTTTTTTTCTGTGCTTGTCGCAAACGCATATGGCACGTGAACTGTTTGCCCAACTACTTCAAACCCATCAGGTAGCTTTATAATTTCATCCCCATGACTCATCCAGACCGTTGATTCTTTGGGTAAATCTTTCATAATTCCTAATTCATAATTCCTAATTCGTAATGTGGCCGGTCCGTATTCTTTCTTTCCAGGAACTACTTTTCCTCCGAGAAGATGCGCTGTGAGCTGAAATCCATAGCAGATTGTTAATATAGGAACACCAACATCAAAAATTGCTTTATCAATTGTCGGCGCATCCTTTTCGTAAACCCCTGCCGGGCCTCCTGAAAAAATAATACCTTGGGGTTTTTTTGTGTTAATTGCCTGTATGGCTTTATGGGGAGGTATAATTTCCGCAGGGCTCCCTAATTCTTTTACGCGCCGTGCAATAAGGTGGGTGGTTTGGGAACCGAAATCGATAACATAGATCATATAACAATTTCAAATAATTACCAATTTCAAATATCCAATTTCCAATCCGATTTATTTGACATTTGAAATTTGATATTGGAAATTTGAAATTTCCTACGAATAGTTCTCTCCCGGATTTGTTATGAGAATGCTGTGCGGATGGCTTTCGGTTAAGGACGCTTGCGTGATTTGAATAAACTGCGCTTTTTCCCAAAGCTCTGCGATTGATTTTGCGCCAACGTAGTACATGCCAGACTTGATGCCACCCAATGCTTGATCAACGATTTCTTTGACCATGCCCTTCACCGGCACAAGCGCCTCAACGCCTTCAGCAACCAACACGCGGTCTTTGTAGTCTTTTCCGTGAAATTCGTCTTCTGATTTTATAGCTGCGCCCTTTTGCATTGCGCCCTCCGACCCCATGCCGCGGTACTCCTTAAACAAGAATGTTTTCTTGTCTTTGTCTAATATGCTTTGGAATCTTTGCGGCACGTGCAAGCGGTCAAGCTCAATTGTTTTTCCCGGTGACTCTTTTGCTGATGCAAAAAAGCTTCCCATCATAAC
>CAZDKA010000094.1:0-2385 GCA_964505815.1 uncultured Candidatus Saccharibacteria bacterium | reverse complement strand
GCTCCAAAGAGGCGCTTGAAAAACTGATGGTTAAATTAAAAAAGGTGAAAGGAGTGGAAGAGGTTGGACACAAATTGCTTTAGCGGCTTTGCCGATTAGGACTCACGGATGATTTTATCAAGAATGCTCTGTAGTTCCTCATCGGAATAAAACTCCACCACAATTTTGCCTCTGGCGCCGTCTTTGTGCAGAAGCACTTTAGTGCCGAGCGTTTCCTCAAGGCGCGACTGGACCATGCGGATTTCGGGGTCCATAAACATGGCGTTCCGGCGCTTGGTGGGACGGCGCGCCCCCAGAATCGCGCGGGTGGCGAGCTCGGCGTCGCGAACAGTCAAGCTGTTTGCCGTAATCTCTCCAAAAAGTTTGTTTTGGTTTTCGGGAAGATCCTGAAGGGTTAAAAGGGCTCTGGCGTGCCCTTCGGTGATTTCACTTTTTGCCACCGCCTCCTGAATGTGGAGAGGCAAAGAAATGAGTCGTACGGAATTAGCCACAAACTCGCGTGATTTACCGATCCTTTCGGCAACATCACGCTGGGAAAGTTTAAAATCGTCAATGAGCTGCCTGAACGCTCGAGCGCGCTCCACCGGATTTAAATCCTCGCGCTGGACATTTTCAATTAGGGCCCATTCCAGTTTTTGGCGCTCGGGCGGATCCCCTCTTTTTATTACAGCGGGTATTTCCCGGAGGCCAGCTGTTTTTGAAGCGCGCCATCTCCGCTCGCCGGCAATCAGCTGGTATCTAACATCAAAACCGCGCGATGTTTCCACCTCCCGCTTTGACACGACAATCGGCTGAAGGACGCCGTGAATTTTGATGGACTCCGCTAAACTATTCAGCGCCTCTTCGTCAAAATCTCTTCTTGGCTGATAGGGGTTCGGTTCAATTTTATCAAGGTCAATCCAGAATATGCTCTCGCCTCTCGGGCGCGCGTGTTTCAAAGCCGACTCTTCGCTCGCTAAACCTGCGTGAATCGCATCCCCCGGCAAGAAAACGGCTGCAGTTGGTTTTTCTGCAAGCAGGCCCGGAGGCAAGTCACTGCTCATCATTCGGTAAACCGGCTCTTCCAAACCAGCCTGCATTTCCAAAATATCAAGCGGCTGTTTGTCGCTTGTCTCTCCGGAATCATTTTCCGGAATCAATGATTCAAGTCCTTTGCCTAGCGGGTTCATAATCAACTTATATGAGCCATAGCCGCAATCTTCAATACCTCCTCGGCTAACTGCCGGTAGGCTTTTGCGCCGTGGCTGTACGGAGCGTAATGGAGAATCGCTTTGCCGAAGCTCGGCGCTTCGGCCAAGGCCACATTCCTCGGGATCACGCCGTCAAAGACATGACCGGGGAAGGCCTTACGGATTTCTTTGGCCACCGCCCGATTTAAACGGGAAGTTCGGTCATACATGGTAAGCAGAACGCCGCGTATTTCCACCTTGGCCTTCAGGTTCTTACGAACAAGTTCAACGGTCTTCAAAAGATCGGCCAGCCCCTCTAAAGCATAATATTCGCATTGCACCGGAATAATCAACCAGTCGGCGGCAGTAACGGCATTCAGGGTCAGGAGCCCGAGGGACGGCGGCGGATCAATGACAACATAATCGTACTCTCTGGAAATTTTTTTGAGAAGATCACGCAGCCGAAACTCTCTTTTTTTAAGATTTGCGAGTTCAACCGTGGCTCCGGCGAGGTCGGGTCCGGCGGGCAAAAGATCCAGGTTCAAGAGGCGGGTTCGTTTAACGATTCGGCGCGGATCGTGCTCCAAAACCAGCGCGTGGTACATATTTTCTGCCGCATCCTTCCGGGAAACGCCGAGGCCGGAGGTGGCGTTCGACTGCGGATCGATATCAACCAACAACACTCTCTTGCCGAAGGCCGCCAAATACGCCGCGAGGTTAATGCTCGTCGTGGTCTTCCCAGTTCCGCCTTTTTGGTTGAGAAACGAAATTACGAGCGCCATAACTATCTAAAGAATACGGCAGAAAAAAAAGCGGCGCAATGTTGCAAATGCCGCGTAAAAGCGATAAAATAAACTGCCGAAACGCCGGGGTGGTGAAATTGGGAAACACAGCAGACTCAAAATCTGCCGCTCGCAAGAGCTTGAGGGTTCAAGTCCCTCTCCCGGCACCAAAACTAACTTCGTCGGAATTGACTGCTCCGCGCGGGCTAACGCCCGCGCTCCGCAGGGCAAAATCCGCTTTTGTTTTTGCCGTAAAATCCCAGAGGCCGCTCCATCCGATTGAAAGCGTTTTGTCCTTGAGGGTGGGGTTAGAGCCGATTTTGCGGAAGAAGTCGCGCCATTCGGCGTGATTTTTTGTTTGCGCCACTTTTTCCGCTTTTTTCAAGGACAAAACGAAACTCCGCAAGGGTTCGAGCCGATTCTTTCCCTGTTGC
>CAZDKA010000093.1:0-2429 GCA_964505815.1 uncultured Candidatus Saccharibacteria bacterium | reverse complement strand
TACGACCTAGAGCTTACGCCGGATGAACAGAAAGCGTACGACTACGCTATGCAGAACTCAAGCGAGAAAGGCCCGTGCTGTTGCAAATGCTGGCGTTGGTATGTCTATGGCGGCCTTGGCAAATACCTTGTTAAAAATCATGGCTTCACCGGCGAACAGCTCACCGAGGTTTGGAATCTCTCGGACGGGTGCGGCGGCGACAGCGAGCACCATCATTAACAACCATGCAAGAAAATCAACTTCAACAACTTAATAAAAAAGAAGACAGAATGCGCCACGCAGAAAGAAAACGCCTCATAAAGCGTGTCTCGCAAATAACCATTGGAGTGTTAGTTCTTGGCGGTCTCGGCGCGCTCATTTGGTACTCTGGTAGTCGCGCGCCCGTGCCGGAAGGCGAAATCGTCTCCCACGGAGGAATTCATTGGCATCCTGAATTGAAAATCGTTATCAAGGGCGAAGAAATCAAAATCCCCGCAAATATTGGCATTGGTATTCAGTATGCCGGATATCCCCGATACGATCCCATGATGAGAATGACGGATATGCATACGCACGACGACTCGGGAACGCTCCATTGGGAAGTAATGAAAGGCCCCGTCACAAAAGAAGATGTGCGCATTGGAAGTTTCTTTGCGATATGGGGCAAGAAATTCGACAGCTCCTGCATTTTTGAAAACTGCAACGGGTCGGAGGGAGCGGTCAAAATGTTCGTGAATGGCAAAATAAACACTGAATTTCAAAATTATCTCGTGAAAGACGGAGATAAGATTGAAATTCGGTATGAATAACCATCAATCTTATGACTAAAACAATTCAAGAAGAGGATGAATCTAAAAAAGATGCGCTCAAGCCAGAAGATATTAAGTATCTAACAAAAGTTTTCTACGGTCTTATAGGTGTCGCATCGTCCTTAGCATTTTTCCTCGTTCTCTATTGGGTGCTTCGTCTCGATTCAGCGATTACAAATATAATCACGAATACATACAGCACACCTCTTTACTTCTGGCCGTATGTGACCCTTACTCTTGGAGCGATTGTATTATTCGGCGTTAATATCTCGCTTCTTGTATATCGCTGGAGAAAATTCGGACCGCCAAAGTTGAGAACAGAAGGAGGTACTGGTCTTGGTTCTATCGTAGGCATTGCGGCATCCGCCTGTCCTGTCTGCGGCTCAACGCTTCTTTCTGCAATTGGCATTGCCGGCGGTCTTGCGGCCTTTCCGCTTCAAGGACTTGAACTTAAAGCGCTGTCTTTTGGATTTATGGCGTTGCCGATATGGCTTATGCGAAGAGATTTCAAAAAACTTGACGCAGATTGCGCAAGCGGCGTGTGTCCTTTGCCAAAAGATTATTCCTTCAAGGAATCTGATAGGCCGTGGCTTTTGGGGTTGGTCGCGGCTGTCATTGCTTTAACTCTTGTCAGCTGGAATATGCTCAAAACCGAGCCAGTGATCGCCAAATTGTTGAGCCAAAGCGGGATAGTCAATCCTAACGACAATACTCTTAATAGTGCAAATGTTTCTCAAACTGGCAATGCGCTTATTGATGAAGTAACCGCAAAAGTTCTGCCAGAGAAAGGTTTTCAGAGCAAGATCACGCTTAGCGATAGCATAGCGAAGCTCGTTGAAAATGGCGTGATTGACCGCGAGAAGTTCTTGGCGATTTACAAAGATCGCGGCGGCCTCCCCGCTGAACTCAAGGATGTTCTTGATAAGACATCTTCAAGGCCGATTCTCCTTACACGGCAAAACGCGAACTACTATGTAAATCTCCTGTGGCCGCTTGGGCTCGCTAACTATATGTCATCCAATAAGCAAAGTCCCATTCTTGGTAAATCGCTCTTTAATTTTGCCTCTACGGGCGGGTGGGATTTAGGCAAAGAAGAAAACGGCGGCGCATACTTCAACAAATTCAAAATTGTTGAGCTGACGCCGGAACAGGAAGCACTCGTCACGAAAATCGCTCAAAACGCCTATCGGCCATGTTGCAACAATTCGACTTTCTATCAGGACTGCAATCACGGCTCGGCATTGCTCGGGCTTCTCCAGCTTGGCGCGGCGCAAGGACTTAGCGAGAACGACCTTTACCGAGAGGCAGTAGCATTCAACTCGTTCTGGTTCCCGCATAACTACATCCAGACCGCGCTTTACTTTAAGGCGGCAAAAAATACTGATTGGGATAAAGTCGATCCCAAGTTAGTAATGAGTAAAGGTTACTCGAGCATCGGCGGCTGGTACGCGAATGTTGACGCAGAAGTCAAAAAACTAGGTCTTGTGCCGCAACAAAAAGGCGGTGCAAGCTGCGGCACATAATCTATGAAAATCTATGAAATGCGATCTTAAGATAAAAATAATGCCGCGGAAAACAATCATAATCTTGCTTCTTACAATAATCGCAGTGCCTGCCATTTCTTTTGCCAATGGCGGCGAC
>CAZDKA010000092.1:0-2535 GCA_964505815.1 uncultured Candidatus Saccharibacteria bacterium | reverse complement strand
TCTTTTTCATACAACTCCATTATCTGAAGTTGCATTTCAAAAGAGAATTTCCGACGACCCGGAATTTGGAGGAGTGACGATGAAAAAGCTCTTTGACACCTATAGAAATCTTCGTCACCGCATCGCCTATTTTGTATCCAGCTCTTTCGGAGAAATAATCGAACGGTTTATAGACCAACTCGCTTCTTCTACGCTACTTATCGTTATCATTCTTCTATTTCTGAAATTAAATGTGAACAGCCCATACACGCTCCTCATAACCGGTCCGCTTTTTCTCCTAGTATGTTATACTACGATTCGCCTGTTCATAACATATACCAAGTGGTGGTGGCGCGAATTTCGCAACCTCTTCAAATCTCAAGCCGCAAATGGTTCTTTGAATGTTCCAAGGCGTGGTCAGTGTACATAATGGATCCCAGATATACTATGAGTGTTAACCCGCCCGATCACGAGGAATTTCATAAAGACCGTCTGCTTGAACTCGCCGAGCCGCCCGACATTGACAGCATCATTTTTGAACCGGCTTCCGACTATGTAGCGCTTATTGTCTCGCGAATACTCTTTGCCATGAGCCAGGAAATCTATCGCATCGCCATACCGCTTGGCGATAACTTCGCCGCGGTTTTGAACGAAATTCAGGAATGGATTATTCCTCCTGCCGCATATGATACCGGCTACGAAATCCGCTATGACCGTGAAGCAAAAACGCTTTTCTGCAAGAGAGTGGAGGTGTAGAAACACATGGCCAGCGAAACCCTGATCACACAAGGAGGATTTTCTACACTGCTGCGAGGTCTCCGCTACAAAATCCTCAAACCGACCAGATCTTTCTTTTCTCCGATAAAAGGCATCCCGCCTGAAACAGTTATTACGCTTACCGGAGACATCCGCATCGAAGTTTCGCTCATCGTCAGATATGGCCGTTTTGTCCCTGCCGTCACTGCGTATATCGGCGTCCAGTGGGGGAAGAACCTAAAAGGCACTGACTGGATCAAGGCCGCTCGCTTTCAGCGTAACGCCGAGCTTTTTACAGAATCGTTCGCCTGGAGCTCTCCTACTAAAAAGAGAGTTGATGCCGCAAAGGAACTGAAGCGTCTTTCCTACTCCACTCGCCGCCGATAAAACCGGCGGTTTTGATTTTTCAACCTAACTTCTGCGACCTTTTAATAAGTGTTATTTTCCTTTTGCAATTCTCACTCTTGCCGGACGCACCACTCTCCCCTGGAAGAGATAACCTCTTTGGACGACTTCGGCTACAGCGCCTGCCGGATGCTCGGATTCAACCTCGCCTATGCTCTCGTGGGTTTCGGGATTGAAATTCGCGCCCATGCGAACCTCAATCTCTGCGAGCCCCCTTTTTTTTAAAACATCCTCAAGCTGTGAACGCACAAGCAGTATTCCGCGCTCGGCCTCTTTCGGCAATCCGTGGCCAAGGGCGAGGTCAAAACTATCAAGCACCGGCAATATATCCTGTATCAATCCTCCGGCGACATACCGCGCCATGTCCTCAAACCGTTTTCCCTCGTCTTTTTTATAGTTGATGTAGTCGGCCTTGGAGCGCTGCCAGCCGTCCAGATATTCTTTCTTTTCGGACTCGCAATTTTTAAGCTCCTCTTTCAGCTTTTTAAATCTTTCTGCGGCATCAAGGCCGGCAAACTCTTCGTCCGGAACAATCTCTGTTTCGCTTTTTTCTTTTTCATCTGCCATAACTATTTGTTAAAAATATTTCTCATCACGCGCAAAACCGTCAAATTGTTTTCATAATCCATCCTTCTTGGTCCGAGGATCGCGAATATTCCTTCCTCGCCAAACGGAGTGCGCGAGCGGGAAATCATCAGCGTATAGTTTCTGGCTTCGCGAATCGGATTTTCTTCGCCAATGAACACGACCGGATCAGCCGAGTCATCGGATTTGAAATAGCCCTGAATCTCATCGTCCAAAAAATCGGCGAACTCACCGAATTCCTGCGCGGCATTCTCATCTGCGAACTCCGAACCGCTCAATACTTCGGCAAGCCCCGACTTGTAAAGAAGCCCCCGGCCAAGAAAACCGGCCATGCTGAATTCCCGCGAGGTCTGTGAGAGCAGGCGGCTCGTCTGCCTTAGAAAATCAAACTCGTCTTCAATATCAAGAAGCGAACTGAAGGCGCGCTCTATCTTTTTTTCTTTTCCATCATCAGCAGCGACGCTTGTCTCAATAAAAAACCTGTACCCTTTGTCGGTCGGAACTCTGCCGGCCGAGGTATGCGGCTGGAAAATAAGGCCGCCCCTATCAAGCTCCAGGAGTTCGTTTCTGACCGTTGCCGGGCTATAAGGCAAGCGGTATTTGCGAACAAGCTCTCCTGATGAGACCGGTTGAGCTACGGCCACATACTCCCTAACCAGGGCCTCCAATATGGACTTTTGGCGTTCGGTGACCATGTTTTATTTAATACCCCATCAATTATATTCTGGTTAGCAGTCCTGTCAAGAGAGTGCTAACTCTTCGATTTGACATCCGCAGGGCTTGGTGCTACAGATAACGATACCCATCAAA
>CAZDKA010000091.1:0-2549 GCA_964505815.1 uncultured Candidatus Saccharibacteria bacterium | reverse complement strand
GCGGGTAATGAAACAATAATAGCGCGAAGGGGTGCAACCTGTCCCGGCGCATAATGCGGCCGCTCCCCGTTGTACCAGAGCAACCAACAGAAACGGGATCGTATCTTTTCTGCAAATCTGTAAAATACGTTTTAACAAGCGATAGCATGCTAAAACGTATTTTGTTTGTTCCTTCACCGCATAACAAAAGCCGCAGTTACTAGGAGCGCCAAATGTATCTGAGCTTATGGAGGCCGCCCAGCTCGCGTTTTTGCGGCTATTACTGTAATATCAAAAGCGCACGATGCCACAGCCGGTTGATCGTCTAACATCAAGTGTCGTAATCCTTGTCGCTCTTGCGGTTCTGGGTTTTTTTATTTATCCCCACACCGAATATTTTGGTCTCACTGCTGAATACCGTCGGCTTCTCGGTTTTGCCGATTCAAAAAATGCCGAGGTAGCTTCGGCGTCTATCCGCCGCTCCGCAGCCGCCAATGAAAAAATTATTATACCGGAAACAGTTTTGTGGAGTGTGCCGTTCTCTTCACAGGCGCCGTTTGAAAATTGGTCGCAGCCCTGGCAGGATGCTTGCGAGGAAGCATCCATCCTGATGGCCGTTGCCTGGGCAAGGGGTTTTGAACTCACGCCGTCCTTTGCCGCCGAAGAAATTTTGCAGCAGGTGCAATTTGAAGAACAAGCTCTCGGTTACCACCGCGACACCAATCTGAAAGACACCGCGCGGCTTCTGAAAGATTTTTACCGCTACGAAAACTTTGATCTTCGCTACGACGGCGTAACGCCAGAGAATATTAAAAAGGAAGTCGCTTCAGGCAATCTCGTTATCGTCCCTCTTGCCGGCGAAGTAATTGAAAATCCGTATTTTACAAGCCCTCCGAACTATCATATGGTAGTTGTCAGCGGCTATGACGATAAAACCCGGGAGTTCATAGTTAATGAGCCGGGCACAAAACACGGTAACGGCTTTCGCT
This sequence comes from uncultured Candidatus Saccharibacteria bacterium, assembly GCA_964505815.1. Taxonomy (GTDB): domain Bacteria; phylum Patescibacteriota; class Minisyncoccia; order Sungbacterales; family SURF-37; genus CAZDKA01. The sequence goes on along the minus strand of CAZDKA010000091.1, from coordinate 1,581 downwards.
ATCGCTACGACAATTTAATGGAGGCCATTCACGACTGGACCGGGTCTGCGGCAACGATTCTTGATGGCGATAAAGCCATGATTGTCGTAAGGCCGGTAAAAAAATACGAAGTGCGGTATAACGCTTTTTAAGTTCTTTGAAAATCATAGTGATTAAATTTTAACCCCGTTAGAAATAGAACGCGAACGCCGCATCGTTGCCTAAAAAAGACAGCGCATTGCAATTATTGCAACAGTAAAATATACATAAATTAAAGATAAGCGTTCGCGATTTCTAACGGAGTAAACAATGGCGATGTGGCTTGTGAAAATTTTGGGCGGTGGAGCAGCGATTTTGCTGGCTGCCGGCGCTCTTGTCGGAAGCGGCATTCTTATCCGTAACTTTGTCGGCGATCTTGCGCTTGAAAAAGTAGATACGGAAAGAAGTGTCCCAAAAGATGACGAACCAAGTATTGAGGACTTGATCCAAAAAGCGCGGGAGCGCTCGCGGAACGTCAAAGGCGTCTACATGACTGCAGTTGTGGCCAACGACAAGAGCAAGGCCGCGACAAAACTGCGGAACAATATAATCCGGCTTCTGGACACAACGGAGCTCCATGGCGTGGTTGTTGACATCAAAGAAACGGACGGAGTATTCCTGCCCGAATCGCTCAAAGATTTTATAGCTGAACTTCATAAAAAGGATATATGGGTGATTGCGCGGCTCGTGGTGTTCAATGATACGGTTGAGGCCAAAAAGCGGCCCGAGATTGCGCTGAAGCGCAAAAGCGGAAAATTGTGGCTGGATCAGCGGGGCAATGCCTGGCTTGATCCGGCAAGTCCGAAGACCTGGGAATACATAGTAGGTGTCTCCAAAAAAGCGATTGACTATGGCTTTGACGAAGTCCAGTTTGATTACATCCGTTTCCCGTCGGATGGCGACGTGGAAAACATCGTTTATCCGGTATTCAATCCGAAAACACAGCAGAAATATGATGTGCTTCGCGGCCTCTTCGTCTACCTAAACCGCGAACTCAAAGCATATAAGCCGGATGTTATTCTTTCTGCTGACCTTTTTGGCTACGTCGCGATTCAGAAAAGCGACCTTGGTATAGGACAACGGATGGAAGATTTGGGAGATTCGTTTGATTACATTTCCTTTATGGTATATCCGAGCCATTACTACACCGGTTTTAAAGTTCCGGCCGACTCTAGGCGCGGCTTGCCGGCGCTGGACTACCCTTACAAATCAAAGAACGCGGCAAAGGTAGCTTCCAACCAGCCGTATGACGTGGTGTATCGCTCCTTGCTTGTTGCTTCCGATTTTCTTGCAGGAAAAGATGTTTTTTCCAAGGCGACCTCAAGCGTTCCAGTCGGTGAACCAGCAACCACAACACCTTTGAAAGAAGTGCTGGTTACCGCGCCGCGCTCCAAAGCGAAACTCCGGCCGTGGCTTCAGAACTTTGACTTGGCATTTGATACCAACCGCGGGATTTACTACGACGTGAAAAAAGTCAGGGCCCAAATTGACGCGGCCGAGGCCGCGGGGTCGGCCGGCTGGATGCTGTGGAACCCGAATAATGTTTACACCGAGCCGGCATTG
>CAZDKA010000090.1:0-2593 GCA_964505815.1 uncultured Candidatus Saccharibacteria bacterium | reverse complement strand
CAAAAGTCCGCCTTTTAGAATCCATGAGAGAATTTTTTCGGTTTGAGACATACCACGCCAATATAGCGCCGTCCAGTAAAAAATAAAGGCCCGTTGGATACTCGTCAAAAATACAAAGACCGGACAGCGGTCCTTGACGACCCTTTCAATGCTTCAAATTCCTGACAACATTCTAACATTCTGCAGAATGTTAGAATGTTGTCAGGCGAGAAAAATAAAAATAGTTGTAATGTTTATGCCAGATGAAAAACAGCAGGGTATCCTGCTGTTTAGGCGAAATTAGTTTCTGCCCGCTCGGAGCGGATGCTTCCGATCTTTGAGCGGAAGCTTGACCGGACAATCGGCAAGATGTGATGCGTAAATGCCGTAGGTTTGATCAACAACAGTCCGCGCGTCCTCGATGGACGTGAGTGGCTCGCGATCCTGCTTGATCGCATCCACGAAGTCCCAAACGAGTCGGGCGGTGGGTACTTCCCATGTGGGATCGGGCTTGGTCGGGGCGAAAACGAGTTCCCAGTTCGCGACCGAAAGTGTATCCTCTGGCACCGCCTTTCGGTATACGTAACCCATCGCGGTCTGGTGCCACTTCACCTGCCCGCGCGTGCCGTGGCAGACGAAGTTCATAAACTCACTGCCGGGTTTTGCGTGCTTACCCGCATTGATGACATACTTCTCGTCGAGAGCCGCGAGGAAGTAGCGGGCTGTGACTCCATTTCCGAAAAGGTACGATGCCTCAATTGAATCAGACCGCATGCCGATATCATGCGCACGCTTGGGATACTGCGTACTGATTGAGTTGATCGAAACGACGTCGGCGAGTGTCGCCCGCCGTCCGTCCACGATGACGCGGCCGAAGACCTCGATGGGCTTCGAGCCCGTGAGCACCATGAAGGCATGCAGGAAGTGCGGCATGCAGGTCTCGATATCGTAGGCCGGCGGCCTGCCCTTGTCCACAGCATCAATGCGGATAAGCCTCCCGAATCCATCCTGACCGAGCTCATCCTTTAGCACGGAGAAAGAATCCGAGAAGATGGTCTCGAAGTCCACGGTACAGACCACCCCCGCCTTGCGCACAGCCTTGACCATCCGATCGGCCTCTTCCGGAGAAAGCGCAAGCGGCTTCTCGCAGAAGATGTGCGAGCCGCGTTCGGCGGCCATGAGCACTCCTTCGCTGTGATCAGGAGGATTGGTTGTGATAACCGCGATGTCCGGGTGGCTCTTCTCGAAGAATTCCTCGGCGGTCGCGTATGCCGCGAGTCCGAGATCAGAAGCCTCCTTACGCGCTCCCTCGGCAGGATCGCACGCCGAGACGAGTCGGATATCCGGAACGTGGTTCTGAATAACCTTCACGAGGGTCTTCCCGCGTTCACCAAAACCGATAATTCCTGCTGTTAAGGTGGCCATGTGTTTCTCCTCCTTGTTGCCGGTTAGGGTTACCAGCAAGTTACCGCATCTCTCCAGATCCACACAGTGCTACTCCTACCATCCCTAGACAGTTTCAGACATTAAACACCTCCCCTCTTTTGACATAAGGCTAACGACTTAACCACAAACTCCCATGTTCCCTTGTCCATCAAGATAAACGCCGCCGTGAAACCTATCATGCCGAGAAATTTACCGATTGTCAGCGGCTCGGCGTAAATCAACCAGCCGAAGACGACCGCCAATACAAGATAGGTGGATTGCATAATCAGTTTTTTCAGCGCAATTGAACCGCCTCCCTTGTAAGCAAGAAGTTTGAAAGAATGCATGGCCAGCACAATGAGGCCTACAGCAAAAGAACCGAACCAAAACCGCAGAGGAAGTTCTGCAACTGCCGACCACGGACGAAAAAGCATCAATGCTATCCCTGTAGAAAACATCATGGCAAGGCCGATCCAAAAATTGTTAACCATTTGATCCAGCGGCTCAATTTTTCGTCGCCCCTGCCATCTGGTAATGCTTTCGTTAACTGCGGCAAGAAGCATAATAACCAAAGTAATCAATATCCACGCAGGCAGAACGAGGAATGTTTTAAGCTCGGGGAAATTCAGTATGGAATAGCCGGCCAAAAGAAAAACTCCGATTCCAACCGATTCTCTGAACCCAAACGGATGCTTGAAAAACGCCCAGTCAATAAACGCGCCGGGTATGATGGACATGGTGATAATGAAAGTAGTGATACCAACATCGGCGCCGGTGTAAGTAAATGTGAACACGGAAAGAAAGCTCATGACTGCGGCAATCATGCCAAAAAGTAAAGCCATGAAAATTTGCCGCGGGGCCGCTACAATATTTTTCCCGCGCGACTTTGCGCCGATAAGTCCGCCAAATGCCTCAATTGCTCCTACGACAGCAGGGACAACAAGCGATCCGCCAAACGAACCGGCGGCGCTTCCCACAGTTTTATTGATTAAGCGCGTAGCGCTCTTTGCGCCGCCCTCAGCCACCGCCCACTTCATCCATGACTCGGGCATTTCCCACCTCCGTAGATGGTCAAAGATTAAAAAATTCATAGCATTAAATTGCTACATAGTCAATATAGTAAGATGTAGTGTGTTATCGCTTTTTTGAAGCAACCGCAAACAAATCTTCGAGATCCTTAACCCTCCCT
>CAZDKA010000089.1:0-2603 GCA_964505815.1 uncultured Candidatus Saccharibacteria bacterium | reverse complement strand
TTTACCGGCGTGCGACTGCGGCTGCCCAGACCGAGCGCGCGCCGGCCGCTTTTAAAACCAGCGCCGCTTCATTCAGCGTTGCTCCTGAGGTTACGACATCGTCAATCAGCACGATTACTTTTTTTGCGACCGCGGCCTGGCTAATAACGCGAAAGGCGCCAGCGATATTTGCCCTGCGCTCGTTATCATCGCGAAGTTCAATTTGGGTTCTGGTGTACCGCGCTCGTAGAAGAGAGTGAGTTAAGACCGGCACTCCAAACTTTTCGCCCAAAGCAAGAGCCAGGAGTTCGGCCTGATTAAAACCGCGTTCGTTCCTACGGCGTTTATGCAGAGGGACAGGTATAAATACCATTTCCTTTTTTGTTTTAAAATCGGCCCTTACCATTGCGCTGTACAAAAAATCGGCCAGCGGCCCGGAAAGTTCCCGCACGCGGTTATATTTATAGGCGTGAAGCAGGTCCCGCACTACCTGATTTTTATACGAAAAAGGAGCGTAAAATCTTCTGACCGCGGTTTTTTTCCTGCAAGAGTTACAGGTCTTGCCGGCAATATCGCGTTTTCCGCATGCAAAACATGAACCTCCCCGCGCATAAAGGGTTTCCCCGCATTTTGAGCATAAAAAAGCGCCCTCGGCTCCGCATGAGAGGCAGAACTTGGGAAATAAGAGGTCAAGCGCATTTTCTTTCAGTTTTTGCGCATTTATCCACATGCGGGACCCTTTTACCGCGGCAACTCATTATTCTAATTTCTTATGGTATAATGCATGATAGACGCTCGTAAATAAAGCGCAAATAGTGGTTGAAATACCTTTTTTCAAAAAACTAACCTTTCCCAAGCTGAATTTGAGTTTTGGCCGTAGAAGCTCGAGTTTTGTTGGCATTGATATTGGCTCAGAATCGGCTAAAGTAGTACAATTAAGAAAGGAACAGGAGCGCGCGATCCTTGAAACCTATGGCGAATTGAAGACCGCCCAATATTTTAAACGCGCCGCAGGTGCGGGCGGGGGATTTTTGCGGTTTTTGGATCAGGACATAGCCGACATGCTGAAAGACCTGCTTACCGAGTCCATCGTTACCACCGATCAGGCGGTATTGAGTATTCCGGCGACCTCAAGTTTTATTACCGTTATTGATCTTCCGTTAATGAGCCGGGATGAAGTAAAAGCCGCGATTCCATTTGAAGCCAAGCGCTACGTGCCGATACCGACCGCAGAGGTCGTTATGGATTGGGAGATTATTGAAGAAGATGAGACGATCAAGCGGACTAGAGCACTTTTGGTGGTGGTGCCGAAGGAGGTTATCAATAAATACAAGCGAATCGCCGAGCTTGCCAAGCTTGATATAAAAGCGATTGAGATTGAGAGCTTCGCCCTGGTGCGCTCTTTAGTCGGCAGAGATCGCGGAGTGGCGGGCATAGTCAATCTCGGCGCGCAGTCAACCACAGTGACCGTTGCCGACAACCGCATCATTCATTTACAGTCCAACATTGGCCGCGGTTCCCGAGAGGTCTCCACAATTCTTGCCAGGTCTCTTTCTATTGAAGAAGAGCGGGCCGAGACGGTGAAAAAAGAAGTCGGTCTATCCACCAAACCCGAGGAAAAAGAAATCGCTGACATTATCATGCCCATCGTTGATACTCTTTTCGGAGAAGTGGAGAGAGCGTTCGCTGTTTATAACCGGGCGAATATCCGTAAAGTGGAGAGGATTATTCTTTCGGGCGGGGGCGCCTCAATGGCCGGACTCGTTGATTACGTTTCCAAAAAAGTAGGCCTTGAGACGACTTTGGCCAACCCCTTCACATTAACTGTCTATCCGGCGTTTATGCAGCCGGTGCTGAAAGACCTCGGCCCGGGATTCGGTGTCGCTGTGGGCCTGGCCCTTCACCAGATAACGTCAAGGTAAATAGCCGAAAGACAAATGACTAAAGACGAAAGCTTTTGTCATTAGTCCTTAATCTTTTAGCTTACAAGCATGCCGGATGATCTTTTTAGCAAACGACCCGTTATAGATAGAGCCAGCATTATCGCTCAGGGGGGCGAGTGGCTTTTTTCCGCATCCATTATTGTTTTTATTTTGGTTATACTCGCCTGGGGCGGGCTTTTCTTGTTTAAGAGAACTCTTGAAACGAATGCCGTGAATTGGCAGGAGCAGATCGGGATTTTGGAGAAAGAATTGCGGCCTGACCTCCTAAACCAGCTGCTGGCCCTTTCCGGCCGGCTTTCCGCCGCCCGGGAAGTTCTCACCAATCACAATTTCAGCTCCAACGTCTTTGCCTTTCTTGAGAAAAGCACTCATCCGCAAGTTTTCTATTCATCATTTCAGTATGCCAATGAAACCCGAAGCATCACACTTAATGCCAAAGCCGGCAGTTATCGCATTGTTGCCGATCAAATCACTATTTTTGAAAAAGATCCCCAGGTTGAACGGGTAAACTTCGGCGGATTGTCGCTTGACGATAAGGGCCATGTTGGTTTCAAACTGACTGTTGTTGTTAAGCCGAGTTTATTGAAAATAAGACCTCAGTAAAGGGCTTTGTCTGAAATTTGGAGACGCAGTCGAACAAATTTCAGCTACAAAACCTTTACCCTGTTAAATAATTTTGCT
>CAZDKA010000088.1:0-2604 GCA_964505815.1 uncultured Candidatus Saccharibacteria bacterium | reverse complement strand
TGTCTTGCAAGACAAAAGGGCATGTCCTACCATAGAAGGATAAGCACATTTACATCATTACATAAGGAGGGAGAAATGGCCCGAAAAACCATGACGATTGAAGAATTCCTCCGTAAGACATTTGAAGAAGCATTTGTCCTTGCCGAAGCGAAGTTTGCTCCGGTCAAAGAAGAGCGCAAAAAGAAGATTACGCAATCGGCGCTTACCCAGCTAACAAGCGTGGTATCGGAATCGTTTCTTAATTTCCTGGAAACAGCAAAAGAGCCGAAAGCGATAGTTTCCAAAATTTTCGGTAAAATGAACGGTTTTCCTCCTCCGTACCAAATCCAGTTAGAGTCCGGCGAGCTCGATCGCGAACATTTCCTTGAAGAAGCGGCAGCTCAAACGGTACATCACATTGCCGCGCTTATGTTTATTGCTCCCCCGGAAGCCAGTGAGTACTCCTCGTTCATGAAAGACCTGAAAGAACTCCACGATTTTCTGCGTCAGATTCAGGCAGCCTCAATCGTTGAACGCGAAAGCGGGGGCAACCATGAAGATATTGAGGACTATCCGATTAATTTAGGGCCTGACGACAAAACAAAACTGATTACAGAGTACTCACGATCGATTATATCCGTCCCGGCTCTCATCAAAAAAATTTCGAGTCCTGGATCCAGCATCGGCCAGTACCTTTAAACGCTCCGCGCACACGCGCGGATTTTTCATTACAAGCTTGACGCTACGACCGGCTCTTGATACCATGTCCCTGTTCCTTGTCACTACATAAAAATAAGGAGGAGTTATGAAGCTTCTGTTCACCCTGTTCTTGCCCTTGCCGCCGTCTATTTCGTGAAGGCCTTTCATCTCCTTGAGCAATGGCAGAGGGTAGCCGTATTTTCACGGCTAAGCCGCAAGTACAAGTGCCGCAAAGGCCCGGGTCTCCTGGTTTTTGTTGAGCCGATCTTCCACTTCACGCGCGGCCCGGTTTCGGTAAAGGATTGGGTGGTGCCGATCAAGAATGTCCGCGGCATCACCAGGGACAATGTCGAGATCGAAAGCGAATGCCTGCTTATTTTGAGGATTGCCGACACGGACGAGGCTCTCGGCAAAATCTACACGCAGATCGAAAATCCGGAAAAAGCAAGCGTGGAAGCGGCGCGTCCGATTCTTTCCGGGGTCATCAACCAGAGCGATCTCGCGAGTCTCCTCCACAACCGCTCTCAAATCATTGACCAGCTCATTAAACAGCTCAAGGAAATCATAGAGAAGTGGGGCGTTGAAGTCGTGGACTTTCGCATGCACGAGCCGGACATCATGAATAAGGATGTTGAAGAAGCGCTTGGATTGTCCGCGGCCCAGATGGTACGGGCCAAAGCCCAGCAGGCAGTGGCCAAGCTCCTCAAAGAAGCCGCCGCGGATTACACCGACCCGGTGGCCCGCTGGCTTAAAGAAAAAGAGGTGCTCTTGGAAGCCGTGAATGGCCCGAATAACGTAATCATCGTTCCGCAGAACATCAGCTCCGACGGCCTTGGCGCCCTGGCGCTCGCCGGAGCGCTGAACAACGCGAAGAGCAAAGAAGAAAAAGGCGACGAAAAGTAAACATCCGCCCTCTGGCGGATTTTTCATTGAAAACGAAGGGGGCCGCAAAGGGCGTTGCGAAATCGGTTAAAATATGTTATTATTCCCGCATTATGCTGACGACAAAGAAAAAGGCGGGTATTATAGAAAAATTCAGGGGACACGCGGCTGACACCGGCTCGGTTGAAATTCAAACAGCAATTCTTTCGGAAGAAATAAAGCGCCTAACCGAGCACCTCAAGAAAAACCCTAAAGACAACCATTCCCGAAAAGGGCTTTTGGGCATGGTCGCCAAAAGAAAAAAACTGCTGGATTATCTGAAGCGCGAAGACGCGCGGCGTTACAATTCGCTGATTAAGAAAATTGGGCTTAAGAAGTAAAGGGCTTGGCCTGCGATTTTGAGCCAGAGGCGAAAAAATCGCAGCTGCCAAACCCTTACCCCGTTAAATAATTTTGCTACGCAAAATTAGCGCGAAGCGCTATTTAACAGGGTGCTCAATGTTGTAGCTAAATTTATTTCGCTCAACATTGGGTTTTGCTCATAAATTTAGACAACATTGGCATGAAACACAAAGAACAGCGGGTAGCGGTATTCATAGATGTCCAGAACATGTACCACTCGGCGCGGAACCTCTTCGGCGCGCGAGTGAATTTCAAAGAGGTGGTCAAAGATGCGGTTGCCGGCAGAAAATTAATCCGCGCTTTCGCCTATGTAGTGCGCACCAAAACCGGCGAGGAGAAAGCATTTTTTGAGGCCCTTGAAAAATCGGGCATAGAAATAAGGGTGAAGGATTTACAGGAGTTTTACGGCGGGGCAAAAAAAGCCGACTGGGACGTAGGAATGGCGCTGGATGCGGTGCGAACCTCGGAAATAGTTGACGCCCTGGTCATTGTTTCCGGAGACGGCGACTTTCTGCCGCTGGTGGAATACTTAAAAGGCAAGGGCAGAAGAGTGGAAATTATGGCTTTTGACCGAACCGCTTCGCAAAAACTCAAGGAGGCCGTGGACGACTTTACCGACCTCGGCTCAAGCACCAAGTTCCT
>CAZDKA010000087.1:0-2638 GCA_964505815.1 uncultured Candidatus Saccharibacteria bacterium | reverse complement strand
TCTCGCAATCAATTTTTGCGGCGGGCACAACGACATTTGTTAGTTTCCTTTTGATCGGGGCATTATTCATTTTCGCCTCGGCTGATATTTGGCAGAGAATTTTTTCGGCCCGCTCCGCAAAAATTGCGAGAAATTCCATTTTTTTGGTAACGCTCCTCTTTGTGATTTTTGGATTTGCGCTGACACTTATCGGAGTAGCAGCGCATAACCACTTTCCAGACATTGATCCGAACGAAGCTTTCTTTTGGGGTCTGTCCGCGCTCTTGCCTGTATGGTTGCTTGGTGTCGGCATTGTCATGGTATTTGCAACAGTCATGTCCACAATAGACACGGAGGTGTATTTGCTCGCTTCAAGCATTGCAAAAGATTTTATTGCGCGTGCCCGGCAAGAAATTTCTGACACTGAACTATCAAAGATTATTCGTGTCGCCATGGTTTTGCTGGTGTTGATTGCCATGCTTATTGCAATCTTTGTGAGGGATGTTGTTACGACTTTATTTGCTATCGCAAGCTTCGGCCTCTCTTTGGCTCCTGCAGTTGTTGGTTCGCTACTCTGGAAATTAAAACCGAAAGCGGTATTTTTCAGCATGCTTGGCGGTTTGCTTGCTTTCTTCGCCCTTATCGTTCTTGGACAATTTAATCCTGATAATGCGGTTGCTAGTTTGCCGGTAGCGTTGATTTTTCTCATCATCGGACAAATAATCTTTAAAGGTTCTGAATTGGAAGCGCCCGAGCCCGAAAGCGCCTCCGCCGCCCGACGTTAGGCGGGACACAAGAGACTTTTTCTTTTCCTTATTCAGAAAAAAATTGGCGGGGTGGGGCGGAAAAATCAAAATGTAAAGGAGAAGTATTCAGTATAGGCCACCACAGTGTTCTATATATGAATACAGTAAAGAAAAAAGCCCGGTGTTGATCGGGCCTCTTTGAATACCAGCAGTTATTTATTTTTTGTCCGCAAGAATACCCTGCGGTTTTACCGCAGGGATGAATTGCGGGAACAAAAAATAACCCCGCACCAATTTTGCCTTACTATGCAAGAAAGTCCTGCGCATTATGGTCTCGGCAGACATTGCGAAGCGCGTGGCCGAATAGGCCAACCCTCGACGGGCGAAGCGCTTCGCCGTGTTACACCTCGCAAAATTTGTGCCGGGGTACTTCAAAATAAATACCCTGTGCTCTTGGCACAGGGTTACCGATGAGTTTTATTTGGATGAGGCGTCGTCCGCCGCCTTCGGTGACGAAGTTGCCAGCGCGAGATAACTGCCCTCAACGATGTCGCATGGCTTGAAGCCGAGCTCCGTTGCCAGCGCAAACAACTCAGTTGTATGTGTAGTGCCGGCAGAACTAATAGTTCGGATTTCAGTAAATTTCCCCAGCTCCTCAATTGTATCTAAGTGAAGAACGAACACGATATCCGCGGCAGCATCCTTCTCTAGGCGAAAATGCTTGCGAAGTTTCTTGATTCGCTGAGTTACAGGGTAAGATTGGAGAATTTGTTTCGCATCCTCGGGCGCGACCTTAACTAACAAGGGGTGGCGGTGAGAAAAGATCTGATGCTCGGCACTGCTTTTGAAATACAGAAGCCACGCATCGCCCTGCTTCCGAAGCCGTACGTTTTCCCCGAACGCCGCATTCCCGGAAGCTCCGGCGAGGGCTGTATCAAGATAAAAATCGTCTTGCTCAACTGAGCCAAAGGTTGCCCACTCGGTCCAACCAAACCTTGCAAGCTTTTTTTCCGAGACATGCCCACGGAGCTTCAATTGCTCTTCAACGGAGTGGTCGCGAAATGCTTCCTTTTTGAGTAGAGACAGCGATTTTGAGAAAACTCGCGAGCCGGGCACGCGGAAACGCGCGCAAAGCGTCGGCAGAAGATGCCGCAAAACTTCCTCCGCCGTCTCTTTGGGATCCAAATGGGTAGTGTCAATGGAGAAGAGGGGCAAACTCGGAACATTTTGCTCGACGTCCGCAAGAACTTTACCGTATATTTCTTGAGCCTCGGCCAGCGTCTGCTCGTTCGTGTTGGAACCGCGCCGCTTTGTAATGGAATTGCCGTACTCGCGACGCATTGCCTCGTCCGCCGAACATGTGAGGAAAAAGATTGCATCCATTATATCAAGGCGCAGAAGCTCATAGATGGCGTTCTTAACACTTTGGCGATGCAATTCACTGCAGCGTCCCTCGCGGACCCACCGTTCATACCAGTAAAGCATGTCAATGAGGCCGCGGCTGATAATGGCCAAGTGGTAGTCGCGGTTGTAGCCGAGGTTGAGAACGTAGTTTTGTACACCAGCAACATGCCGCGCCTGGAATATGAGAATATTGTCAGTAGAACGGTTTCTAACTTCAGGAATCTCCGCAGTTTCGGGAGGGCATAATACGTTGAAGCGATGACGGCGAAAGAATCGCTCTATGTTTTCCGTAGTTTTTGTCTTGCCGCTATTCGCGGTCCCGATAAAATCAACAAGAGCTGTTTTGGCAGCCGGATCGCTCCGCCGCGAGGAAACGACATCTAGAACACTGAAAAGCTCTGTTGCAATTACTGAGGCCTCTTCCTCGGTGTAGGGCTTATCCGGTATCCGAAGCTCTTTAAACACCACGGTACTGATGTCACCCATGGGCGTCCTCCTGTTTCTTATGT
>CAZDKA010000086.1:0-2659 GCA_964505815.1 uncultured Candidatus Saccharibacteria bacterium | reverse complement strand
TTGACGCGCCGGTCAAGATTGTGGACGGCCCGTTCAAGGAGTTCGAGGGCAAGGTGAGCGAGGTTGACAAGTCCCGCGGAAAGGTTAAAGTGTTGGTCTCCATGTTCGGCCGCGAAACGCCGGTGGAGCTGGATTTTTTACAGGTTGAAAAGATATAATTATTCATTAGACGAATGGCAAAAGAGGTAAAAGCAGTCGTCAAATTGCAGCTCCAGGCCGGGCAGGCGAATCCGGCGCCCCCGGTTGGAACGGCCTTGGGGCCGCACGGCGTGAACATGGCTGAATTCTGCACGCAGTTCAACGACCGTACCCGCGACCAGCGAGGGGACATCATTCCGGTGGTCATCACCATCTACAAGGACCGGAGCTTTTCGTTCATCCTCAAAACCTCTCCGGCAGCCGAGCTCCTGAAGAAGGCGGCAAAAATCAAGAGCGGCTCCGGTACGCCGAACACCAAGAAGGTGGGCTCTATCACGCGGGCGCAAGTCAGAGAGATTGCGGAAGTGAAGATGCCGGATTTGAACGCGAACGACATTGAGGCTGCCATGCGGATCATTGAGGGTACGGCCAAGCAGATGGGGCTTGAGGTCAAATAATCAGCCCCGAATACCGTATGACAAAACATTCAAAGCGCTTTCGGGCGCTGAAAGAAAAAGTCGGACAAGGCAAAACCCATTCGCTCGACGAAGCGGTGGCGTTGCTGAAAGAATCCGGCAACGTCAAGTTTGACGCGGGCGTGGAGCTCCACGTCCGCACCGGCATTGACGTCAAGCAGAGCGATGAGCAGGTGCGCGGCACCGTGAATTTGCCGCACGGGACAGGCAAGAAGCAGAAAATTGCGGCTATCACGTCAAAGGTCGCAGAAGCAAAGTCAGCGGGCGCGGAGTTGGCGGGCGGCGAGGAGCTCATCAAAGAAATTCAGGCGGGCAAGATGGATTTTGACGTGCTGGTGGCCGAGCCCGCGTTCATGCCCAAGCTCGCAGCGGTCGCGAAAATCTTGGGTCCGCGCGGCTTGATGCCCTCCCCAAAGAACGGCACCGTGGCGCCGGACGTTTCCCGCGCCATTGCTGAGCTCGCGGCCGGCAAGGTCGCGTTCAAGAACGACTCAACCGGCAACATCCACCTGCTCGTGGGCCGCGCCTCGTTCTCGCCGGAGCATCTGAAAGAGAACATTCAGGCCGCCTACGGCGCCATCAAGGCATCCAAGCCCGCGGCCGTGAAAGGCGCTTTTTTCCAAAACGTCACGCTCGCCGCCACCATGGGGCCGGGGATTCGGGTGGAGATGTAGTATTGTTTCATTTTTTCAACCCCAAAAACCACTGCTCAAGCGGTGGTTTTTGGATTCTGTATAACGTCGGAATTTAACGAAGTTTGATTTTCCCTCGTGAACGAAGTGAACAGAGCTGGAAAATCAAATTTGGATGGAAGAGCCTGCAAGACTCTGGAATCGTTAAATTTCTGTTATGCTCTCTGACCGAATGGAAGACGGAATTTTAGTGCAACGTTCCGTAGCGAAGCGGAGGAAAAATTTCGAGTTGCGAGTCCGCCGAAGAAATAACGAAAAGTTAATTATCTTGACCTGGCGAGCCGCTGTTTGGCAGTTTCAATTTAGGTGGGTTTGCGAGAAAATGTGCTGCCTCGTAGCAAGCCTGCAATGCTATTTGTGCCTTTCTAATGCACTCTGGGTCTCTTGTTGGATCTGTTACGCCTCGAGCCTTTCCGCAATATTTCACTTCCTCGTCATATTGTTCCTTACATGCTTTAACATAACGATTAAGTGCGCGCTCCTCTTCTGATAAAAGCTTCCCTGGTGGATTATCTCCCGGATCGCTCGGCGGAAGCGCAATACTAGCAAAGACTATAGAAGCACTAAACACAAACAACACAAGCAAACTTGTTAAAATCAGTAAATGTCTTTTCATAATGTTTTCCTCCTATCTTAATTTTTATAGGTTATTCAACCTTTATTGTTTATCTATTATTTATGCAATATCAATTTTGAGTCTGCTGAGTGTCGTATGACTCATCAGGCAGATCGCATGACAGCGGAGTTCTTCTAAGCACTTTTGACTCAAATCCTCTTATGATATATGGATACATCTTTCTACTGCATATATCTTCTATCTTTTCCCTGCATTTATTGATAAGGTATGGCTCGAGGGTATTGGTCGCTGCCTGATAAGCTTCTTCAACGGTGCTGTAGCATGCTGTTTCACCGAAAGTAAATTTAGTGAGGGGCAATGCCCCGCTATTGCTCACTCTGCGGACTTCACCTTCAGAAAAGCATGTTGCCGAGCAGGTAACATCTACCAAAATCTTATGGCCGTTTGGCTTTGAACTTGGCGTATCAACAACTGGTCTCGGTGCAACAATAACTGGAGTCAAGTCCAGTGGTGGCGGCACATTCAAAATAGGAGGACAGCCATGATGGCGACACGGCTCAACAACAGGAGGAACAGGAGAAACAGGAGGATTATTTCCTTTGTCGTTCGGCGGAAGTGTGATACTTGCAAAGACTATAGAAGCAGTCAATGCAAATACCAGAACTAGAGTAGTTAAAACCAGTAAATTTCTTTTCATAATAGTATATAATGTATTAAACTTTATAAGGCTTTTGGTGGCAACCTTGCAGAGGCGGACTCGCAATTGAGCTTAACGT
>CAZDKA010000085.1:0-2688 GCA_964505815.1 uncultured Candidatus Saccharibacteria bacterium | reverse complement strand
CTCGCCGGCAATTGGTGCTTAAGACCGCCTCGGTTGAAAATGCCGCGCTCCCCGGTTCCGGACTCGGCCAGCGCCAGCCACTCCTCCAAAAATTTCACCGTGCTCGGCTTTTCGTTGTAGACCGCGGAATTATTGGCCATCATCCGCTGAGGATTGGTGAGGTAGAACTTGCCAGTTTTGGCAAGGCGCATTTCGGTATCGTCAAGGTCGGAAAGAGAAATCAAGGCGCTTCTGCGAACTCCCCCCATCACCACCACCTCGCCGACTTTGCAGATAATGTCGTGAACATCAATGTTTGAAAGACGTCTGCCCTGCGTTGACATAATCTTCGCCCGGGCAAATTCAAGCATGGCCTTCAACGGCTCCGGGCCCGAGGATCTGCCGCCCATGGTTTTCAAGCGGGCGCCGGCCGGCCGCAATTTTGAAAAATCAAATTTTATGTCCTTTCCTGAGTACCAAGTCCTCAACCCTAAAGTTAGCGCATCGCCCCATCCCTCTTTGCTGTCATCAATTACGTGGGTTTTCAACATTCTTCCGGTCTGCCGTTTGATTATGGGAAGCTGTTGAACGGTTTGCGACTCAACCGAGAAACCAACTCCGGTGCCGCACATCAGAAGGTACATTATTTCGGCGAAGTCCTCAATTTTGGATGGGGCGGTGTAAGAACAGTTATAGGCCGAAACATTGGTTTTTCTGGCCGCGGTGCCCGCACTCCACATAAGACGCATTGACGGCATAACTTCCTGGTGAAGGATTGCGTTTTTGATTTCCCCGTATTCGTCTTCGTCCAGACGGTCGCCCAGGTTCTCGCGCATAAAATTCAAATAGCGCTCCGCGGTCTCAATCCAGGTTTCTCTGCGGCCTTCTTCGTCAATCCACCGCGAGTAGGTGCGGTAGTAAATGAATTCGGCAAGGGCGTTCCGGAAATATTTTTTGCTCTCGCGGGCGAGCGTCCTAACCCGCTCCGGAATAAGTTTGGCTTTTTCGCGGATGTCGGCTCTTTTTTGGCGATAGAGAATATAGGCCTTGGCGGTTTTGGGCAGGTCGGAAAGAATCAAAACTTCCTCCACCACATCCTGAATTTCCTCAATTGACGGCGTGGAGTCCTTTGAAAATCGCTTGGTGATTTCTCTAACCACGCGATCGGATACTTTTGACGGCTCGCGGCTTAAGTCGCCCTCTTCGGTTACCTCCATCGCGCGATAAATTGCGCGGGTAATACGGCCTTGGTCAAAAGGCACGATTCTTCCATCGCGCTTTTTCACTGATTTGAATGGGGTTGCGATTTTGGGAGGCATGCCGCTTTTGCCCAAGAGGCAAGTTAATTTATTAACGCAGCCGATTGGCTGCAAAATCGAGCACCCTGTTAAATAGCGCTTCGCGCTAATTTTGCGGAGCAAAATTATTTAACAGGGTGAATGTTTTATTGCCAAAATTTGTTCGACTCTGTCTTCAAATTTTGGATAAAACGATTCAAAAAGCCGCATCCTAACAAATGACATGGAAATGCCATTTCTTTTGGATGCGGTTTTGGTTAGCGTATCCATGAGAAACGGAGTTGCCGCGGGCGCCTAGTTCGCCCCCGGGGAACATAAAAATAGTTTGTCAAAAATTTTTCCTAGTTGCCATCATTTTAACACCGCGTACTGCTCAATCAAAATTTTTTGTGGATAACTTCACAAATCGCTTGACCCTGTTAGAAGTTCGTGGCATAAAAATTTCACAATGCATACCCATTGACAACTTTTTTGGCTCGGCATATGCTTAATGCGTTCCTTAAATAAGTACCACTCTACGAATGAGGAGGGGGGGTAACGACATGAAGCGATTTTTCGCGATTTTCGTGGCCATTCTCGCGATTTCCGCGATTTCTAGCACGGCTTTTGCCCAGGCCCCGACGCTTCCTGACTACCAGAAGGACGGCAAGCTTACTGCCACCTACCTATGTGACAGCGGTAAGACAACAGTCCGCGATTACGTGAGTCCGAAATGGACGGTTTATGAAATCCGTACGGAGAGTGGGCGGCTACTGATGATTGTGACCACGCAGGACGGTTGGTCTCTTTTTATTCAGGATGCTGAATCCGCAACAGCGAAAGAGTTTCCGCTTGATTCGTTCGACAAGATTTTTGTCAACGAGGCGCCAATGGCCCGGGCATCGTTGATGGAAGAGCAGCACGACTGCAAGAAGCAGTAGCTATCGGGGGGAACAGAGGTTCCCCTTTTTTATTTTCGTCCGCAAGAATACCCCGCCGCTTGCGGCGGGGATGAATTGCGGGTAACGAAAATAACCCCGCCCCAATTTTGCTCGGGCAGAAAGTAATGGCATGAAAATAAGAAAAACCGGTAAAACAGTGCGAAGCGCGCGGGGCGAATAGCCCCATCCCTTGACGGGCGAAGCGCTTCGCCTCATCAGGCGAGCAAAATTGGGGCTGGGGTAATACAAAATAAAATACCCCAGAGCTTGCTCTGGGGTGACAATGGGCTTTTATTTTTTGGCTCCACAACAATAAAAAAACGGCCCGCGGCCGTTCATACCAATCCGGGCTATTTATTTCTTCCTGCGCAAAAACGCCGGCACCGAATCCCACTCGTCAGTATCGGCTTTATTTCCATCGCCGCCGGTTTTGGGTGCCGCTACGCCATTTAAAAACGTCTTTTTGCCTTCGCCGTTCTTGCCGAGGCCGT
>CAZDKA010000084.1:0-2711 GCA_964505815.1 uncultured Candidatus Saccharibacteria bacterium | reverse complement strand
CGGCAATTTCCGTGCGCGAGTCCTCCGGCGGAAAGCAGATGTGCGGACACAATCCCTTTGGCTGGGCTTCCTGCCGGACGGACTTTGAGAGCGTCGAAGAGGCGATCGGATATGTCGCCCTGAACCTCGCCGGCGAAAACCCGCATACCGCGCCCTACTACAAAAATAAAACCACGCGCGAGAAGCTGTGGTCTTACAACGGCACGGTCAACCCGAAGTATCCGGATGAGGTACTGGCGATTATGGAAAAGTTTTGAGCTACTTCAATACTCCGGCGTGGAGGATTTTCCAGCCGACCGCTTCCCGACTCATGCGATAGCGCTCGGAAAGCTCGCCGATGTCTTTGACTCCTTTCTTGAAATCGGCCTTCAGATTTTTGAGCGGTATCAGCAACTCGGCCGCAAACTCATTGGCCATGATCTCCCCATTGCGATTACTCTCGAGTGCTTTGTCGATATTGTCACACGTCGTGTTCATTAAAAGATGACCGATCTCATGGGCGATAGTGAAGCGTCGGCGATACCAGCCCTGTTTTTTGTTGAAACCGATCTCGGCACTATCCTCAAATACCACCAACACGCCGGATATCTTTTCACCAAAATCAAAAACTGGAGTCACGGTCAGCTTGTATCTCGTTTGCAGTTGGCGAATGATCGTACCTAAAGAAATCGGCGGTTCCTTTGCGCCGATTTCTTTGAGTAGTTTCCTTGCCAGTTGCCGTGCCATCCCGATCGACGGCCGGCTCCTGATCGCATCAATTGATTGTTGGTCATTCCACTCCGTTGCCATATTTTCGCGCCTTTGCGGCGTTAATAAAGCGATGCACGGCCTCTTTGTCCTTCTCTTCCAAATTCTTATAAGAGCGCATTGCGACCTTCAATTGAACAGGCGTGCCCGCCAAACCAATGTACTGCTTGATATCACGCAACCAATCAGTCTCCGGTTTCTCTACCGCTACATGCTCCTGCGGAAGTACCTCGAAGATACGACGTTCGGCCGCTGCAAAGTATTTTTTTTCAAGCTCACCACCAATAAAGCTTCTGCCCAATTTGACGGCTGCGATACCCGTTGACCCTACGCCCATGAAAGGATCGTACACCACATCACCCTCCCGAGAGGCGAGTTTTACTACGTGCTCGAGCACCCTCAAAGGTTTCTGCGTCGGATGCTTGGGGTCTTTGCTCCGCTCATGACCCATACAGATCGGGGTCTGAATGAAATTGTGCATCTCATTCTGCCGGGTAAAATTCCACGTGTGGTTTTTATTCCATACGCAAACAAGAAGCTCACAGCTATTCAAAAAACCGGCGCGCCTAATCTTGGGCGTGGGGTTGGTCTTGTGCCAGACCATAAATTGGAAAGTATCAAATTCCGGATCAAACACTTCATGCCACTTACCCAAAAGATTGTAGCTTGTAAATCCAAAAATGTTGCCGGTCGGCTTCAAAATTCTCTTAAACTCACTGATCCACTCGGCCGGATTAAAACTCTCACGATCCCACTTGGCCAGATCGTTGTTGATCTCCTTGCGCCAGTTGAACTTCATATTGCCCGTCGAATACGGACTCAGATTGTATGGAGGATCGGTGAGGATCAAATCAACTGAACCATCCGGTATTTGCTTTATGAGCTCCTTGCTGTCGCCTAATTTTAGGGTGACTTTGACGTTGTTCATATTATCCAAGATATGTGCGCTTAATTTCGTCGAGAGCATCTTTTATGAGATGAGCGCTCTCGCGATACGCTTCTAAAACAATTTGATACCCATCGGCTCGTTTTGAAACAAAATTCCAAAAATCTCTTCCGATCATCAATTCTTCCAGTGCGAAAAACTGCCGCACACGCTCCTGCCGCCACTCTTTCTCCTCCCCATATCTATTATAAGCTGTGGCGAAGTGCGTTATGATTTTTGTTTCCTTCGGAAGCGTATTGGAGAGGATCGCAAACTGCTCCAAAATTGCTTCCTTTTCTGACCGCGCCTTTTTGTTATCCAGGTCGCCGCCAATTTTGAGCTCAATGAGATGATGATCGTTCGACTCACGATCAATCAAGTAGTAATCACTATCATGACGCTTGACTGGCATCCGGCTCGGATCAAATTTTATGCTGCGCAGGGCCTGATAGTCGGCCACGTTCGGTCGCTTCTCCCTGCGCTTATACTTTTCTAACAAATCAGCAATAAAGCCGGTCTGTTCCGGTGCCAGCGCACCGGCGACTTCCTGCTTCACGTCATAATTGAGCTTGGCGATGTTGATTGCCAGCGACTCGAGCATGTTGCCGAGCGAGCTGTCCAGAGAGCGAACCAATGCCGTATAATACTGAATTTCTTTCCCCAACGCCTCAATGAAGACGTTGTGGATTTTCATATTGATGACACCTTCCGGATTGTCTACCTCACCATTGTGCCGTGCCTTAAAACCGATCGCATAGGTCTCTACTCCAGTATGGACAAGTGCTTTGATTGTTTCTTTTGTTACTTTGCTGTCCATAAGGTGATTACAAATTTGTGATATTTACATCATATCACAAAACTGAACTTTTACGGAAATCCACAAGACCTCTGCACCGGCGCGGAAGCCTCATTGTTGTGTTAACTTGAAACGCTACCGAATACAAGTCACACCGCCATATTGGCGTTGTGTAATGTCTGGCTCTTCAGAAAAAGCACTCCCCGGTGCGCCAAACTTATTTCTCCCGGCTTCGGGTCGGTT
>CAZDKA010000083.1:0-2807 GCA_964505815.1 uncultured Candidatus Saccharibacteria bacterium | reverse complement strand
TAATTTCCCCGTCGACGAAATTCCTCCGCCCAATAAACTCCGCGTTTTTACTGGGCAGAGGATTTAACAGGGTAAAGGTTTGGCAGCTAAAATTCGTTCGACCTCGTCTCCAACATTTAGGCCAAGCCCTTTACAACAAATTCAGCTCTCCCAACTCTTCTGCTATCGCATCTTTTTGTCCTTCCATCTTGGAAAGATATTCACGCCATCCATCCTCACTCCATAACTCTCCCCGAGTGTGCAACCCAACGATGACCGCCTTGTGCTTGATCCCGGCCTTTTCAAGAAGCAGTGATGGAATTAAACTCCGTCCCTGGGAATCAATATCGCAATGGTTCGCTTGTGAAAGCATCAACCGAACAAAGCCAAGTTTATTTGACGGCAATTGTGTAATTTTTTCCGCAAAACGACGCCATTGTTCCGGCGGATAAAAGTGAAGGCATGGGTCAAGGCCTTTTGTTACCACAACCCCTTCCGTAAGTGATTTCCTGAATTTTGCAGGAAGCGCAACCCGCCCTTTTTCATCGACAGTGTGTTGGTATTCGCCGATTAGCATAAAGTTTGTTATCCACAAATGCTTTCACTTATCCACAGTATTATCCACTTTTCACCACTATGCTATGATTTTACCCCACTATGACACACACGGTCAACAAATTACGCCACTTTTTGCAATACAATAAAAAAGCGGCATCTTATGCCGTTTTTATACCAACCCGATGTTTTTATTCACATATTATGCACTATTCTAGGAGAATTAAACCCGCCTCAATGGGATTCCCTGGCAATCAAAAAGACATTCATCGGGGGCCCAAGAATTCAATGGGTCCCGCAATGCCCAAACAATATCCATAACCGGGGAGATCCTCAGCATATCGGCGTCTGCCGGCATGCGATTAACCCCGACAACGATGCCAATGATGTTCGCATCCGCGAACGGATCTTCTTTCCCTACTGGATCATCGGGATTGTTGTAATCGCTGCACGCATCAATAGCCGCGCGGATAGATCCGCCTGTAGACATAACGTCGTCAACCAACAGTACTCGCTCATTCGGATCAATTCTGAAATCGCGCCCTAAAATAAACTCCGGTCTCCCAATCGGTATTTCCTTCTTCAGGCGCAGAGCCCTTCGCGCCTTAAGCGTCCGTACCTTGTTCGAGTTTTGTTCTCTCTCAACCCACATCGCTTCAGTGCGCATAAACAAAGGATCTCGCTGAAGTTCGTAAAGGAGCGGGATGCCGCCCATAGCAATAGCGATCAAAACATCAATAGAATCTGCGAGGAAAGAATTTCTGATTTTCTCGATGATAATGCCGGCGGCGAGTCTTCGCACTTCAGCAAAACGAAATGCTTTAGCCATTTGATAAAACTCACCCGTATGTCTTCCGGAAGAAAGCAGATAATGCTCTCCCGTTTCTTTCATGTCATAATATGCCCCAACTTTTGGATCACGAAGCATTTGTCTGAGACGCAACTCCTCCCCAAAAATGCCCGGCTCCCGAATTGCCATTCGGTTCTCTCCTTGTTCATTATTGTCAAAAAACCATAACGATAGCGATCGTAGCAAAAAGACAACTGATTGACAACACAAAGAAGCCCTGGAAAGACTTCCTTGTAAAAATGATGGGATATTCTAAACGACGTTGCGCGAAACCATTTTGAAAGAAACTAACCCGCCTCCGCTTCCCGCCTGCGCCGAGGCTTCGGTGGGCAGACGCTCCGGCGGAATGTTCGGGCGTAATCCCCCTAATCTTCCGCCGCGTCGTCCCCGCTCTGCCTCTTGACTCAATCGCTTTAGTTTGCTAAAGTAGCGGTAATGTTTGAAGAAATTACTAAAATCACTGGCCAAGAAAAAGGACTGACAAGCATCGTTCTTGTTGGTGTGCATGGTGATGAAAAATGCGGAGTGGAAGCATTAGAAAAAATTATACCGAATCTCGAAATTGAGCGCGGTGTCGTTTTGTTTGGCTACGGAAATCCGCGAGCAATTGAGGCGAGTAAGCGATATTTGGATACCAACCTGAATAGAATGTTTAACGCCGATGAGAAACTTACAAAAAAGGAGAAAAAAAGTTATGAGTATCAACGCGCTCAATTTCTAAAAACCTATTTGAATAAAGCCGAAGCACTTTTGGATATACACGCGAGTCGCACATCGACGAGCAAACCTTTTGTTATTTGCGAAACAAATGCAAAAGGGATTATTGAGTATTTGCCGATCGAACGCATTGCATCAGGCTTTGATCAAACAGAGCCGGGCGGCACCGACTACTACATGAATAGTATCGGCAAAATAGGGATTTGCATTGAATGTGGCTTTTTCGGCAATCCTCAATCAGAACAGATTGCAGAAAAAAGTATTCTCGCGTTTCTTAAAGCTCGTGGCCACATTGCAAATGATCTAATGCCACAAAAACAATCGTATATACGAATGTACGATTTGTATAAAACAAAAACCAACAAATTTATTCTTGCAAAATCGTTTGATGATTTTGAAGAAATATCGAAAGGACAAGTTATCGGAGTAGATGGAACCCAAGAAATAAGAGCCGAGAAAACCGCCGTTATTCTTTTTGCCCGAAACCGAGAAAAAATTGGTGAAGAAGCTTTTTTGCTTGGAGAAAAGAAAAACAGCCTTGCGTGAAATCACGCAAGGCTGTAGTGTTAGGAAGTGAGCAATTCTTTAAGGCCATCGAGGTTGCGCCCCAGAACCACTCTACCGTCTTCGCCAGGGTAGTTGGCAAGAATCCGATAGCCCAACTTGTTGGTGTACCACAAGAAGGTTTCGGAAGGCTCCGGGCTTT
>CAZDKA010000082.1:0-2853 GCA_964505815.1 uncultured Candidatus Saccharibacteria bacterium | reverse complement strand
TTTACGGCTCGTCAGTATCGCAATTGGCGCAAAGGGCTCTTACCCTCGGCACAAAGCTCGCCACGGGGGCACACCCGCCTTCGCCAAGGCTACGGACGGGCAGGCAGCGGGTAATAATTGGTAACAAGTCATGGCAAGAGGGACGCAATGTCCGTTTTTGTGTTTGACTTCGTGGCATTTTTGATGTATTATTGTGGAAGTTAAATTTGTTCATTCTCAACAGAATAGGAGGGATAAAAGGTGAAAAAATCGTATGTCGGAATCACTGGTTTCATGTCTTTGAGTGATGCGTTGCATGTGCTTGGCGCAGTTCCCGAAAATGCGAACCGGCTGGTCATGGTCGGAGTTCTCGCGAGCTTGAAAACAATGCGCGGAATCCAGAACAAGTGGCCGAATCGCTATCCGACAATGGACAAGATCGCTGGCATTTTCCCGAATCACCAGCAAGCTCTGAATCTGATTCACTACAACACGAAAGAGAAAGACACACTCGGCGATCAGCTAGTCGCGATGACTGAATTTGGCGGCGCGAATATGCACGGCTTTCAGCTTAACATCGCGTGGCCGGCAATTGATGTCCTTGGTGAATACAAGAAGGCACACCCGGCGAAAAGGATTGTTCTCCAAATTGGCGGGCATGCGTTAGAGATGGTGAACCATTCGCCAGAACGACTTGCCGTAAAAGTTGCAGAGTACGATGGAGTCGCGGAGTATGTGCTTCTTGACCCGAGCGGCGGCTATGGCAAGCCGCTCGATCCAGTGCTGGCTTGCGATTATCTTCTGGCTCTCAAAGCGCAGAATTTCAAAATGGGACTCGGCGTCGCCGGCGGCTTAAGTCCAACAACTCTCAGCCTCGTTGAGCCGCTCGTGGGCGAATTCCCAGATTTGAGTATTGACGCCGAAAGTCGTCTACGGACACAGGAAGATAATCTAGACCTCAATGTGGCCGCCGAGTACCTTCGCAAGGCCATCGCTATGTTCAATGGTGCCTAATCGTTTTCAAATCAGGCATTAATGCCTCCGTCGCGTGACGGAGGCATCTTTTTTACCAATAGTTGACTATCTTGAAAGGAGAAATTGAGCCTTTTATCTGCCAATGGCGGTTCTAAATGCGTGAAGCGCGCGGAGCCCAGTTGGACAAGTAGCCAATTCGAGGACCGTATTAAACGGTTTTCGTAGCATAAACTCTAACTTTTTGCCCGATACCATCGGGTTCTGAAGTATGAAGCCGAGTATGGCTCGTTTTTTCATTGGTTCAGAACTTTCAAAAATATCGGCAATCTTGCGGGAGAGATTAAGCACTGTATTTACATAGACATGATGCTCGTGATCGGCTTTCGTGTATTCGTCTAATTCAACATTGAGCCGATACTGCTTGTCTTTGAGTTCTTGCAACTTTTTGTCATAGTCATCCGATGTAATCCTCTCGGGGGCGCTGTCCACATGCTATAGTAAGTTTTTGTGAATAAAGTTATAATCAACCTATATGCACAGGGACTCCTTTTTTAGATTTTACGCCAATTTACCTATCGGTGTTCGGCGCGAGGTTGTTTTAGATTTGCCTGAACGAGGCCCTATAACTTGGGAAGTTGCCTACAGGGAAATAAACGAGAACTCAGAACTGGGCAAGGTAATTTTACAAAAACTTGTTGAATTGGGATTTATTCCTGTTGAAGATAAGCAAAAATAATCATGGAAGAAAAAAACGAAGCTCAAATTACTTCTGATTCTGAGGATATAATAAACCTCGTAATAGCGAGGTTAAAAACCATTCCCTCGAATGTTGAATTGTCGGTAGGAAACGAAGGCAGTTTTTCTATTGATGAGCTAATAGAAAGGGTCAGAAAACAAGATGACATCGGCAAGAAGATGATAGAGGTGCAACTGGCGTATTTGCGTTCACTCGGTAAATTACCTACTCAAGAATTACAAAATGCTCCTGCTGCTAACTAGACCACGATATGATACTCCGACACACTACCTGTTCTATTGGGCAGGTCTTTTAGTTGACGAAGCAAAAAAGAACGGCGTTAAGGTTATAGATTTGGACAAAGGCAAAGCAAAAAAGAAAAAGCTGCACAGCTACTTAGCAAAGCAACCAATTGATACGGTTATTTTGAATGGGCACGGAAATCAAGAAGCGGTTGCTGGTGAAGATAATGAAATTATCCTTTCTACGGGAGACGGGACTAAACTTTTGAAAAGCAAAACCATATTCGTAAGAGCGTGCGATGCGGGCGCGATATTGGGCAAAGAAATAATGCAGCAAGGCGCAAGGGGCTTTATCGGTTATGTGCAACCGTTTATATTTCCATCAGATAAAGATTCTTTCAATAAACCACTTGAAGATGAATTGGCCGCTCCAGTTCTTGAATGTTCAAATCAAGTTGGCACCTCTTTGATTAAAGGAAAGTCGGTATCAGAAGCACACAAAGACAGCTTAGACAAATACACGAAAGCGATTGATAAATACTCATCAAGCGAAGCAACAAACTCCTTTCTATTGCCGATCCTGCTCTGGAATATGACGAGTCAGGTTTGCTATCAACCATAAACTGGTTAAGCTATCGCTACTAGGTTGGCAATCGGTAGATTCAGCCATTCAAACTCTTGTAGTATTTGCTTCCAATCTACTGTTCTGAACTTGTCTAACGAGGGGAGCCAAAAACAAAAACAGACGGCCACGTGTCGTCTGCTTTTGTTTTTGCTCCCCCCAATCCCCTCCTGCCGAGCCGTCTTTGCTCAAAAAGTTTTGGCGGCCACATCTTTAAATTATTGAAGAAAAGTGATAAAATTGCTTTATGAAATTACTCCTTACTTCAAACGGATTTTCAAATCAAGCAATCGCTGACA
>CAZDKA010000081.1:0-2919 GCA_964505815.1 uncultured Candidatus Saccharibacteria bacterium | reverse complement strand
TTACCGTTCCCAACGGGCAATACACTCTTAACATTGATTGCGCGGCGAATTGTATGTTTGGAGATAAATTTGCTCAAAGTGTAGTCAATGATATATACGCCAAATGGTCAAAAACACTTCAAGTTGAAGTGAACGGGTCGGACATTCGGCTTGATAAAATAATTCTTACCAGAGAAAAATAATAATATGACAAAAAATAAACTTATCACCGCGGGGGTTGTGGTTGTTATAGTATTAGCGGTTATTTATATCGGTAATAAAGCGATGACCACCACGCCGCAAAGCGGTGCGTTAGGGCAAGCACAATACAAAGTTATTACCCTTTGGGATAGAGCTAATCGTGATATAAACCTTTATCAAGATGTAGAAAACCAGTTAAATAAATATGCCGAAGACGGATGGGAACTAGTTGAAGTTATGGACCAATCCAATGGACACGCGCTTATCTTGAAAAAAGATTGATAGCGTACGCGATTGCCGAAAACTAATTTTTCGGCTATATTGCTGGTAGAAATAACTCCTAAATTTTATGTCAAAATTAAACCTTAAATCGGGACTTCGCTTTGTGGCCACAACAAAAATAGCAGTCGGTATTGTTGTTATTTCTATTTTAGGATTAACGGCACTTCAATTTCAGTATTTAGCGACGGCCGCAAGCATCGAAAAAGCACTCGCCGTAGAGCCACAGAGCATCAACTTCGGCTTTGTCCTGCCTGCAACGTCCCAAGAAAGGCAGGTGGCCGTTTCCTTGAGCGAGTCGTGGCTTGAAAGCGGTCGCACGGAGACAGTAGGTTATTTTGTATCTAAAAATCCGAAATGCAGTTCTTGGAACGAAAACGGCACTTGTGCGGAATACTTCCTCGACCTCTGCTCGTTCCTCTCCCTAAACCCGGAGCAGGGAGCGCTTACGCAGGCCAATCCGACCGGCAACGTTAGTGTAGTACTCAACTACCCGACCCAACCCGAACCCGGCGAGCCGCAACTCGAATCCGGCGAGCCGCTGGCCCCGGATCTTCTGGGCCGGAGATTCTGGTGCGAGCTTCGGGTGGGAGTAGTCGAAATATCCCCGGAGAACCCCGATACAGGGCCCGGAGACAGCAACGAAGTATCCCCGGAGGACCCTAATGCGGGAGGTCCGGGCGATAGTAGTTCTACCAGCACGGCAGAGTCCCTGCTTCCGTTCTTGTCTCCTCTTGCGAAATTGTTTGAATCTTTTCCGACAAAAACCGCCCACGCTTTTGAGGCGCATATAGTGGACGTGTCGGCCGTATTTCTTGCTGGCTCGCCGGCGCAGGTGGCTTTAACGCCCGAGATTTCTTGGTTTGAGAAGCACATGAAGGAAGTAGCCATAGAGGTATCTTTTTCAAGGCACGATCCGCTGACGGACGCCGCTCTGTCCACTCTGACTATGGCCACGGCTATTTCGTGTCTTGCGCCGGAGCCACTTGCCACCAAGGTTTTTTGTGTCGGTTCGTTGCTGACGATGTGGGGCGCGAAAGAGTTCATGTGGGCTTCGTACGACCTGCTTGCGCTGGATCCGCCACGGGAAGATTTCGATGTGTCGGAGCGCATAAAACCGGCAAAACCAGTAAAGCCGTTTGGTAATTCGGCGTTTGCAGAAGCAACAGCGAGATACACAACATCGCTTCTCCGCCACGGGCAACTCGTGGACGCGGTTAGGATTACGAACGAAAGGCTTCAAGGCGCCATAATTGCCGATAG
Source organism: uncultured Candidatus Saccharibacteria bacterium (assembly GCA_964505815.1). Lineage (GTDB taxonomy): Bacteria > Patescibacteriota > Minisyncoccia > Sungbacterales > SURF-37 > CAZDKA01. Next base: position 1,197 of record CAZDKA010000081.1, on the reverse strand, counting down.
CGGAGAGCACATGCTTCTCCAAAGCCGGCTCTCGCTTGAATTCTTAGAACGCCTCGGCGAGAGTAACGCACATCATCAGGAAGTTATAAAACAGATTTTGCACCGGCTCCCCAAAGCATGGAACGAAGACATGAATCAAGTAATCGGAAACTGGGCTAGTGAAGGATTGAGCGATGAAGAAAAACAGACGCTCCTTGCCGGTGGTCTTTCCGAGGAAGATATTGCAAAGATTGAGGAAATTTTCAGCAACGCTTCCGTGGTGGAGGGCGACTATTTCGGCGCACTGCAATCCGGGTTGCAAAATGAAGTTGAGTTAATGCAGAACGCCCTGCCAACCATAGAAGAAGGAGTGAGTGTATTTGAATTGACTATCGGAGCGCTTGAAGGCATTGTCTGTTCCGGCCAATCGCAACCCGACATCTGCTTGTAGAAATCGGCGGGGCGCTACTGTATAATGCTCCGCAGATGTTGATAGTCGTACAATTTAGTTTTTTCTTATTAGGAATAGCAATTGTATTTTTTTCGGCCGTTGCTTATAGGAGAAAAATTAAACTACCGGAAGGCCGGCCGAACGACGTAGCCCCTTCTCACTTTGCACGCTACGGAATATTTTTGATTGCGTTGCTACTCATTTCATTATTTATGGGCTTCTACATTGGCCCAAAACTGCCCGAATCGTATGCAGGTATGGCTGTAATGTTTGTCTTTGGCATTATGTCCGGCGCGATGGCTATGGTGTATGCCTTCCCGTTTTTCATGATCAGCCCGGAACTTAAAAAAGAAAACAAGCCGGAGATATTTAAGATTTTGAAATTCGCCGCGGCTTTATTCGTTGCTATCTTAATAGCCGTTGCGGCCACTACCGCCGGAATTATACTTTTTTCTCTATAAACAGCTTTAAAAACAACTGCACACTTTTATACAAGTGTGCAACCTTCCCTGTTATTGACTTCTTTAGGACACTTGTTGTATAACTCTTTCAAGTTTCATTACCCCCGCTTCTCCTGCACAAAGGATGTCGCGGGCGGGACGGCTTGGGGAATGTAGAGCCGCTCCCGACCTTCAAACAATCTTTCCCCGATTGATTGAGGACGGAATGGACAACGATTTAATAAGTTAGGGCACACGGCAAAAGGGCGAGAAATCGCCCTTTTGCTTTTATAGAAACGACGGAAAACAGGTTTTTATTCTTTTGGA
>CAZDKA010000080.1:0-2931 GCA_964505815.1 uncultured Candidatus Saccharibacteria bacterium | reverse complement strand
CATGCATGAGGGGCGCGGTGTACGCTCTCGCCGACAACACCTGGGACGGCAGATACGTTTTTCCTTTCTGCCGCGATTTTGCGAGCGAGTTTGACCGCGGATATTGTTTTCGGGCCGGCGCTAATTATTTGCAAAGCATGCTCCTTACCGCAAAAGAAAAACTTCGCGCCAACTGCGCGGCGTTTGTCGGAGGTGATGCGCTTTGCCTTGCGGCTATAGGCAGTTTTTGAGCGACTATGAGCCAGGTTTGCATACGAGCCATTTAAATAAAGGGCTTTGTCCCCGTGAGATGAGCGAGTTCTGCGAGCTCTATCTCACGGGGCTACAAAACCTTTACCCCATTAGATGGCGGCTTCGCCGCCTATCTAACGGGGTGCTCCATGTTGTAGCGAAATTTCCTTCCCCAGCCCTTTCTTCGCTACAAAATGGAGCCGATAAGATACTTATTCCGTTTTCTAGTTCTTGGAATTGTTTATTAAAAAGTAAAGAAAGGGCTGGGTTGTAAATTTCAACAACATGGGCAAAAAGCTGACAGTCGGAGTCTTAATGGGCGGGCCGTCCTCAGAGTACGAAATATCCATGCTTACCGGCAAGGCCTTTTTGAATAATCTTGATAAAGGCGCCTACCGCGTTCGCCGGGTCGCGATTTCAAAAAGGGGCGAGTGGACGCTGGACGGAAAAATCATATCGCCGGAGAAGGCGCTCAAAGGTTTGGATGCGGCACTTTTGGCCTTACACGGCGAGTTTGGCGAGGACGGCCGATTACAGACATTTTTGGAACACCACGGCCTGCCTTATACAGGTTCCGGAGTGGTGGCTTCGGCGCTCGGCATGGATAAACTGGCAAGCCGGAGCATTTTCCGCTCAAGCGGTCTTTTCACACCGCGTACGGCGGATTTTAGAGATCGGGAAATTCGCGACCCGTGGGCTCTCCGCAGAAAAATTTTGAAATCGTGCGGCAATCATCCTTGGGTAGTGAAGCCGAGAAGCCGAGGGTCAAGTGTCGGCGTCTCACTGGTGAAAGCTCCGGGTAAACTGCCCCGGGCTTTGAGCGCGGCGCTTGTTTTTGAAAATCATGTTTTGGCCGAAGAATATCTTCGCGGCGTTGAAGTAACGATTCCGATACTTGAAAAAAACGGGCGGCCAGAAATTTTGCCAATTGTTGAGATACGGCCGAGAAAATCTGACTTCTTTGATTACCGTGAAAAATACAGCGGCGAAAAAGGGGCTGAGGAAATTGTTCCGGCGCGCATTTCCAAAAAACTTGCTCGCGAGACGCGCGAGGCCGGGCTTGCCGCGTATCATCTTTTAGGTTGTAGGGGATATGCGCGGGTGGATATGATTCTTTCAAAAGGTCGGCCGTATGTTTTGGAGTTGAATACTCTGCCGGGCATGACGCCGGTCTCGCTCTTTCCTAAAGCGGCAAAAGCGGCCGGCATTGCTTTTCCGAAACTATTGGATATACTGATCGCGAATGCTCTTCAAAAATAAGAAGGAGGTAATAGATGCATGTCTTCAAAGTTCCGTATGACCAAGGCGGCGGGGTAAAGAGTTTAGGCGCAAAGTACGGCCCGGCCTCAATTGAGAAAGCGTTCCGGCGCTACCCGTGGCGAGTGAATGAGGATGGATCGGTAAATCCACCGGTTTCATTTCATCATATTGTCAATCAGGGCAGACGGGAGGAGGATATTTTTGAATCTTTGGCAACGGCAGTCCGCCTAATTCTTTCGCAGGGGGTAACCTCATTCGTCACGCTCTCCGGGGATAATTCGGCAAGCTTCCACACCGTCAAACTTGCTGCCGAAAGTTTTCAGGACCCGCACCTTGTGCTTTGCGATGCGCATCTTGATGCGTGCGATGAAAACCATGACCCGCACGCGCGGTGGGTGAGAGAGCTTTGGGAGAAAGGAATGGTTAAGCCGGAGCGGACGTTTTTCTTCGGTATCCGCGATCCTGAAGAGGACGAGATGCGCTATGTGAAGGAAAGCGGGGCAACGATCACTTCAGCTGATACGCTTTCGCGATTCAGCGTTCAAGTTCTGGTTTCCAACCTTCTGCTCTACGGCAAAATCAAGCCAAAAGGAGCTTTGGTTCTCGTTCTCGACATTGATGTTCTTGATCCGTCGCAGGCGCCGGCAACAGGCGTTCTTCGCCCGCCCGGCCTTGAACTCAGGCAGGTTCTGCAAATTGTCCGCGCGTTTGGCGAGATGCCGTTTAAGCTGAAAGTCGGCGAGATTTCCGAGGTTATTCCGGCCGAAGGCAATCAGCTTCGCCCACCCGATGACCGGCGGCCCGACCCTTCCGGCCTGACCGTGCTTGCGGCCGAGGCAATTCTCCGGCAGATGATCAGTTCTTTTTCGTGAGACCCGCGTTTTCGCGGGATTTTTTTATTATAATGCATAGGTCTAATTCGCGCGAATGGTGGAATAGGGCCGGATGCAAATAAAATTTAGCAACGAATAAATAACCCCGCATCAATTTTGCCAACCCGAGCCGGTTACCGCTGACACTACAGATTATATTATACATATTACACTTATATTTATACGGAACTTTTCGCACGAAAAGTTCCGTGTTAGGAAAGAAGGGGTTAGCATATCAGCGCTACTTTAGCATATTTTGTACAGGTCGGAGTTTGGTGAATAATGCGATTTTAAGCCGTTTTTAAGGTTTTGGACAGTAATTTCTAACATACTTACGATCGTAAGTATGTACGAAAAGTATGTACGAAGTTTGAGAGTTTAGAATGCGATACAGGGGTCGGATCCCTGTAGGAACATCGGATGTCATAAAATCTTGATATAAAGCATTATTCACCAAACTCGGTCGCGATATTTGACAAAGTATTGATATTGTGGTAACATTAAAAAATAGCCGCATCCTAAATTTCCTAGTGAAATGCAACTTTAGTTTTTAATATATCACGTTCAA
>CAZDKA010000079.1:0-2945 GCA_964505815.1 uncultured Candidatus Saccharibacteria bacterium | reverse complement strand
CTTTTTGCCTGACCCCGAATTTCTGCTCCTCGTCAATGATGACCAGCCCGAGATTTTTAAAGAGAACGTCTTTGGAAAGCATGCGGTGAGTGCCTATCACTATATCAATTTTTCCTGACTCAATTTTTTTGATTATTTCTTTTTTCTCTTTTTTTGGGGTGAGGCGCGAGAGGCCGGCAATGGCGACACCCTCCTCTTGGAAGCGCTCGGTAAAATTGCGGAGATGCTGGTCAGTGAGAATCGTAGTCGGCGCAATGAGGGCAACTTGTTTTCCGGCGAGTATGGCTCGGAACGCGGCGCGCATCGCGATTTCGGTCTTGCCAAAACCCACGTCGCCGCAGATGATTCTGTCCATTGGCCGGGTTGCCGAAAAATCCTTGTCCAAATCGCCGGTCGCCCTTTTTTGGTCTTCGGTTTCTTCGTACGAGAAGGCCTCGTCAAATTCCAGGCATGACGATTTATCGCTTTGATATCTGGGGCAGGCCGAGATAGCGCGTTTTTTGTAGAGTTCAAAAAGTTCTTTGGCAAACTGTTCGGCGGCTTCTTTTACTTTGCGGCGGGTCGTAAACCACACTGTTCCGCCCAGGCGGTGAACAGATGGCGTGTCAAAACCGATATATGGCGAGAGCCGTTTTTGCTGCTCTTCTGGAACGAGCAGGCGGTCGGGCTCGGCGTCGGTTCTGGGCGGGGCGTATTCAAGCAGAAAATAATTTTTGCCGCCTTCCCCAATTTTTCCCTTAAAAACTCCTATGCCGTGGTCAATGTGGACAATAAAACTTCCTTCCGGCAGTTTCTCAAGCGAGGAGCGATACGCGATTTTCGGTCCGGTACTAAGCGGTTCTCGCTCCGAGAGCGATATTTCTTCTATTGTATTTCCGAAAAATTCAATGCGCACCGGATGAGTCAGGTTTATCGGCCATATCTCAAGAATATTTCCCTGCCAGACAAATTCTCCCTTGCCGTGAATCTTGGCGGTTTTCTCGTAGCCGAAATCCACGACTCGTCGTAGAATCTCTGATGGTTTTATGACCAGATTTTTTTCAAGCAAGATGACCGAATCCCGCCAGAAAGCCGAACCCCCGAGCGACTTTTTAATTGACGACAAGTTTTTTGAAAACCACAAAGGCCCCCGTTCCAGAAATTGGGGGGTAATACGTGCGATAATAATTTCTTTTAATTCATTCGGCGCATTCGGCATCGGCGCCCAAAATTTATCACGCTCATTTGTCTCTTGTCAAATGTCAAATCAAAATACAACTAACAAGTGGTCGCTTGTTAGTTGTATTTCCTTTGCTAGTGGTTTTTAAAAGAGCGTGCCATTCTGCGCGCGTGTAAGGAAAGAGTTACTGTGCGTTGTAGGCATTCATCGCCGCCTCGGGGCCCGTGTTTATAAGTATTTCTAGCGCCTCAAGGGTTTTCTTGACAGCTTTATTCACAATTTTTTTCTCATCCGGGTTAAATTTTTGCAAAACCAGTTTTTCCGCCTCCACCCGCCGCTTTTTTTGAATGCCGATTCTGAAGCGCCAGAAGGCCCGTGAATTCAGCGCGCGCATTACCGACTCCACGCCTTTGTGCCCGGCCGAGCTTTTATTAAACGAAAGTTTTGCGCGGCCGAGCTCAATATCCGAATCGTCGTGGACCACCACAGTGGACGCCGGTTTTGTTTTATAGAAACGCGCGGCCGGCCCAACTGCGTTTCCGGATTTGTTCATGAATGTTTCAGGCAAGAGCAAAACCAGCTTTTCTTTGCCGACTTTTCCGTCAGCGGCCAGGGCATTCCATTTTTTGTTAAAAGCGAGGTCTAGCCCGACTTTTTTGCCAAGGGCCTCAGCAATCACGCGGCCGATGCTGTGGCGCGTTCCTTCATATTCTTTTCCGGGGTTTCCCAGCCCGACGACGAGGTACATATGCTTTAAAGCATAGCACACGGGATGCCGCCCTCAAGGCCCTTGACATAAATTTTCCTTGGGTATAGTATGACTACAACAATATGAAAAGCCGAATTCAAACAAGTTTCGGCCGCAGCGCCGAGCGAAGACACCACTGGACCACGATTTCAGGGGTTTGTTTGAATTTTGCCTTTTTTATTCGCAGAAAAACGGCATAAATCAATACTTTTAAAGAATTCAAACCAACCCCTGAATTTTTCAGGGGTTGGTTTTTTACTGGTTACCAAAATATATGAAAACCGTAGGCATCATTGGTGGTTTAGGTCCGGAAACAACAGCCAAGTTTTATTTGGAGCTGGTTTTTTTGTGTCAAAAGAATAGTACCGTGGCGCGTCCGCCCATTTTGATTTCAAGCGTTCCAATCCATTATGAGATGGAACGAAATGAGATACTGAACGGCATTCTTGAAGAAGGGGCCGCCTCTTTACTGATTGACTCTGCCCAAAAGTTAGAAAAAAGCGGCGCTGATTTTTTGGTCATGCCCTGTAATTCTTTGTCTGTTTTTATAGAGCGCATCAGAAAATCGGTGGATATACCTGTGCTCAGCATTATTGATGTTACCGCACGGTTTTTAAAAGAAAAGAAAATAACCAGAGTGGGAATATTGTCTACGGCAGTTACTCGCAATATGAAGCTGTATGACGGCCCCCTCGGGCGTTATGGAATAAAGGTTGAGACAGTAGACGATGATCAACAGACAGAACTCAATAAAACAATTCTTAATCTTATCTGTAATAGCTATACACAGGAAGATAAAGAGCGGCTTGAAAACGCCATAAGTGGATTTGTAAAGAAAGGAGTCAACGATATTGTTCTGGCATGCACCGATTTACAGTTACTGCCGATTGATAACCCGCGAGTGAATATTTACGACACAATGAAAATTTTTGCCAAGGCCACAGTGGATATAATACTTAGATAAAAACAGGGTCATGAAAAAATTATCGCGGAAAATTCAAATCGGCGTTATGGGTTCAGCGGCCGATTTGGGTTATT
>CAZDKA010000078.1:1473-2988 GCA_964505815.1 uncultured Candidatus Saccharibacteria bacterium | reverse complement strand
CTTTTTCATACAACTCCATTATCTGAAGTTGCATTTCAAAAGAGAATTTCCGCATAGTGTTCGTTAACATATAGCCAACACCAAGGAGGTAGTCAATCATGAAAAAGGCGCTTTTTTGGCTATTGATTCTACCAGTGGCGGCATTCCTCTACATTGGCACTGGGTATCAATTCGTCAAGCTGTACGAGGCCAATTATTGCCGGCCTTTACAGACTGAAAATCTGAGCAGCCGCGCGGTAGGTGACTTCTTCAACCCAGTCGTTTTCCATGACAACTGCAAGTCGTCGGACCAAAAACCGCTATCAATAGGCGAAAGAGTGTTCATAACAATGACTTGGCTGATCCTTGTGGTCATATTAGTTGTTGCACACTTCATAATGCCCGTCATCACCACAGTTGGTGTTATCCTCTACTCGCTCTGGAAGTTTTTGGCCGCGGTGTTGATTGGGCCATTTATCTAAAACGTCTGTCCGCACTTTTTGCAGACTCTGGACTTTACGCCAGAGTCATTTTTTTTATATCCGATCCTCGCCGGCTTTTTGCAGCTCGGACATATAGGCATGGCTTTTGACGAATTGAACGGGGTGGGGAGTAAAATTATCTCGCCTTTTTTGTCCTGGCGCTTGGGGCGGACGTGCTTCTTTTTCATGTTCAAGCCCTCCGCCAGAATCCGCTCTCCTCCATCGTCAACGCGAAGCACCTTCCCGGTTTTGCCCCGGTCTTTCCCCGACAATATTTTCACCGTGTCGCCTTTTCTTATTCTCTGCATACGTTTTTTATACAACCTCCTCGGCAAGCGAGATTATTTTCGTATATCCTCGGTCGCGGAGTTCTCTGGCAACCGGCCCAAAAATACGTCCGCCCTTCGGCTCAAATCCGTCAACAATAACTGCGGCGTTGTCGTCAAAACGAACGTAGGTTCCGTCTTTCCGTCGCTCGGGAAAGCGCTGGCGCACTATTACCGCCCGCACCACGTCTTTTTTCTTGACGAGCTTCCTCGGCTCGGCGACTTTAACCGAAGCGACAATCAAATCGCCAAGCCCGGCATAACGCCTGCGGGAGCCGCCCAAAACCTTAATGACCTGGATTAATTTGGCTCCGGAGTTATCGGCAACTTTTAACATTGACCTCATCTGAATCATGGTGATTCTTTGTCGGGTTCCTCCGTTAATTCCGCGACCTCGCTTTTTTTCAGTATTTCGGAAACGCGCCAGCGCTTGTCTTTGGACATCGGCCGCGTCTCTTCAATCCGAACCACATCGCCTATGAGGTACTTTTTTTCGTCGTCAACGTGGGCCTTAAAACGCCGCGAGGTCCGGAAGCGCTTCAGATACTTTGGATGTTTTTTCAAACTCTCAACCCTGACCACAACGGTTTTGGTCATCTTGTTGGATACAATTGTTCCTTTTAATTTTCTCATGCCGATCCACAGCGACACTAATACACGAATGCATCCGAATGACACGAATACTTATTCGTAAATTCGTGTGTCATTCGTAATTGGTGTCGCTTTTA
>CAZDKA010000078.1:0-1373 GCA_964505815.1 uncultured Candidatus Saccharibacteria bacterium | reverse complement strand
TTATTCGTAAATTCGTGTGTCATTCGTAATTGGTGTCGCTTTTACTTCTTAACAAATGTAGTCTTAACCGGCAATTTGTGAGCGGCTAAGCGGAGCGCGGCTTTGGCAACGTCCTCGGGCACGCCATCCATTTCAAAAAGTATTCTCCCCGGTTTTATCGGCGCTACATAATGGTCAACCGAACCCTTGCCGCCGCCGAGCGTTACTTCCGGCGGCTTTTTGGTTACCGGCTTGTCCGGAAAAATGCGAATCCATACTTTTCCTCCGCGCTCAATATAGCGCGTTATGGCACGCCTGGCGGCCTCAATTTGCCGCGCGGTAATCCAATGCGCCTCCTGGGCTTTCAAGCCGTAAGAGCCAAAAGCAAGCTCGGTCCCCCTGGTTTCGACGCCTCGAGCTACTCCTTTCTGCCATTTTCTATGTTTTACTTTTTTGGGTTGAAGCATACGCTACTGGTATTCAATGAGGTACAAACCGCGTTTTTTGATATCACGCTGGGTGTAGAATTTGAAGATATCGAGACGGATTAGCCATCTCACTTTCCTACGGGCTGTCCTGCCAGTGTACTGCCTGGTCTTTGGATTCCACTCTCGTAATAGGAGCGTATCGCCACGCCGAAGGTGGAAATCAGCAAGTCGAAGCCCAGCACGATGTTCACCTGTCTTCACCTGCCGGAAAAACTCCGGCAAAATTTTCTTCTTAATCACCCGCATATTCTAAATTCTACTTTCTATTTTCTACTTTCTCTTTCTCAAATACTTCGCCTTTGTAAATCCACACCTTGACGCCTATTACGCCGTAAGTGGTGAAGGCGTCTCTTTGGGCATAGTCAATGTCGGCGCGTATGGTTTGCAGAGGTATTTGCCCTTTTTTCAGCCACTCGTAACGCGCCATCTCTGAACCATCCAGCCTTCCGGAAATGGAAACTTTTACTCCCTTGACCTCTTTGTGCGAGGCGACTTTTTCAACGGACTGCTTCAGAATTCTCCGGAAAGGAAGGCGCTTTTCAATGTCTTCCACAATCATTTGGGCCACAATTGACGCGTTGGTTTCGGGACTGCGGATTTCCTCCACGGTAACCTTCAACTCGCGTTTCTCGCCTTTTTTTTTGACTTTGGGCCGATGTTTCCAGATGCGAATCAAGAACGATTCAATGTCTTTTTTGAGCTTGGTAACGCCCTCGCCGCCGCGGCCGATTAAAATTCCGGGCCGGCTTGTTTTAAAAATAATATTCATGGTATTGGGCGAGCGCTCAATATCTATAGCCGAGATGTGGGCGGTTTTCAAGCGCTTCATGAGCCATTCGCGAAGAAGAGTGTCTTCGCGGAGATACTCCTGATAATTTTTGCGGTTAAACCAGCGCGACCGCCAAG
>CAZDKA010000077.1:0-3044 GCA_964505815.1 uncultured Candidatus Saccharibacteria bacterium | reverse complement strand
AACTCAAGGAGGCCGTGGACGACTTTACCGACCTCGGCTCAAGCACCAAGTTCCTACTAAGAACCAGAGCGCAAAGCGAATAATTAATTTAGTTGGGGTTGGTCTTCAAGAGACGATGTTGCTGCTAAAATTTTCTGGATTTTTTTCTCAAGGAAGAAGCGCCGGAAAATTTTAGTCAAAACACTTCTCTTCGGGGACTGCTCTCCGTTTTTATGGAAGCAAGAAAATTTAATACCGAGCTTGGCGGGAAGCTGCTTTCCGCAGAACTTACCGCGCTCGCCGGACAAGCCGCCGGCAGCGTGATTGTAAGATTGGGGGATACCATGGTGCTGGTTACCGCGGTCATGTCCAAAGACCCCAGAGAAGGGGGTGATTATTTTCCGCTAAACGTTGAATACGAAGAAAAGTTCTACGCCGCCGGAAAAATTTTCGGCAGCCGTTTTGTGAAACGCGAAACCCGGCCGTCGGAAGAGGCCGTTCTTTCCGGACGGCTGATTGATCGCACCATCAGACCCCGTTTTGACCTAAGGATGCGAAACGAAGTCCAGATAGTCGCGACGATTCTCTCGCTTGATGACCAAAACGATTCTGACATTCCCGCACTCCTCGGCGCGTCCCTTGCCCTATCAATTTCCGACATCCCTTGGAACGGGCCGGTTGCCGGAGTCAGAATCGGAAAAGTTAACGGCGAGTTCGTCGTCAATCCGACTTTTGAAGAGCGCAAAACAGCCGCGCTTGACATGGTGGTTTCCGGAACCGAATCAAAAATAAATATGATTGAGGCCGGAGCCGCGGAAGAACCCGAGGCGGAAATCGTTAAAGCCCTTGACTTTGCTCACGGCGAGATAAAAAAAATAATCGCTTTTGAGAAAGAAATCATCGGCACTGTTGGTCCTAAAAAGCGAACGGTTAAGTTGGCCGATACCAGCGGGCCGCTGCATGGTGCCATCGTTAACAATTTTTCCAAGAAAATAGAAGAGGCGCTTTGGGAGAAAGAAAAGGCCGCGCGCAACGCCCAGCTTGAGTCGCTGAAAAAAGAGTGGTTTGAGCACGCTAAAACCGCCCTGGCCGACTCTTTTGATTCGGCAACGGCAAATTATCTTTGGGAAGAGGAAATTGACGCAATCGTTCACAGGAGAATTTTGGATAAAGGCGAGCGCCCTGACGGCAGGGCCCTGGACGAAATCAGGTTGCTGGAAGCCCAAGCCGGCATCCTGCCCAGAGTCCACGGCTCCGGACTTTTTATTCGCGGCGAGACCCAAGCGCTCTCCACTATAACCCTTGGCGCGCCGGGAGATCAATTGATAGTTGAAGGCATGGATGTACGCAAGAAAAAACGCTTCATTCATCACTATAATTTTCCGCCGTACTCCACAGGAGAGATTAAGCCGATGCGCGGCCCGGGCCGGAGAGAAATCGGGCACGGCGCCTTAGCCGAGCGCTCACTCACTCCGCTCATCCCTGGAGAAGAAGAATTTCCGTACACCATGCGCATTGTCTCTGAAATCCTTTCTTCAAACGGCTCCTCATCAATGGCCTCAGTCTGCGGCTCAACTCTTGCTTTGATGGACGCCGGGGTTCCGATGAAGAAGCACGCCGCCGGAGTTGCTATGGGATTAATGATAGAAAGCCCTAAACCCGAAACCCTAAACCCTAAATACGCAGTTTTAACCGACATTCAGGGTCCGGAGGATCATTACGGAGACATGGATTTCAAGGCCGCCGGCACCAAAGACGGCATTACCGCAATCCAAATGGACGTGAAGATTGACGGAGTAACCGTTGAGATTCTGGAAAAAACTCTTGCGCAGGCCAGAGCCGGCCGGATGCAAATTCTCGCTCTTCTTGAAAAAACCCTTCCCTCGCCGAGACCCGAGCTTTCGCCATATGCGCCGCGAATTCTCCTTATAAATATCAATCCCGAAAAAATAGGAGCTCTTATCGGCCCGGGCGGCAAAAATATCAACGACATAATCGCAAAGACCGGCGCCACCATTGATATTGAAGATGACGGCCGCGTGTTCATCACCGCAGACAACAAAGAAATTCTGGATCAGGCCTCGGCTCTGGTCAAAAGCGCCACCAAAGAAATTAAGGCCGGCGAGCTTCTTGAAGGCAAGGTCACGCGGCTCTTTGACTTCGGCGTCATGGTAGAAATCGCGCCGAGACAAGAGGGTATGGTACACATCTCGGAACTCGCGCCGTGGAGAGTGGAGAGAGTGTCTGATATAGTAAAAATAGGCGATGTCATACCAGTGCTCGTAAAGGAAATTGATGAGCAGGGCAGAATAAATCTTTCCTTAAAACGCGTGCCTGACCGGTATTCAGAAGAAGAAATAACGCGCCACAGCGCTGAAGGCGGCGATTTCGGAAGGCGCTTCCCAGAAGAGCCGCTAGGCAGAGGTCGGCCGCGAAACAGAAGAGAATGAAATACCGCACCGCAGAGCGGTGCGGTATCCAAACAGCATATGACCCCAGCACCAATTTTGCGAGAATATTCAAGGGCGAAGCGCTTCGCCCGTCATGGGGATGCGCTATTCGCGCACGCGCTTCGCGGATACGCTTCAACTTTCTTACAATACCCGCATCGTCGTAGCGCTCGATGGCAAAATTGGTGCGGGGTTATTTGTTCGTAGCTGCCATTCATCCTCGCCGCAGAACGGCGAGGTATTCTGGCAGACGAACAAATAAAAAAAGCGCCGTCCCAAATCAGGGAGACGGCGCAGGGTGGGAAAGCCGGAAGCAGACGATCATTTCAGTTGTATTGCGTGTATTGCGAAGACTATCGCCTGTGTTGCTAAGACTATCGCCAACAGGCCGTTTGCCACAGCTATCCCAGTGAAAAACGCAGCAAAAGTAGAATCCCTCTTCACTGCATGGTTGACCGCAAAGCCAGAAAAAACCCCGGCGATCATAATTGTGAACAGAAGAATTAACAGCATACAAATCACCTCCTTTTTGCTGACTTTTTATGCGTTTTAACGAGCAAGCCCGATTCCCAAATGTATTAGGACACTCTTGTAAGATAAGAGTGTATGAAATGG
>CAZDKA010000076.1:0-3136 GCA_964505815.1 uncultured Candidatus Saccharibacteria bacterium | reverse complement strand
GGCCGGTAAAAAACGGACAAAATTTCAAAATAAAAGGAGGAAAGAGTATGAATAAAGCGCAGAGAATTGATGAGATGTCGCGGTTCATTCCGCGTTTAAGGCAAGCGCACAGCGGCGATTCGCCCAGGGCGAGATGCCGGCGCGGGTGCGATGCGGAGTTGCGGCGCATGCTGGAGGTCGGAAGGGATCCGAACAAGGCCATGACAGCCTATGAAGGTCGCCATTTTCTTAGCGGCGACAAGCGCTGGAACATGGCAGAAGTCTTTCTGAAAACCAGTAAGTGGCCGGAACGGAAGAAAGAAGAAAAAGAAGAACTGCATTTGAGCGCCGAGAGTCGCGGCTTTCGCGAGGAGTCAACGATCAGGAGTTTCAACGTCGGAGATTTGATTCAGATTGAGATTCCGTTTCTTGCGCTTAAACATGGGGCGTTGGAGGAGCCGGAGAATAAGCGCTTGCATGGCGCTCTTCGGAAGGTCCTGCCTACTCCGCCGAATGCTAGCCGTTATGAGCGGCTGGTGACTGTGAAGTATGACGACAAAAAGACAATTGGCGTGCCGGCAGTCTGGTGCCACTTGGTGAAACCGGCGGTCGCGGCGTAAAGAGCAAAAACGGCCTCCGCCAACTGGCGGATTAGGCCAAAGGGGGGTGTGGTGTCACACCCCCTTGACATTTCCTACAAAAGGAGTATAATGTGGGTAGGAAATGGCAAATTAGGCTTTTTTGACAAAGTGTCCCGAATAACCCGAAAGGAGGTTTTTATGGAGGGACGAGAGAACGTTTTGACATGGCAGAAATGGGAGGATGGGGACGATGGCGGTTTGCAGGTGGCGCTGGAAACAACGTTGCCGGCGGGAGCAGAGCCGGAGTACATTGATTACCCTGTTGTGGATCACATTGACGATGAACAGAGAACTGTTTCGCTTGGCAGGGCAATCGCGTTGGGTATTGTTGAGATACCTAACGAAATGATTCACCGCGCTAAAGGTTTGGAAACCGTGGATCGGCATAATCATCCGCGCATCGGTCCGGTTGCGGATTTGCGGAAGCCGGTGAGGCAAGTCGCTTTCAAGGTCCACGTCAAAAACGGACTTTTCAAGCGGATTGCTTTACGGCGGCACGCGGATCGCGGAGAACGGCCTGCAGAGATGTGGTGCGGAAGGGCTAGTGAAACGGAAGTTTTTGGTTTCAACACCCAAGGTAGTAAGAATCCGTTTTTCGTAACTCTGGCTTACCCGGGCAAGACCGGCGTTTTTGAACCACTTTTCATAAAAGTGGTTGAGTACGGCGAGGCGCCGTATTTTCTCAAGGTGGAAGCAAATGACGCGGACGGGGGGATTGTTGTGGTGGAAGTCAGTTCGGTAAGTATTCTCAAGGCGCCCGCGTTTTTGCGGGTCTAAACAAAGGCGAAAAAACAGAAGGAGGAAAAAGGTATGAAACAGAAAGCTAAAAAGACGGCGGCTTCTGTGCAAGAGCCGGTGATAAAGAATGACGCGCCGACAACCATGCGGGAGGTTGGAGAAATTCTTACCACGCTTCTGGACGCGGCCGCTCCTGTAACTCCAGTGCCTGCTCCGGCAAATGGTGAGAAGAGTTTTCAATTCACCAAACGGGCACACTTTCGCGTCATGAACAGTTTCTATCCCGAGCAGTTGTGGGAAATGTTCAAAGGGCAATACGAAGTGGATCTCCAGGCGGTGGAGTACGCCATTCTTGCTATGCAGCAGGAAGACAATAAGGATAAGAAACTGGAAGCGGATGTTGACGGGAAGCCAGTTGGCTTTCTGGAGACGTGCGGCCTTCAAGTTACAGCGGCGTGCCTAACGCATCTCGATGGACTGTTTGTGCCAAGACGCTGGATTTCTCAAAAGGACAGGCCGGCCGGCAACTACAGCGGGAGCGTTGAGGATGGATCGGTCGTGGCCGGTTGCGGACCTTGCAAGGAGATCTACATCGCAGACGTCATCGCCCAGAACAAGCGGCTCCAGCCCAAAGATCAGAAGCGAATTCCGCTTTTTGTTCCAAGGGCGGACGCGGAGGCCTTTGTCAACAGACAGAAGGCGAGAGGCGAGCTGATTCACAGAATCGGCGGCAGGCTGGAGGAGCTTCGCAAGAATCTCCAAACCAGAGAGCCGCAGCAAGATCACCGCCGGTATTAACTTGGGTGGGATCAATCCGGCAAGCATAGTGGAACCGGGTAGTAGAGCGAAGCTCACTACCCGGCAGGCCACTCCCTGCTTGCCGGGATTTTTTTATTTATCAAAAATGTTTTATTAAATTTTTTCAGTAACAAGGTAACAAAAACAAGGTAACAAAACCTGCCGATCGGCAGAAAATGTTGTAAAGTCCGGCGTGATTTGTTAGGGTTGATTTGTATGAATAAAACAGGAACCAAACTAAACCGCAAATCCAAAACGCTACTTTTGGAGCGCAAAAAAGAAATTAACTCGGCAAGTCGCGCGCTCTCTCTTGCCAAGGCCACGCTGATTATTGTGGGCGACCTCGCCGCCTTATCCGTTACTTCATTTTGGCCGCATCCTTATTATCATACTTTTTGCACTCATCGGGAGAAATCTTTTCGCTCGACTCTTTCCAGAATGCGGCGACAGGGTTTTATTGAAAAACATCCTAAAGAAAAAGATTTTTTTATTCTTACAGAAAAAGGAGAAGGGGAGCGGACTATGGCTCTTCGGCAGATTGCCATCGAAAAATCAAAAAGCTTAAAATGGGACGGAAAATGGAGGATTCTTATTTTTGACATACCGGAAAAACACCGGAAATTGCGAACATTTTTGAAAGCCGAAGCCTTAGAATACGGCTTTGAACCGCTGCAAAAAAGCGTGTTGGTGAGCCCCTTTAAGATTGCCGAAGAATTTAAGGAAGCATTGGAATATCGTGATATTGAGAGATGGGTTAAGCTCATTGTTTCAGACGCTATTTTTGGAGATGAAGAGTTAAAGGCCAAATTTAAGCTAGTTGACGATTAAGTTGAGCGGGGTTGTGGGTAACTTTGGTAAATTGGTAACAAAACCTGCCGATCGGCACAAAATGTTACCATAGTTGCCGCTTGCGCCGCACTTTTTATTAGGCTATACTGGATTTTACTATGCAGCTTTTATCTAAAAATATTCTTGGGGCG
>CAZDKA010000075.1:0-3163 GCA_964505815.1 uncultured Candidatus Saccharibacteria bacterium | reverse complement strand
GGGGTTGGGGGGAGGAATTCCGCCGCACCCTCGCTTCGGAAAAATTCGCGCCGATGATTGCAAAAACAAATACAAGTAAATAATATATTAAAAAATTTGTTTTCGCAAAATTTTGTTCTTTGATATTTTGAAAAAGTAAAAAGGCTCCGAGTGAATTGCTTCACGCGGAGCCCAGGACGGCTTAGTTCTTCTTCAGTGCAGTAGCGGTGTTTGCCGCTGTCTTGCTGAAGTTGATCATCTTCTTGAGGCACGCCAACAGGCTGTAATCGCGAATGTGATACGCCGTGAACCACTCACAGCGAACTTCGCGAAAACCAGCCCGCTTAAGCCTCTTCTCGATTCCACGCAGGTGCGCGGCGCCCCAGATGGTTACGACATTTCCCTCTGCCAGATGTATGTCGATGCCACGAACTGCTTCTTCGTTTCTGGCTTCGAGGATGAACTTCTTCGCTAACCTCTTGTCTCGAGAGAAGAAAGTGATAGCGCCGATGATGACGACTACAGGAATGAATCGGCTGAACAGCTTATTGAAGAACCACCGAGTGAATAGCTGCGCCGATTCGTCGCCGAACAGCTCATCGAGTCCCTTCTCTTTCTTCAGGAGGCGGATGTCGTATTGAGCAAATGACCGAATGAGGTCATACAACCGCATGTCGGTATTGACCCAACTGGAATCGTAAGCCAAGCCTTCTTTCTGATACTGAAGCGACATCACCTCACCGATCTTACGCATCAACCCGAAGATGTAGTCGAAATGCCTTGCGACACCGCGCTCTTTCTTGGTGAGAGCTTGTTCCTCTTGCGGAGAAAGCTTGCCCACACCTTCAAAGAGAATCTTGTGGTCGGATAACGATTCAATGAGCCGCTGAAGCAAAGCAAAGTACTCTGGCTCGGCAAGATGGATTGTTGCGATGAAGACGATTTTCCTCTTGGTCTCGGGGTTTTCGTAGAAAACTACCGGTGTTTCAATATTCCCGCCGGTGTTACGCATTCCCTTGACGCCAATAAGGTTGATCGTCCAGGCGAACAGTCGCCAAAATGGATAAAGGACCAATAGGCCGAGCAGAATCAGTCCGGCTACAAACAGCACAAACAGAGACTTCAAGAGCCCCATCTTTTTCTCTTTCATTCGTCACCTTCCTTTCAGGGTTTTGTTGTCAAAGGGCCACCAACTTTACTAAATTACATTGTAACAAATATCTCATGGAGTGTCAAGTTTCGGTTTGAGAAAAATAAAAAGCTTCCACTGGCTTTTACAAAATGCTTTAATCTTTTAATCATCGGCGCGAATTTTTCCGAAGCGAGGGTGCGGCGGAATTCCCCCCACACCCCCCTTCCGCCGCGCCCTCGCTTCTGGCATTTCGGCGAAAAAATCCGGCGGCTATTCTCCAATAGTATACACTTCTCTCATCAATAACTCACGAACGCCCGCAGGTTGATTTTCAATGTCTGCCGCTTTGTTCATTTCTTCCATTGTCTCAAATTGTCGCCAACCATTTTTTAACATATCTTCTTTTTTCGAATAAGCGTCCACCCGCAAGTCAAAATGTTCTTTTCCTGCTTCATCAACTTTTCTGATAAAGGAAGCAGGAAAAAGTTTGAGGTAGTAATCTTCCTCGATTTGCATACCGACATCGAGATCACAATATTGAACAGACATTTTGTCTTGCGGGTCAGTCATTTTTACCGCTCCAATCTTCACTACATAATTTCCTTTTTGTTGTGGCACCATTCTCTTATTCCAAACATAAACAGGTACTTCGTTTGGAGCTAAAACTTTATCATCAATGTTAAATTGCCACCTTGATTGGTCGATTGGAATAGAGAATGGGCCTGCCGCTGATGTGCCGTGAAAACTAAAGTTATACCTAGCAATGTACGGCGCAACATATCGTAGTGGTATAAACAATTCTGTATTTCCTAGTGATTGGTCGTAAATCTCGTACAACTGAATACCGGATACACTTGCTCTATTTTTTGCGCCATCTGTAAATCCCGATGGGCAAACGATTACTCCGAGGTTTGCGCCAACATCTTCAACCATTCCGACAATACTTTCTACTTCCTTAATATCAACAGGGGTTGAATGATTTTTGGGGTCAACAAGAATTTTTACTTCAAATGCACCAACATTGCCTCTTATAAAAACATCTACCTGTCTTTCCGTTCCAGACTTACCAACTAATTTTATGTTGTTTTCTACCTTTGCATTTTTAATACCTGAACAAAGTTGTCCGACAATTTTTTCAAGTAGATCGCCTTTTTCTTTTGAGCTTGGATTTGAGTCGGTCATCTAGTTTTATTCTATGAAGCATTTTAATTTTTCATTTCATTTACTAACCTAGAATAACTGCCGTCCTTCATATAGTCATCAAGTTTTCCAAACATACCTTGAGCTATATTTGACCTATTTGGTTCAATTTTCTTTTCTTCTTCGCTAGCAACTTCTCTTAACGCTTGGCACATTGCCAATTTCTCTGCAAAAGCTTTATTGTCCTCTGGTGTTATCTGCTGATTAGCAACGCCATTATTTTTAATGACTAGGTTTGGTATAAATTCGTCAGTGTCTATATGATTTTCAATCGCGGCAATTTCTTTTTCACGGATTTTACATAAATCCCAAGAAAGTTTTAACCACTCTCTCTCTTTTTCGTTTGGTTTCGTTAGATCCAATAACTTTTCAAATTTATTCAGATTGCCGCCGATAAAATCATTATAGACAGATGCAACTTTTTTTACCCGATTTCGATAAACTCTCACAAAGCCGATTATTTTATTTGCTTCATCTATTCTTTCGGTATCAGTCAAAGTGGTATCTTTCAGAATTTTTTCCATCATCAAATTCACGCCTTGGTGATATGCGTTGCCCTTCATATCTTCCCAATGGTTATTTATTAGCGACCACCAAAGGATAAGTCCTCGTTCTGCTTCTCGGCCAAGTTCAAGCATAGCCGGATTAGTAATTTCACCTTCTGATTTTTCCATAAATTTTGAATTGTGGACCTGGGGGGAATCGAACCCCCGCCTCGGCAATGCGAATGCCGCGTAATGCCACTTTACTACAGGCCCCTCACCCAGGAAGTCATTGCAAGCTTTGCTTGCGCGCCTTCGGTGCCTTCCTCCACGGGGAACTCCCGTTCCCCGACCCCCTCCCGTTCGATTC
>CAZDKA010000074.1:0-3188 GCA_964505815.1 uncultured Candidatus Saccharibacteria bacterium | reverse complement strand
TATCTGCCGTCCCAGGTGTTGTCGGCGAGAGCGTACACCGCGCCCCTCATGCATGCATTCTTCCCGTCCTCATCCCCGACCTTCTCGCAAAGCAGGGCAATTTGCTTGCCGTTGCCGAGCCGCACATCATTGGAAGAATCCCGCCCCAAACTCTGCAGGCATGATAAGCGGTATTGACCGGCCGTCTTACACTCATCAACGATTTTGTCTTTGGAAAGTCCCATTTCGGCCATCCTCGTGGTCTGCATAACATAGCAGTCGCTTTTGTATTTTTCGTCCAAAACACTGCACGGAAAATGAAAATCGGTTTTTGAAAGATAGCGCTTCTCCGGGTATTGAGCGTGAACGTTTTCCATAAACCCTCCTCCCCAGCAAGACCCCCTGTCCCACTGCGATCCGAGACGGTCGCATGATGCAAGCGCTTTTATAAGATTGTAATCAAAGTAAAATACCGCCGCGTGCCCAAGGCCGTGCAAGCACTGGAAACGAAGATTGATCGGGCCGTCGGCCGAACACGCCGTGGTAATTTTGTCTTCAATCTCTTTTTCGCTCAAGTGGCCTCTTTCTTCTGCCGGAATACTCGCATCATCTCCTCTTAAAAACCGCTCCATTGCGCCGTGATAACAGGCGGAATGGCATGTCTGGTCGCAGGCGGCAAATGAAGCCGGAATTGTTTTTTCTTTGGCGAATGTCTCGCGGCCGATGGCATGGATGATTTCATGGCACATCAGCCGGATATCAGAATCCCCGCGCTGAAGCGTATCTATCTCACGGAGTGTTGCGAGGGTGGTATTCTTTTTTAAGTAGGCGCGAAAAAACGTATTCATGCATTTTGCGAAATCCGGCGTTTTGCGGCATGCCGAAACGCCTAAAGTGATGCTGACAGGTTTATTGACGCCGTCCCGCGGCCCGAGTTTGACCGCAGGTGCGGGTTCTTCTTTTGTATCTGGCGGCGTTTCCAGAACGACTTCTGATTGGCCTTGTGGCTCCTGGGTCGCGGTTTTTTTAGAAAAAGTCATGGGGCCAGAAATAATCAATCCGATAAGTATCGCAAATCCCAGAGTTGTAATAATAAAGGTGAGTTGCTTCATGAAAGTTTAGCGCGCGAGTATTGAATCAAGCCACGATTTAACTTCCGGAAAACGAAAGCTAAAAATAAAGCCGTAGATATTCGGGTCGCCCGGAGCAGTGCCAACCGCGCTATTTTCGCCGAGAATGCAGTTTTTGGAAGTGTTGAAAACGAGGCCGCCTGAAGCGCCGGAGAAATTATTGGTGCTGACAATCACGGCAACTGCCCGATCCGCGCTCTCATCAAGAGTATAGGAAAGGTCAGGGACGTAATCAAACCCGCTCTTAAAAATTGTGGAGGGCTCTTTTTTCACTCCGCGGATATCGCCGTATTGAATCACCCTGCCTTCAAAACGCGATAGAAGTGAGCCGGGCGAATTGATGCTGACGCTGGCATTGGCCGCGTAGCCGTAGAGCAGAATTTTGTCGCCGAGTGTTTGCGGACCGCAAAAAGGATGGTTTATAAATGGAAACTCTTCGGGAAAAACAGGATCATTCTCGAGCCGGCTGGCTTTAATGGCCGCGACATCAATAGCTTTTTCTTTATACATTTTTTCAACTTCTTTAGGGGTAAGAATTATTCCGGTTCTATAGTGCGCCTCGGAAAAGAAGCCGAAGTCCTGGCTTTTGCGCGGAAAAATCACATCGCAATTTGTTACTCCGGATTCGATGGCCTCAATCAAAACATGGGCCGCGGTAAGTGCGAGTCCGTCTTTATTGATTGCGAATCCGGAACCGAATAACCTGCCGCAGCGAATGCGAACCACCGCTCTCTGGAGTTCGTCCTCATTTACAGGCGGAAGTGGGGGCGGCGGAGGCGGAATTGGCGCAGGAACTTCAACCAAAGGAGCTGGAACAGGACTTTCAACCACTGGCGCTGGCGGCGGTGGAGGAGGCGGAACAAGAATAACTGGTGCTGGAATTCTCTTTTCATAAATTCTTGCCGTTTGTGCAGGAGCTGGCGGCCGCCCAATTTCATTGGGCGAGCCTCGCCCCTCCGGGGCTGGAGGCGGCGGCTCAACAACAATGATAACAGGCGGCTCGGTTACAGTTTCAGCGGGCATCACTTCTTCCGTCCTAGGCGCAATAAACCGGAGCGCGATTACCGAGCCGAAAATAAAAATAGCTGCGAGCGGAATAAGAATACTTCGCAAGGACGCCATTCTTTAATCAAAACAAAAAATCGCCTCCGACGCAAAACAAAACACGCCTTAAGAAGCGTTGGCGTTTGCTAAGACAATGAAACCGTTAATCAAAATAGCGCCCGTAGCCATCATCTAGCCGTATGCGTTGCAATGGCATTTTTTACCACCCCTTTGTTCACACCATCCGGGAACCTTCTTGCAGCCATTGTCCATGCAACCGGAATAAATCAACTTTCCGTCTTCATCATATATCTCCACATACAAACAGAGAGGTTTTCGTTTCGCCGCCATAAGATGCTTAAGGCCAAAAGCTTTCGCAATCGCGGAGGTTAATTTTATGCAGGCATCTTTCTTTTGCGTTGTCTTTTTCATGCTTTTCATGCTAAGAACTTAACCCGGCCAATTTTTTAATTCCTCACCGCAGCACTCCTGATAAGCCTCCTTCAGGCGCTTCATCTGTTCGTCAAGTAATTTTTTCATCTCTTCAAGCCTGTTCTCTCCTTTCTTCTTGAGATACTCTCCGTACTCCTCTTTTATCTTCTTATAAAATATCCTGATATATTTCGACATGAGCTTTTTAAAATATCCGCACAATGTATTGCGGTATTCGGGGTGTTTCCTGCACACGTCTGTAAAACCGGTTATCCAGCCGTCAATTATTGGAGCTAACTCCCGATACTTAGCCCGAATAATGGCTTCTTCAACCATCTTATCAATCGCCGCCTCATCGTCTTCTTCCTCCTGAAGCAAAACCGCAGTGAGAGATGAAAGAAAATCGAGAGGAGAACTCTTTCTGATTTTTATTTTTTTACGTTGCTTTTTCATGAATTTAAACTCGAATTTAAAAATAACTTATTATTATTCGGCCCTTGATCCTCCTTAAAGATAGTTTAATGGAATCTGGGATGGTAGTCAACAAACTGTACAGTTAACCTTATGAGGTGACAGTTTTGGAAAATTGAGGTGACTAAGGTT
>CAZDKA010000073.1:0-3204 GCA_964505815.1 uncultured Candidatus Saccharibacteria bacterium | reverse complement strand
CTCACTTCAGTATTTAGCTCCCTATGCCGCCTGTGCAATTGGGGAGTATTTCTTAGATCAGGGAAAAGATGTCTTGGTTGCCTACGATGATCTGTCAAAGCATGCATGGGCATATCGACAGATATCGCTCATTCTTCGAAGACCGGCTGGGCGGGAAGCATACCCGGGCGATATCTTTTATCTTCACTCCCGACTTTTAGAGAGGGCATGCAAACTGGATGAAAAGCACGGGGGGGGATCGCTTACTGCTTTACCAATTATTGAGACTCTTGAAGGCGATGTTTCAGCCTATATTCCAACAAACATAATTTCAATAACCGACGGTCAAATAATCTTAGAGAGCGATCTTTTCAATGCAGGTATGAGACCTGCCATTAATATTGGACTCTCGGTCTCTCGAGTGGGAAGTGCAGCGCAGACCACGGCTATGAAGCAGGTTGCCGCAGAATTAAAGCTTGATCTGGCACAGTATCGAGAGCTTGCGGCATTTTCGCAGTTTGAATCGGAGCTTGATGAGGAAACCAAAAAACTATTGAATCGCGGAGCAAAAGTAACGCAGGTGTTGAAGCAACCGAAAAATTCACCCTACAGCGTTGCCGAGGAAGTTGCTGTTATTTGGGCTGTAACGGGCGAGGAAGTTGATACGCTGGCGTTGGATAAAGTTGAAGAATTTGATAAAAAACTGATTGATCTGTTGCGGACGGGTAAAAAATCGCTCGCTGATCGAATCAACAAGAATAAGCTTCTTGAGAAAAAGGATGAGGAAGAGTTGAAAAGGTTAATCACCCAATACATAAAGCTATGAACGTACGCCAATTGCGAAAAAAAATACGGTCGGTAACGAACGTGAAAAAGATTACCAAGGCGATGGAGCTTGTATCTGCGGTAAAGGCAAAAAAAATGCAGCAGATTTTTTTTGAAAGCAAGCCATATAATGATCACATCAAAAATCTGCTTTCGAAGGTAATCCAGAAAATTGATCCAAAAAAGTCACGACTTCTTCAGTCAAGCGAGAACGAAAAGCACCTAATTGTTCTCATCACAACTTCAAAAGGTTTGTGCGGAGGCTTTAATTACAATCTTTTTCGCTTTGTTACGCGGCTTAAGTATGCTTCGGAGGCAGATTTTATTACGATTGGAAAAAAAGGAATGTCTTTTGCATCAGGTTTTGGTCACAACCTAATTGCAGATTTTTCTGAAGACCCACTAAGCGAGGTTTCTGCCTTATTTCGTCTTGTTCTCAAACTCTTCTTAGATGGGACATACGGTGAAATTGTGTTTATCTACAATAAGTTCGCATCAGTGTTTTCCTATACGCCGTGTGCCGAAGTGCTCTTACCGGTTTCTGCCGAATCGCTTGCGGTTCTTGAAGAATCAACGCACGATGAGTATCTCATTGAGCCGTCTGCCGAAATTGTGCTCGACTATCTTTTACGAAGTTATCTTGAAGAGAAGATTCGGTTTTCGATTTTACACAGCCTTGCCGGCGAGCATTCCGCCCGGATGCTTGCCATGAAAAATGCGACCGATAACGCGAATGATCTAATATATAATTTGACGCTCGTTGGAAATCAATTGCGTCAACAGAAGATCACCTATGAGCTTTTAGACATAACAACTGCAAGAGAGTCGGTAGAGAAGATCTGGTAATTATCAATTTCTCGATGATTTAGATATGAGTGAAGGTAAGATTATCGCAATCCGTGATGTCGTTATCGATGTTGAGTTTGCGAAAGAGCACACGCCAAAAATATATAACTCCCTTATTGTTGAGCGCAGAGACAACGTTAAACTGATTCTTGAGGTTGAGGCAATTATTGACCGGGGAGTGGTGCGGACACTGGCAATGGGCAACGTATACGGTCTTCGGCGAGGAATGAAAGTTAAAGATACGGGCAAGCCAATAGAAGTACCAATCGGGGATGAAACTCTTGGCCGGATATTCAATATCTTAGGCGAACCGATTGATGAACTTGGCACAGTAAGAACTACAAAAAAGGAAACCATCCATAAAAAATCTCCTGCGCTCAAGAAACAATCGGTTGAGCAAAAAATTTTTGAGACCGGGATAAAAGTCATCGATCTTGTTGCTCCTTTTGTTAAGGGAGGAAAGGTTGCAATTTTTGGCGGTGCGGGAGTTGGAAAAACCGTGCTGATTCAGGAGATGATTCGCAATGTTGCCAAAGCCCACCAAGGAGTTTCTGTTTTCTCCGGTGTAGGGGAGCGAACTCGAGAGGGAAATGATCTTTGGCTTGAAATGAAAGAGACCAAGGTAATCGACAAAACCGCACTTGTTTTCGGACAGATGAATGAGCCTCCTGGAAATCGTCTGCGAGTAGCACTTACCGGTGTAACCATGGCTGAATATTTTCGGGACGAGAAAAATATGGATGTCTTGCTTTTTATCGACAATATCTTTCGGTTTGCACAAGCAGGAGCAGAGGTTTCGGCGCTCTTGGGGCGAATTCCTTCTGCGGTTGGGTATCAGCCTACGTTGGCATCGGAGTTGGCCGCGCTACAAGAACGAATTACCTCAACCGATCGAGGCTCGATCACCTCGATTCAGGCGGTTTATGTTCCAGCGGATGATTATACCGATCCGGCACCCGTCGCCATTTTTAGTCACCTTGACTCTTCAATCACGCTTGAGCGCGCACTAACCGAGCAGGGTTTATATCCTGCAATCGATCCCTTGACATCCGCATCACGTGCGCTTGATCCTGAAATCGTGGGCGAAGAGCATTATAATACGGCAAAAGAAGTTATTCGAGTACTTCAAAGATATAAAGATCTTCAAGATATTATTGCAATTTTAGGAATTGAGGAGTTATCTGAGGATGACAAATTACTCGTTTCTCGAGCCCGAAAGATTCAAAAATTTTTGACGCAACCAATGTTCGTCGCTGAGCCGTTTACGGGGCGAAAGGGGAAATACGTCCCTATAAAAGAAACCGTGCGCGGTTTTACGGAAATTCTTGAAGGAAAGTACGATGCGAAACCAGAAACCGCATTTTATATGCTCGGAACAATTGATGAAGCAAAATGAATTTACGCATCATAACGCCGGACAAGATCGCAAGAGAGCTTGAGATAAACGCAGTAAGTGTCCCCACGGTTCGTGGGGAAATTACAATCCTTCGCCATCATGTAAATCTTTTTACCCTTCTATCCGGCGGAATTGTACGAATACGAACGGGAAAAGAA
>CAZDKA010000072.1:0-3294 GCA_964505815.1 uncultured Candidatus Saccharibacteria bacterium | reverse complement strand
TCTGGAAGATTTCTTCTTCCGGCTCAAGATTGAGCGATGCGTTGCCGCCCGTTCCTACAAGCGCGATATCCGCCTTGTTGAAGAACTTGTACTTGGAGCTGAAGCCCTGTACGCGGTTCGGTACATGCCATGTGATGGTGTTGCGGTATTTCCAGTGTTTTTCCATTTCATTCCAAATCGTACGGAGATTTTTCGGATTCTCGAACACTATAATCGAGAAATCGGGCTTCTGTGCTTTGGCGACGTTCGCCATCCAGAGTTCGGTGAAATTATCCGGCAGTGATTCGGTCTCAAGATAACGACGATCGCGTTTCAGTCCGAATCCTTCAGTGGCCTTGCCGCGGCGTTTCTTGCCGGTAAGGTACGACAAAATGTATGGCGGATCGGTAAAGCACATGTCGGCTTTTTCTTTGCCCATGAGCTTCGCCATGTCTTTCGCGACCGTGCTGTCACCGCACATCACTTTGTGCTCGCCCAAGCGGTAGACGTCTCCTTTTTTGACCTCCACCTTTTTGATGTCGAGTTTGGCGAGTTCTTTTTCAAGATCGAATAGTTCCGGATTTTCATCCATTCCGAACACCTCGTCTATTTCCTCGCTGGTAAAGCCGACGTCTGTGAGGAGCGCTTCATCGAATTCCGCGAGCAAATTCCAGTCCCATTCGCCCGTATTGCGGTTCAGGCGAAGGTTGAGTTCTTTCTCTTGCCTTATATCCGGAATGTTTACGTAGACAACCGGAATCTCCTTGAATCCGAGTTCTTTCGCTCCCCGCAGGCGCATATGGCCGCCGATCACGATATTCATTCGGTTCGGCGCGGCATTGGCGATGATCGGATCTACCATCTGAAACCGCTTGATGCTTTCTTTGAGCTGTTCCAGCGATTCTTTGCTTATCTTCCTCGGGTTGTATTCCGAGGGTTTGAGTTCCCGTATGGGAACATAGACGATATTCAATTTTGTATTTGTTTCGTCTGTTTTGAGTTTATGCATATGTTTTTTTAAGTTAATTTTTGACCCCTACTTTCTTGCCCGGACCCCACGGGCAAGAACCAAAACAACAATGAAAACAGGAGCGCGGTATGCGCCCCTGTTTATAGAAAAAGCCCAAAACTGATGTCAAAACAAGAGCGCATTGCGCAATGTTCCGTACATCAGTCTTGGGCTCTTACGCCCGGCTATCGGCCCGACCTCTCTGGCTTGGATAGCCGCTCATCGCAAGTTCCTGCGACTGAAAACGTAACTTACTTTAACCTATTCAATTATTGTTTTGTACTCTCATATTACCAAAGTATGCGCGTAATGAAAAGGGGTTGATCATCCACATTCAAATGTGACACGCCGATGTATCAAAAAAGTGTCACATTTGTAACATTTGATTTTTTAGACCCTGACCGAGACACCTCAAGCCCGCCTCTGGAAGAACGCTCAAAAAAGCCTTATACTGCTTGCATAAGCGAAGTTCTAGACCGACTCACACCGCAACGTACAAATTTGCCTTGCAAATTTTACGTTGCTGGGATGTTGAACGTAATTTGCTCCGCAAATGTACGTTCTTACGTCCCGCCTTCAAATATGTACTACGTCTATATCTTACAGAGCAAGAAGAATCAGAGTTTATACATTGGATATACTACCGACATTGAAAAGCGGCTTGCTGAACATAATAGTGGCAAGAGTCAAGCAACAAAACCATTTCGCCCTTACGAGCTTATATACTACGAGGCATTTATAAACATGAAAGATGCTAAGTCCCGTGAGGAATATCTCAAAAGTGGATGGGGACGAAGAACGATCAATAAGATGCTGAAAAATTATTTTCTGAACAATTTACAAAGCGAACAAGATTGAGTGTCCATTCGAGAAACCGGGCGCTCTATGACGAGTCAACGACCGGGACACTTCAATCACACAAGGTATTTTTTTAACTAATAAGCTGGCCATGGAAGAAGAATTTAAAACTTGGAAAGAAACACCTACTACCAATCGAGGGTTAGAGGATTATTTACGTGATTTAAATCTAACACCAGAAATGTTGGTTGGAAAAAAGATTCTCGACGTGGGAAGTGGGACGAGAAGATTTGCAAAGGAAGTCAAAGAAGCTGGCATTAGTGCTGAAGTAATATCAATTGATCCTGTATTCGTATCCCCGGAAGAGAAATCGCGCATTCAAGGCGACAGTACCGGAAAGCTCCAAGAAATGCTTCAAAACACTGATGTGCCAGGCGTGAAGGATAAAACCGTAGCGGGTGTTGGAGAAGCGTTACCTTTTCGGGATGGCATTTTTGATTTAGTTGTTGCTGACAACTCATTGCCGGCTTACGGAAATAAAGAACAAATTGATGATTTTTTTACCGAAGTATTTCGCGTTTTAAAAAGTAATGGAGAACTTAGATTTACGCCATCGTATACTATGTTTCGCCGCGGAATTGAATATCCATTAGATAAGGACTTGAAAACTATAATAACTAAACTTGAGAGGGACAACGAATTTAAAGTTATAAAAAGTGGAGAGGGCCAGAGCCTGACGATTTTACAAAAGAACGCGAAGGAGGCTCCGACCGAGACGCCTCAATTTCATGCTTGAAATAATCCCCAAGAAACCATTACACTGATTGAAATGGTGTGGTTCTAGACCGAGACACACCGCCAGTTGAGAAATGGGCAAGCCTACAAACAACATACCAACAAACTGGAGTATGTAAGGATGTTTTTAGAATGGTCTCGTGAATGTGTCACCCTGGTGGCGTATTCACTAGAAAACCGGTAATATTACATTCTCACATTCTCAAGAATGTGAGAATGTAATTTACCGAAGCGGAAAGGCAAACTGCCAAAGAACCCGAAAAAACAATCGGTCCCGACTTTGTCGAGGATCCTCGATAGCTTTGCTATCGGGACTCGAACCATATTTTGGAAGGGCAAAAGAAATTTTTTCATAAGATTTTTCTCCAATGGGCGGCGACTTGCCGCCCATTGACTTTTATTGTGTAATATGCTATCTTTGAATGGAATCTAGACATGGTGTTTAGATTGGATTAGTACATTTCCAATAGAAGAAAGGAGGGCAAAATGCCCAAGAAACAGACCCTGACCGTGGCAGAGCTGAAGTCGTTGCTCCTCGCGCGTTTCAACGCGGAGCAAAGCAAGCAAGCGAAGCTACAGGCACGCCTCCAGCAGGAACTCGGCAACGAGATGCAGGAGGAGAAACCGGAAGCCATCGCGATCAAGAACAAGTTCGCGGACTGGATTTCCGACGTGCTTGCTCGTCGCCTCAAGCAGAACCGGCGCACCACGCC
>CAZDKA010000071.1:0-3370 GCA_964505815.1 uncultured Candidatus Saccharibacteria bacterium | reverse complement strand
GAATGCACCGATAAGCCAACCTGCAGTGAGGTAAATGCCTGTCTGAAAGCCCAGATGTCGGAAGGCGCTTCAAAAGGCGACAAAGACATTGGTAAAAAGATCGAACTCCCGGTGGATGTTGAATCCCGTTTAATGGCTTGTCAGCAAGAAGAAGTTCAGGCCAAACTCGACGCCTGCCTCAACCTTTCTTGCTCCGAATTTGACGCCTGCTTAAAATCTCTCACGCAAGGGGATGCGGGAGGTGGAGGACAGCAACAACAGCAACAGCAAAGCGAGCCGGATCCAAAGTTGAAAGCAAAAATCCAGGCCTGCGCGGATGAAAAAATTAATGTCTGCCTCGCAAAATCCTGTGATGAATTCATTACTTGCATTAGTTCATTGGGGCAGGGAGGCGGAGGAGGCGAGGAAGGACAAAAACAAGCGCCTAATCCGGCCATTGAGGCAAAAATAAAGTCGTGTCAGCCCAAAGACGGAGGTGACGGCAGAGGCGCGCCTCCCCAACGGCCGCAGACACCAGAGGAATATAAAGCGCCGGAATCTCCTCAATATCCAACGCAAACCCCCGGCGGATCATCATCCGAAATTCCAGTTACGCCGGAACTCTGCGCTAACTTTACCAGCGTTCCCGCATGCTCTTACGTCGGCTCGCCTGACTCTCAAAATTATCAGCTTTGCGCGAAATGTTATCCCGAGAAAGCTCAACAGCTTCCGTATAAAACACCTGATCGGACCCAAACATTCCTCGGGGCAATGTTAAGATATCTTCTTAATTAACTATCCACATTTTCACTTGCGCCCCATAACTTATTTAATTTAAAATTGAACTATGTCTAAATCATTGGTTTTCCTACTGTTGGTCGTAGTCGTAGTTGCCGTTGCGATGTTTTATTTTGGTTACTGGTATGGCGACAAAGGCGGTTATGATAGGGGTCTTACCGATGCCGCGAAAATTCAATCGGGCACCGGAACAGAAGTCAAAGTTGATACCGGCTACAAGAACCCTTACGAAGGAGTGAATCTCAACCCGTTCAGATAAATGACTACCAGCAGCTGTTGTAACAAATATATCTATTTTATTGCTGTTATTCTGGCAGTTTTTGCCGCACTTTTTGTTTTTTGGAACGGCGTTTTAGCCCAAGCGGAGGAACTGCCGGAAGTTGATCTGCCCGAAGGACCGTCAGAAACACAGGTATACGACAGAGAGAGGGCGATAGAGATTGCTTCCGAATCCGGCGGACCCGGCGGGTGCGATAGTGAGGCGGCTTGCGATGCCTATTGCAATACGCCAACCAATCAGGCGGATTGTATGAATTGGGCAAAAGCCAACGGTGTGATATCGGATGAGAACTATGATAGATATTATGATGTCGCCGCTTCGGGCGGCCCGGGCGGATGTAAGACAACCGACTCCTGCAAGAGCCACTGCGATAATCCCGATAATTTTGACCAATGCCTTGAATTTGCTGAAGACCAGGGGCTTATTTCTGAAGAACAAGCCCAAAAAGCCCGAAAAACGGGTCCGGGCGGATGTAAGACGCAAAGGGATTGCCAAGCGTTCTGCGAACAGCTCCAAAACCAGGACGTCTGTATTGAACATGCCGTTTCCGAGGGCTTTATGAGCCAAGCGGAGGCGCAAAGAATAAAAGAATTCAGGAGCAGGGCGGAAGAGTTTAGAAAGAAAGCCGAAGAATTTCGCAAACACGCTGGAGAATTTGAAAAACCGGAAGTAGAAGATATTGATCCCGGTTTTGATGAAAACAAGGCAAGACAAATTTTAGCAACCCAAGGTGGCCCCGGTGGATGTAAGACGTTCGACGAATGTGAGGACTTTTGTGAAAATCCCGACAATCAGCAAACCTGCTTTGCCTTTGCAGAACAACACGACTTGTTTGAGCACAAAGAAAAGGCAGAAAAAATTAAACATTTAATTCAGGAGGGCGGACCGGGAGGGTGCCGCGGCGAAAAAGCTTGTCACCGGTTCTGTGAGAACGAAGCTAACCTTGAGACCTGCATCTCGTTTGCCGAGAAAAGCGGTTTGATGCTGCCGGGAGAGATCGAAAGGGCCAAAAAAGGAATTCAGGCCTTGAAAGAAGGCGGACCGGCGGGATGTAAAACCAGAGAATCTTGCGAACACGTCTGTGAAAACCCGGCCAACCAAGAAGCCTGTTTGGAGTGGGCGAAAAAGCACGGTCTGATCTCCGAGGAAGAATTGAATTTTATTGAAGAATCGCAAAAAATAAGAGAGGAATTTGAACATCGCAGACAAGAGTTT
This sequence comes from uncultured Candidatus Saccharibacteria bacterium, assembly GCA_964505815.1. GTDB lineage: Bacteria > Patescibacteriota > Minisyncoccia > Sungbacterales > SURF-37 > CAZDKA01. Next base: position 1,098 of record CAZDKA010000071.1, on the reverse strand, counting down.
GAAGGAGAACACAAACCGCCGGAAGGATTCAAGCCACCCGAGGGTTTCCAACCGCCCGGAGAATTCTTAGGCCCCGAAGGTTGTACGGGCGCAGATGAATGCAGAAAATACTGCGAAGACCCTGCTCATAAGGAAGAGTGTGGCGGTTTCAGAACCCCGAGCGGTCAGCAACCGCCTGGCTTTGGCGGTACTCCTCCGCCTGAAAGTGTTGATAGAGGTATCGTCTGTCCTCAAGTATTTGAACCGGTTTGCGGTTCTGACGGCAGAACATACTCTAATGAATGTGAAGCTCACAGAAACGGAGCAGCCATTAAATATAAAGGAAAATGTGTTCTGTATGAGCCCACTCCTGTTCCAATAGGCCATGAAGAAGGATTTGAGGCGGCTAAAGAATGTGCCAATAAAGGAGGCTTTTGGATCGGTTCAACCTGCGAGTTTCCGCAACCGGAGCCATCCCCCTATTACTCGCCGACACCCCAACCGTCATACGACGACCCCGCAAAGGTCTGCGCTGAAAAAGGAGGATCTTGGACGGGAACGGAATGTAAGTTCCCAGAACTGAAAACGGAACCGACTTCGGTTAGAAACCATCCCTTCCTCGGAGCAATATCAAGGTATCTTCTCAAATAATTTAACTCAATAAAAAAGGGCCCACTCTCGTGGGCCCGGTCCGTGCGACACGATGTGTGTCGGACGGACCTACTCCTGGATGTCGAGGCCGCTGTCTTCGCCCTCGCCGAGGCCGGGGTAGTGTGCGCTCTGCACGGGGTCCTCGGTGATTCTCACACGCCCGCGGCCGCCGCGGCTAGCCTGCCCGCCTTTCCTGCCCGCCTCGCGCGCTTTGTCGGGCGTCCACTCATGTGCGGTGCCCTTCTCGTGGGCCGCACGTCCGGCCTTGCTGGCGATCTCGCGCTGCCTCTCCGGTGTCATCGAAGCAAACCCTTGCCGTCCCTTCCTTGTCGTCTCCATGGCGAATCTCCTCTGCAAGTTTACCAGAAATTGGCTCTCTGATACTAACACGCATTAAGTATAGCGTCAATCCCGTGTCATGGTTCAATACCTTGGAACCACCCCTGCTAAAATATGAGGATGTACACC
>CAZDKA010000070.1:0-3413 GCA_964505815.1 uncultured Candidatus Saccharibacteria bacterium | reverse complement strand
AATTAAATAAAGTTGATACCCGGGCCGTCTCACCTCTTGCCGGCGGTCTTCCTGAAGGGACGCTGGTTTCGCTTGAAGATGAAACAAGAATTGACGAGGAAGCGCTACCGCTCGGGAATCCGGCAGAATTGGTGAACGCGGCGCCAAAAAAAGAGAAGGGGTGGATTGAGGTAAAGGCGGTGTTTTAAGGCTCGGTCGCCATTTTTTCTTCCCGCCTCTATTTTTTAGAATCCCGCTTTCAGCGGGATTCACGCCTAGGGATCCCACCGCCAGCCCGAGGAAGAAAAAACGGCGAACCTCACCTCAATCGTTGAAGATGGATAAGATAAGTATGGAAAATCTCACAATTGCAAAAATTGTTTCAGGGCTGAAAGCCAAGGAGTTCTCGTGCCGGGAGGTTGCTTCTTTTTATTTAGAAAACATCAAAAAGCGCGATAAAGAATTGCATGCCTATCTCGAAGTTTTTGAAGAGGAAGCGCAAAGTGTGGCCGGGGATATTGATAAAAAAATCGCCGAAGGGGAAATTGACACACCCGTTATGGGCGTCCCTCTTGTCGTTAAAGACAACATTTTAATTCAGAGAACGACTACTACCGCGGCATCAAAAATTCTTGAGCCGTATGCCGCCTCTTACGACGCAACAGTAATAGAAAAACTCAAAGCGCGCGGCGCGATATTTTTGGGCAAGACCAATATGGACGAATTCGCAATGGGCTCCTCAACTGAAAATTCGGCGTTCGGGCCGACAAAAAATCCTCATGACATTGAGCGGGTCCCTGGCGGGTCTTCCGGCGGGTCGGCCGCTGCAGTTGCCGGAAACCTTGCCCCCGCGGCCATTGGCTCTGATACCGGCGGCTCAATTCGCCAGCCCGCGGCTTTTTGCGGAGCAGTTGGCTTGAAGCCGACCTATGGCTCGGTATCGCGCCATGGCTTGATTGCCATAGCATCCTCTCTGGATCAGATTGGCCCGATTGCGAAAACCGTTGAGGACGCCTCCATTCTTTTTGAAGCCATAAGGGGGCGCGATCGGTATGACGCGACCACGGTTGAAACTAGACCGTTCGCATTACAAAAAAATGACTCCTTAAAAGGAGTAAAAATCGGCGTGCCGAAGGAGTATTTCGGCGAGGGGCTTGATAAAGATGTCGGTGAATGCGTAAAGGGTGCTATAAAACTCTTAAGCCGCTTGGGAGCCGATGTCCGCGATGTGGATCTGCCGCATGCCGAATACGCCCTGCCCGCATACTATATTGTTATGCCTGCCGAGGTGTCAGCTAACCTCGCGCGGTTTGACGGCATACGCTACGGCGCTAGCGCAGCTACCCGCTTCCAGCTCCCCGCCACCAGTTTATACGAAGTGTATACGAAAACGCGGGCCGATGGCTTTGGCAATGAGGTCAAACGCCGCATCATGCTCGGCACGTATGCGTTATCGGCCGGCTACTATGAGGCCTACTACGGAAAAGCCCAGAGAGTGCGGCGTTTGATTCAGGAAGATTTCCGAAAGGCCTTTGAAAGCGTTGATGTTCTTGTCGGCCCGACGGCCCCAACGCCGGCTTTCGGATTCGGCGAACGAACAACTGACCCTTTGCAGATGTATCTTGCCGACATCTATACTGTGGCTATAAATCTTGCCGGAGTTCCCGCGCTCTCTATTCCATGCGGAAGTGTTTCACGCGGCGGAAAGAATCTTCCTGTGGGCTTACAGCTGATTGGTAAATGGTTTGACGAATCCTCACTCCTGTCAGCCGCTTATACCTTTGAACAGCATCAATGATTTTTGATATTTTTTTTCAACTATACGAGTATTTGTTTGAACGCGATTGGAGCCGATTTTTGTTTTGGGCCCGCATTGTTTCAGGGCTGATTTCTGTTGCCTCGATTGTTTTTATCGGGGTCATTGTTAAGAAGCTTTCGTTCTATAACATACGCAGATTTCCGAAGCTGAAAAAAAAAGAGGAGGCAGCAAAAATAAAAATTACGAAAGAGCCGTGGCTGGCCATTTTGAAAAAACTTGAATCCGACAATTCTGCCGATTGGAATGTCGCGGTCATGCAGGGCGACGCGCTTGTGGACAAAATTTTGCAGGAAATGGGCCTTCCGGGCGAGACAATGGGCGACAGGATGAAAACGCTTGATAAATCGCGCCTTTCGTCACTTGATGATTTGTGGGAGGCGCATCGGATAAGAAATGAAATCGCGCACTCACCCGAAAAAGCCGTTACCAAACACCGCGCATCATACGCCATCTCCCTTTTTGAAAACGTTCTCCGTGAAATGGGGTATATTGAATAACGTTTGTGCCAGCGCCTTTAATAAAAAATTCCGCATTTTTATATGCGGATATTAAACTTTGTCTTTCCACGGAATCACGTTCTTTTCAGAGAGTACCAGCCGTGGCTTGTCGTCAACGGTTTTTTCTTCATATATAGTCACGGAAGCATTTTCGAAAACTCCTGCTTTGTATCTTTTGATTGTCTCATCGATTGAAAAATGGTGGATCAATCTTTGTAAGAGAATCAACCAATGTCCATGGACTACAATAAGAACGCGGAGTCCCCCGTAATCTCTGCTCAATGTTCCAAGGAAGCTATGAATTCTTAGTTCAATGTCTGGCCAGTTTTCTCCTCCAAAAGGTCGGTAGTGATATAGGCCCTCGCATTCCTTTCTTTTAAGTTCCTCAGGTAGGCGAATTCTAATTTCTTCTTCAGTCATGCTATTATAAATGCCTCTTTGTCCTTCGGCCAATCGTGGATCTTCGTACATTCGTGTGCCAGGATACATAATTCTCATTGTTTCTTTCGAGCGGGCGTAGTACGAGGTGTAATAAACATCGAACTCACCGAATCTCTCTTTTAAGTATGTTCCAGTGATTTCCGCCTGTCTCCTCCCACGCTCGGCCAGGGGATAGGCATGGCTTGCAATTCCAAATTTTGCCCTCTCGTCAGCTGTTCTGACGTTTCCTTCTGATTCGGCATGCCTTGCCAAGACCAATAATTTCGGCCAGCCCATTATATCCTCCTTGAATTTGTAAATGTCCTTTTGCTAGGACAAAATAACATATTTAGATGCGATCATCAATATGCATCCGGGAAGACGCTTCTTTTCATACCAAAATATAAATCCGCCCCAAAGGGCGGATTTATATTAAATGTATCATCCAAAGCGAGCCGACATGCTTTTGAGGGGCGAAAAGCAAATGTCTTTGCTTTTCGCGGGGTCAAATGCAAACTGCTTTGCATTTGACGGGAAATTTAGCGAGTCCTCCGTGACGAGCGTTAAAAATTTCCCTGGGGTTTCGCGAGGGGCGAAACTACGAGCAAGCGCCTAAGGCGCTCGCGCAGTACTACGCCCCGGAACTCGCGCAGTCCGAGCGGGCATGGTTCCGCCGCAAGGCACTTTTTTAGTTTTCC
>CAZDKA010000069.1:0-3525 GCA_964505815.1 uncultured Candidatus Saccharibacteria bacterium | reverse complement strand
GTTGCCAGCGAGCATGGTTTGTCAAGGCCCTTTTTCCTTAACCCTGACTACGCATTGACAATCGCAGTAACTTTGCGCGAGTCCGAAATCCTCGCTGGGGATTTCGGACGATTTCAACAGGCGGGGCGCCGAGAAAACCGCACGCATTAAACACTCACTATTTCCTTTTCCTTAGTCGCCGAGACCTCTTCAATTTTTTTATTGGCCTCATCAACCGCTTTCTGGATTTCGTTTTTCTGGCGGAATTTCTCGTCTTCGGAAATTTCTTTGGCTTTCTCCTTGCGGTCAGTTTCTTTCAGCGTCTCTTCGCGCTCTCTTCTGACATGAATCCTTGCGTCCTCAACATGGCGGCCAAGCACTTTTAAAAGCTCTTTTCTCCGCTCCTCGGTGAGCGGTGGAACGGTAAGCCGAATCAAATCTTTATCCACGGCCGGGCTTAAGCCGAGTTCGGATTCGCGAATGGCTTTTTCAATCGGCTGAAGTGACGCTTTGTACCAGGGCTGTATTAGGAGCTCTTTTGGCCCTGGAACGGAAATCGCGGCCAGGGCTTTCAGCGGGGTCTTTGTGCCGTAATAATCAACTTCAATATTCTCAACAAGAGCGCTGGAAGCCCGTCCGGTCCTTAACGAGGCAATTTCGCTCCTTAAGCGCTCAACTGTTTTTACGAGTTTAACTTTTAGTTCTGCGGCACTCATATCAACGGCTGCTTACCAGATAAATCATCTTCGGATTTTTTTGATCAATAACCAATTTTGTAATCCGCCGGTTTGTGGGAGAAGGAATAATTGACCATGTTATTCCTCCGTCTTCGGTTTTGTAAATCTGCGATTGTGCCGATATGAAAAATGTCCGCGAATCAAAAGGGTGAACGGCCGTGGTCAAAACCGGCAGGGCCTCGGGCGGAATAATGACCGGAACCCTGTCCCACGAAAACCCGCCGTCGAGAGAACGTATAAGCCCGTAGTCCGAGCTCAAGAAAAGAGCCCCGCTTAAGCTGTCCGTAACCAAATTTTGATTCCGTGAGCTCCTGTCAAAAGAATTAAAATGCGAGGTTAAGTCTGTCCAAGTGCTTCCTCTGTCCGCGGTTTTGAACATTTTGCCTTTGGAGGCGAGAAGGTAAAGCGTTGAGAAAGAACGCGGGTCCGGAATAAGGCGGACTATTCCGTCCTGAAACCAGCGCACCACCCGCCACGATTTTCCTCCGTCTTTTGATTCCAGAAATCCGCCCTGCCCGGTCACGACAAAAACCGAACGGCCCGGCTCGTCAATCCAAACGTCAAATACGCCAAAGCGCTCCACCGGCACGAAGTAAACCTCGCGGAACGACTCACCGCCGTCATCGCTTTTCAAAAGCGAGCCGCGGTTTTGCTGGTATGCGGCGACGTACCAAATTTTTGGGTTGGATTCAGAAACTGCAATTCGCAGAATTTCTGCGCCGGATTTCAGTATGCCGGCTTTATCAATAATTTTTTTCCAGCTTTTTCCCTCATCTTTGCTCCGCCAAATACCGGAGTTGGTTGTCCCTACAAAAAAATGGCCGCGCTCTTTGGGATGAATGACAAAATCGGTAATGGTCAAACCGGAAAGCTTTGAGCGCGAGTCCTTGATGTCGTTACGGCTCTCCCACGAGACACCTCCATCCGAGGAGACGAAAAATCCATGCAATTGGGGACCCGCATCAGGACCCCTGAATTCCACCCCGAATATAAACGGGATGACAACTACAAGTAAAACAATAATGATAAACACAACAAGCCCGCCGATTATTATTGGTTTCATGCGAATTTTATTTGAGCGTTAGCGAAATTATAAAATTAAAGCAGTTTTCTAGCTAACCCAGCCGTCTAAGCTAAGGAATAATTTATCAAAAGCATAGATGGCTGGGTTAAACAAAGCCCCTTAGCGCGATAAAAGCTGAATCAATAAGCAGCCGGCGGTTAGCCGAGGCCCTGGCAAGTTCAAAGTACAGGTCAAGAAGCGCTTTCATTCTGGCAATAAGCCCTGCGGAGTCGGGGTTTTTTATGAGCAAATCTCTGGTTATTGAAATAAACCGGCTGAGAAATTCTCCGGGAGCATCGCCGCCTTTCTCAACAAGCGAGTCGGTGAAACGGAACTGGTCACCGAGGTCTGCATCCGCCATGGCGTATGCCTTTGATATCTTTTTTTGGTAAGCGTAGAAAAGCTCCCGGTCTTCGGCAAGGCGCTTGGCCTCGCCGGGCCGGCCATCGGCAAATCGAAGAAGCTCTGCGGAGTTGGCTTCCGGGAAATAAGTGCTGAGCCAGCGAGCCAGCTCTTCGTCGCGAACCGTGCCAAAAGAAATCGGAACGGCTCTCGAGCGAATGGTGTCCAAAAGAAGATGCGGTTCGGAAGTGACCAGAAAAAAAAGTATGCCCGGCGACGGCTCTTCCAGAATTTTCAATAGAGCCGACTGCGCCTCGGGGGACATTAGCTCGGCATTATCAATCAGCACTCCTCTCCAGGAACCGCCCCAGGACTTGAGGCTAAGTCGCTCTTTGAGGGCGCGGATCTCGGCAATACCGATGCCTTTGTTCTCCTGATCAGATATGAAATGAAAATCCGGGTGGCGGAGCTCGCCGACTTTGACACAGCTCGGACAAGAAAGGCAGGCAACCTGTCCGTCGCGCAGAGCTTGTTTTTCTTCGCAAAAAAGCCCGGCAAGAAAATGCGCGGCTATAGTTCTTTTCCCGACGCTTTCCGGTCCGGAGAAAATAAAGGCGTGAATCGGCATTCCCCTATCGGCTATTTTTCTCATGGCAAGGAGTTGCCGTCCATGCCCGCAGAGCGCCTGCGACAAATGAAGCATTTCGCTTTTAACTATAAAATGTTTAACCCTCTTCGGCAATGTTGCAAAGATTATTGACCTGTGTTAGAAAAAAGCAAGAGGTATTTATCTGCCTAACTTTTGACTAAAACTGCTATAAATCCTTTTGATTGCAAATCTTTTTGAATGCAGTACTGCACCAAAAAGGGCTGCGATCAAAAGTTAAGCAGATGAAGTCGGTGGTCCTTTGCGGTTCACAGCGCTATAAAGAAGAAATCAAGGCCTTTGCCGGGCGCCTTCGGAAACTAGGCGTGCCCGTGGTTTTTGAACCGAATTTTGAGCGGCAGAGAAGAGCCCTGCTCAAAAAAGCGGAAAAGGATCGTCTGGCTTCCAAATCTTACCGCGACCGCGTGCCGGCGCTGGTACACGAACACTTTGACCGCATCCGCAAAGCCGAAGTCTGCTACGTCTACAACAAAAAGGGGTATCTCGGCGTGAACACAACTCTGGAGCTGGGATTCGCGCACGGCAAGAACATGGTGATTTACGCCCTTGAGCCGGAGCGGCCGACTGACGAGGGCGGCGAGATCTGCCGCGACATACTTTTTACCGAAATCATTGAGCGACCGGAGGATCTCGTCAAACGACTCGTGTAGAATGCCAGCCAGCATACTTTTTCGGGACGCTGTCGTTTGCCCCAGCGAGGCAAACGCGCTCCCGCTCGGCCTCGCTCGTTCGCTTCG
>CAZDKA010000068.1:0-3651 GCA_964505815.1 uncultured Candidatus Saccharibacteria bacterium | reverse complement strand
GTAAACTCGGCTATTTTTAGGTTTGAGTTCATAAATAAGGTGTAAAACCTTGCTATTTGTATTGATTGGCTCCTAACGGGCGAAATCCACCACGCGTGTTTCTCTTATTACGTGCACTTTGATTTCTCCCGGGTATTTGAGGTCGTTTTCAATTCTTAGCGCTATTTGCCGAGCAAGATTCCTTGCTTCAAGGTCGCTGATTTTATCCGGTGTTACGAAAATGCGGATTTCTCTTCCGGCCTGTATGGCGTACGACTTATCAACGCCTTCAAAAGAGTTTGCGATTGCTTCAAGATCCTGCAGGCGTCTTAAGTAATGTTCAACAGTGTCTCTGCGCGCCCCCGGCCGGCCGGCCGATATTGCGTCCGCGGTCTGTACAATAATGGATTCAAGGGTCTCATAGGGATATTCTTCGTGGTGCGACTGCATGGCCTGCACTATACGATTATCAACGCCGAACTTTTGCAGAATTCTTCTTCCTATTTCAACATGCGTTCCCTGCACTTCGTGATCAACCGCTTTGCCTATGTCGTGAAGCAGAGCTCCTTTTTGAGCGATGGCTTTGTCGCCGCCGAGCTCTTCGGCGAGCATTCCTGAAACATGGGCCATCTCAACGGAGTGGTTGAGGACGTTTTGGCCGAAACTCGTACGGAATTTAAGGCGGCCGATGAGGTTTAACAGCCGTTCATCAATGTCAAAAGCGCCGATCTCATACGCCGCGGTTTTGCCCGCCTCGCGAATTTGTTTCTCAATTTCCGTTTTTGCTTTCTCAACAAATTCTTCAATGCGGGCCGGCTGGATTCTTCCGTCGGCAATAAGATTTTCCAGGGCCGTCTTGGCAATATGGCGGCGCACCGGATCAAAACCGCTAATCACAACCGCGCCCGGCGTGTCGTCAACAACCACCTCCACTCCGGCTGAGCGTTCAAAAGCGCGGATGTTCCTGCCTTCCCGGCCTATGATTTTGCCTTTTATGTCGTCAGACGGAATGGCGACGGTAGTCGTTGTTACTTCTGAAGTAGTGGCAGTGGCCAGACGCTGGATAATGGTTGCCAGAATGTCTTTGGCTTTGCGCTCAAGTTCTTCAAGTCCTGTGTGTTCAAGCTTTCGCATTCTGACCATAATATCCTCGCTTGATTCCTTCTGAATCCGCTCCATTATTTGCTTTGAGGCCTCATCTCGGGTCATGCCCGCCACCTTTTCCAGGCGTGTCATTGCTTCCTGTTTTAAGGACTCAATTTCGGCTTTAACCGTCTTAACGCCTTCAACTTTCGTAGCAAGGTCTTTTTGTCGCTCATCAAGCTCAAAAAGTTTTTTGTCCAGCGTTTCTTCGCGGCTTCTTGCGCGTTCCTCCGATTTACGCAAATCATCGGTTCTTGCCCTGACGACCTCTTGGGCTTGCTCTACGGTTTTCATCGCCCGGTTTTTGGCTTCAAGCGTAACTTCCTGGGCTTCGTGTTTTGCGTCCTCTATTAACTTCTTCAGTTTGCCCTCAATTGAGTTTTTTCTCCGCTGGGCGATTAGCTGGCGGATGAAATAACCCATCCCAACTCCCGCACCGAGGGCTAGGGCGGCCATAATAAAATTCGCTGTTGTCATAAAATTAACAGCTGAGAAATTTCGTTTTCTGGAAAACTAGCCCTTCGGCTCTGCTCAGGGCGAACCCCGAGCCAGCCGAACGGGTTAGAGGGAAGAAGCCAGTTTCAAATCGCCCCCGGGTGTGGGGGTGGAGCTCAAAGGTATGATTCTCCAAGAGTTTAAAGTCATCGGAGTTCTTCGCCAATTTACTGGAAACCGCGATTTCCCGCTGTGGTTTAAATATCTTTGGTAAGGGTGATTACACTAACGGATACCCCAGTATATCCCTATATCTACTTGCTAGTCAATAGGTTATGAAGATACCGCGGGCTTACGCCCGCGGTATCTTCTCCCTCTTCTTGCCTTCGGCAAGTCCGCGCTGCGCGTGTAAAATCTTCATCCACGGACTCATCCAGCCTTCATAGACGAAACTACTTCGGCGGAGTAGGCCGCCCGTGGTTTTAGGATTTGAGATTGATAAAAAACCGCACGGACCAGCCGTGCGGCTCTGGTGGTTTTTAAGAACGGCGGGAATCACGTTATCTTTCGGGGTTTTGCGGCACGTGCCGATTCTTTGCACAGCCGGTCGAGTTCATCCTGCAATATGATCGGCGGATCTTTTCTGCAGATTTCGCGCGCTACGAATAGTATGCGTTCTTTGCCGATGCGCTTAAGAATCCGTAGAGCCCGCTGCTGTTGATATTTGAGAAAGAGACCGGTATCTTTATCCACCGTTTTTAACAGGTCCTGGCTTAACGGCAGATCCTCCGAGCTTTCAACCGTCATCGGCCCGTATTTTTTGCGGATGAGATTGCCCTTTCCCGCTTTGGCGATGAAGGCTTTGGCAAGCGTGGTGGCATTCTTTAGATCGGCGCACACTCCAAAGGCAGAGGAAGAGTAACAAAATTCTTCAGCCGCAAGACCCCCCACGTCTATTGCTACGTCATTCTTGACGTCTTCTTCGCTCTTTTGGTGGTCCCACGGCAGAATCGTATAGGTCTTACCCAGGCCGTCCGACGCAGGAATCAATGAAAGCACCTGCACCGGCCAGCCGAGTTCCCTTGCGACCAGTGCGTGTCCAAGTTCATGGACCGCAGTTCTTAATATCTTTTCGGGCGACAAATCCATGAGCAGCGAACATCCCTGCAACTCGTCGACAAACACCTCGAGGAGGTCATGTTGGGTAATTTTGGGCGGGACAGCGCCGGAAGCGAGTGCCCGGTTGCAGGCTCTGCGGTACGCTTCATTCACGAAGTCCCGTATTGTTGCCGGCGTGGGTTCGGTCATGAGGTGTATGAACGGAGCGAGGTCAAAAATCTCGCGAGGCTTTTGCTCGAGGAAGTGTCGTAAGATTTCAATCTGTTGCTTCTGAGTAGGCCGGGTAAATTCAATGTGAATTCCCAGCCGGCCTTTGCGCAAGAGTTGCTCATCGAAGAGCTCGTATTCATCATTGTTGTTGATGTCTTTCGCGGTGACCGCGACTACGAAAATACCGTTATTGACCGCATCAGCCCCTGAGAGCTCAATGTAAAGCTGGTTGATAGCTGCGTTGCCCGCGTCTTCGAGAAAGGCATCAAATTGTTCGAAGAACAAGACGAGCGGTTTCCTTTTCAGGCGGACGTATTTGCGCGAAAGGACAAAAAGCATGTGCATGTCTTTGCGAGTGAGCGTGTCATCCTCGGATTTGTCGTACGGAAATTTGTTCACGTCCACGAATCCCGCGTTACTTTCGGTAGCCAGGAATTGAGTCGAGGTGGTTTTGCCGGTGCCGGGCGGGCCAAAGAATATGGCACCCGAGTACAGTTCCGCGCCGAACTTTGCGTATTCCCTGAAGTGCTTGAGGTGGTGGATAATTCTCTCAAGCGTTTGGCGCACGTTGCCGATGGCGCAAAAATCTTTAGTGTGTACGGGCTGGAAGGTGGACTGCTGTTCAAAGATGAATTTTTTCTGCCGTTCAAGAAGCGAGAGCTTTTGTTTCGGCTTTTTGGACATTTTTCGCTCCTTTCTGTTGTCTCGGTTGTCGGAAATTCTCTTTTGAAATGCAACTTCAGATAATGGAGTTGTATGAAAAAG
>CAZDKA010000067.1:0-3712 GCA_964505815.1 uncultured Candidatus Saccharibacteria bacterium | reverse complement strand
TGCCAAGCGCTTGATTTTTTCTAGATATGCTGATAACATAAGAAAAATTAAGGAATGGCTCCCCGCTCCAAAACTTATTAGCCGCTGGCTACCCCGCTCCAATTTTGCGAGGTATGCCGCGGCAAACTGCTTCGCCCAAGGCGGGATGTCCTATTCGGACACGCAGTTTGCGTGCAGAAATTGTATAGCATTTTTAACGGCTTATTGCAAAAAATAAAGCGCAAAATTGGGGCGGGATGCTCATAATTTCAGCGAAAATTTATTCGCTGAAGCTCTAAATTTTCGGAAATTATGGCACATACAAAATCTTCAGGAGCTGCGAAAAACGCGCGGGACTCCGGGCCAAAATACCTCGGGGTTAAGAAGTTTGATGGCGAGCAGGTTCAGGCCGGCTCGGTTTTGATCAGGCAGCGCGGCACCCATTTCTTCCCGGGTCTCAATGTAAAAAAAGGCGGAGATGACACATTATATGCGCTACGGCCCGGAGTTGTAAAGTTTTCGCAAAAACGGAAAGTTCGCTTTGATGGACACGCGCGTAGAGTGAGCGTGGTCAACGTAGTTCAAAGATAGGAAGTAGGGAAAGCTCTTTTACATCATCCAGCGACGAAAGGAGGGGCTAATGTCGGAAACCGTCGATAGTAAAAAAGAAACCCCTCCGCACAAAAATGCGAAGGGCGGAAAGTGCGACTGCAAAATCGGCATTGACCATAACACCAAGGTACCGCCCCATAAGGACCACGAAGGGCGCAACTGCAGCGGCCCCATTGTGTTTGATGCCAAGAACCTTTTCCACGGCAAACGCTTCTGTTCGTGGTGCCACAGAGAAGAGAGCTACTCCCCTGTTGAGATCACAGTTATTTTCCGTAAGGATGTAACTGAAACGGCCGCAGTGGGGTTTATCATGGACTTAAAGCTGAAAGGCCAGGCCTCCACGATTGTTGCCGACAAGGCCCGCGGCATCGTGACCAAGAAAGACATCGTCGCGGTGACTGTTTCGGCAGGGCTTGCCGGAGGCAGTATTGAGGAGTGGATCGTGGAGCTTGAGAAGCGTTCAGACGTTGTCTGGGCGGCAGTCCGCTCCATGGTAGTTTCTTTTCCAAATTATCAGGCCTTGGCAGAACAGCCGAAATCGGCCAAAGCCGGCCGCAAGGGCGGCGAGGAAAACTTTCCGGACGAATTTTCAGGAGTATAGTCGTCCCGGTGAAACCGGGACTTTTCTATTTGTTAGGTTCAATCACAACGCGAAGAATACTCTCAATCCCATGCGGAAATTTTATTTTAACTTCTGTCTCGCCTGTTTCTTTTATCGGCTTATCAAGGAGAATCCACTCTTTTTCAATCTGGATTTTTTCTTTAGCGAGCGCGTCTCGTATTTTTGCCGATGTTATTGCTCCGAAGGCCTTTCCGCTCTCCCCTGTCCTGGTTTTTATGAGAAGGCGCATGCCGGCGATTGTTTTCGCCATTTCTTGAAATCTGTCCGTATCTTCAGCGCGCTTTTTGTCCGAGGAGGCTTTTTCGCGGTTCAATTCCGACAGCGACTGCTCGGTCGCCGGTTTAGCCAGTCCGCGCGGCAGCAAAAAATTCCGCGCATAGCCATCGCTTGCCTCTTTTACCTCACCTTTTCTTCCGAAAGAAGTAATATCTTGAAGAAGTATAACTTTCATAAACTAGCGAATTTTAAAACTGGTAAACTCTCTAGTTGCCTTCTGCCACTCGGTATCTATTAGTTCCACCAGTGACCATTCGCTCCCGCTCCGGCACCACTCAACTAACTCTTTCAATTTTTCTTCATCGCCCTCGGCAACTATTTTTACCGACCCGTCTCCCTCGTTTTTGATCCAACCGAAAAGTCCGAGCGAATCGGCAATATCTTTGGCTTCGTTTCGGAAAAATACACCTTGCACCTTGCCGAATACTTTAACTTCCGCACGCTTGACATTTTTCATCTATTTTGTTACTATGTTGTAGGTTGTAGCCAAACAAGCCGACGTTCTTTAACAAGGAGGTTAACCATGCTTATTTTCCGCTTCCTCTCTGCCTTTCTACTGATATCTGTTTTGGTTAGTGCCGTACCTGTTGATGCGAAGGGTGAGGATTGTGTCGGCCTTGTGACAGCCGATGTTGTTTATCGTGATGTGCTCATATATGAGATAGACAGGGCAACGGGACCGGGATATTGGGTGAGTGGGAAGGTTTTTGTGCGTGATCGCGGCAGTAGAGACGAGGGCATTTCGATTAAGGAATATATCCGCAGAAACCTTCCCGGAGCAAAAATCATCTGCATTAGCCACGGCGATAGTCATACGGGAGGTCACGGTTCCAACGAGGTTCTCTATATCTTTTATACCTACTGAAGGGGTGCAACGCGCACCCCTCTTTGTTTTTACAGCGCTTTCAATATTTCAACCGCTTTATCCAGCTGCGGATCCCGGCCGGCATCCGTATCTTCTTTTTTCATCTCAACTTTGATGTCCGGTTCCAAGCCCGCGCCCTCAATTGTTTTGCCTGACGGAGTCAGCCATTTGGCTATGGTCACTTTAAGCGAAGCGCCGCCTTTTAGATTAACCAATTCCTGCACCGAGCCCTTGCCGAACGATTTTTCGCCTATAAGCTTTACTCCCCTGTTGTCTTTCAATGCTCCGGCAAGAATTTCCGATGCCGAGGCCGAACCCTGATTTATCACTACTACAAGCGGAACCTTTTCAAGAACCTTTCGGCCGATGGAGCGGTAGTTATCCTCCGAGCCGTCGGCAAAGCGCTCTCTTGCGACTATTTCGCCGGCCGGCAGGAACCACGAGGCGATGTCAACCGCGGCGTTGAGAAATCCGCCGGCATTGCCTCTAAGGTCCAGCACCAGCTTTTTATTTTCCGAATTTAAAAATTCGATAATGGCCCCTCTGAAGGCGTTGGTGGAGGACTCATTGAAGTTCATAAGATGGATATGGAAAATGCCGTCGCCAAGCTCCTTGGTCTCAATAGTCGGTATGACGATGGTGTCGCGCGTTATCGTAACCTCTTTTATTTCATCGGCGGCATTAAGAATCGTGAGTTTAACCTCGGTTCCTTTGGGGCCGCGGATCAGGCGCACGGCCTCCTCAAGCGTCAAATCCGCGGTTGACGTTTCGTTGACTTTTATGATTTTATCGCCTGGCCTTAGGCCGGCTCGCTCGGCCGGTGAGTTTTTTAGCGGCGAGATAACTGTGAGCACACTTTTCCTGATGCCGAGTTCCGCCCCAATGCCTCCGAATTCCCCTTTCAGGTCTTCCTGGAACTGCTTTGTGTCCTGCGGCGGGAGAAAAACCGTGTGCGGGTCGCCAAGGGCTTTGACCATGCCTGAAATCGCGCCCCAGACCTGTTTTTGAGGGTTTATTTCGTTGCGGTCAACGTATTTTTCTTTAACTCTGGTCCATACGTCCCAGAAAAGAGAAAAATCAACTTCGACCGGCTGTCCGGTTTCTTTGCCAATGACATTTTTGACCCGCTCAATCGCCGGGCGGCGTTCAAATCCTACGAATACCCCCGCGCCAAAAATTGCGGATAGCAAAACTAGCGAGAGAATTACGGCGAGAACGATTTTTTTTCTGGAAAGCGTATTGGTTTCCATATGATGATGAGACAAAAACTAATGCCAAAAGACTAATACTAAAGGACTAAAGTTACAAAATTATACTACTTCCTGACCGAGTTTCCAAATTGAGCCGGCGCCCATCAT
>CAZDKA010000066.1:0-3807 GCA_964505815.1 uncultured Candidatus Saccharibacteria bacterium | reverse complement strand
GAATCGAACCCCGATCTCCCGGATGCAAACCGGGTGCTCTACCACTAAGCTATAGGCCCACCTCTGCTGTCGAGGATCCGCGATTTATAAACAAATTTTAGAATCCTTATGGATTCAAAATTTGTATACATCGGGACTAACGGCCCGAAAAGCTACTTAGTTCAATACCCCAGCACCAATTTTGCGAAATCTTCCGCGGCGAAGCGCTTCGCCCGTAACGGGGTGTGCTTATTTCTGCAGGGTTTCCTGCTGCGGGTGCGGCTCCGTCGCATCCTCGCAAAACCCGTGAAAAGCTATTTAAACGCTTTTCATCACACGCGCTTCGCAAAAGCTTTTCTTGCTCTGGTTATACCAGCAACATTTCTAAAAAACATGGCAAAATTGATGCGGGGTTATTTGTTCGCAGCTGCCAGAATTACCGCTTTCAGTGGTAATTCTGGCAGGCGAAACAAACAAATTTTTGCATAAAAAAAGCCGCGTGTCCAGCGAGGACATGCGGCGCGGTCGCCTAAAAATCAATACCACTTACGTTGTTTATTTTTCTTAAGCAGGCGTATAACTTCATCCGTCCATCTGCCATAGGATTTATTTCCGGGCACAAACATAAACGATTCTTCATCAGCTGTATGATCAAGACCAAAAAAGTGGCCAATTTCGTGTTTCAATGTCGTCTCAAGGGCCGGGTTGCCTCCCTCGTCTTCATGGAGCACGCGTCCCGCAATATTATACACGGCAAGCAATCCATAATATTCATGTCCAACGCCGGCCCGCTCACCCTCTTGCCCATCTGAGTTTTTAACAAAAATTTGCCGGTTAGAAAATATCATCCTAACCTCGGTGTCTTCCGGACAACTATTCTTAGCCGCGGGCCCCAATTCAATTGGCCAAGCATCAACGTCCCCATCAAAAACTCCGAAGTGTGTCGCGACAAAACGGATACCGGCATGTTCCTCATATTCACGGAACACATTTGCGATTATTCTCCCAATCGTGTCTTTGTTTGCCGGATTGCCTTTGTCATTCAGTATGCAAACATTTACTACTCTCAAACCCCGTTCAACAAGTTGCTTGTCCGCCAAACTTGCGCAGCCGGACAAAATTATAAAAACGGCAACCGCCTGCTTCAAGCCGTTCCGCATTTCGCATGCCCCCTACCGCTTGTTTTTAAAGAAATCCTTTATATAATTAAAACATATTTTTGGTCTTTACAAAACGGAGGAACGCGCATGCCGGATGTCAGCATCAAAAAGGTTTCGGACTCGGCTATTAACTACTATCCTTACGAGATCTTTCCGAACGATCTAAATCCCAAAGGAACCGTTTTCGGCGGGACAGTAATGCAAGTTGCGGACCGTCTTGCCGGTGTAGTCGCCCAGAGACATTCCGAAAAGATAGCGGTAACGCTACTTGTTGACTCGATGAGGTTTTTGGCTCCGGCAAGGCAGGGCGAGACGCTCATTTTTAAGGCCGCGGTAAACCGCGTCTGGCGAAGCTCAATGGAAGTAGGCGTAAAAGTTATTGCCCAAGACTACAGAACCAATGAGGAAAGACATGTTCTTTCAGCGTACTTTACTTTTGTCGCCCTTGACGAAGGCGGCAAACCAACGAATGTTTGCGAGCTTAAACCAGTAAACAAGGAAGAGATACGAAGATATACGGATGCCGAACGGCGCAGAAAAAGCCGCCTAGCAAAAGAAAGAATAAGAAAAGGCGGAAAAGAAAAGCCCTCTTCATAAAGAGGGCTTTTTCAAAACTATTTTAAACATATCCGGGACACCGGCCAGCTGCTATCGCGCTATTGGTGTAGCGCGGTTCATCAGTAACCTCTTTTATCACCTTGACGAATGGTGGAAGCAAAACCTCTTGCCGCTCGTCGGTAAGCTCAACCTCGAGCAAAACAAGCGATTCCGGAGAATTCAACCGATCAAGCTGGAAGTACTGATGTTCCCACGCAAACGAATACCGGCGTTTGAGTACAGGAAGCCGGCGAGGATCCCCTTCGCGAAGAAACGTGGAGTATTCGCGAACATCAATAAGCCGCTCCGTTTCTTCCCGCACCCCCGAACGAATGTTTCTTTTCTCCGTGTAGACATAGAGCGACGTGCCGCCGCATGTCCGCTCCCGGATCCTTCGCGAAACGCCGCGCTCTAATTTTTGAAGATACGTTTGTGTAATATCCGCAAAATGGTGCGAAACGGGGAAAAAAGCCGGATCGGTATCAAGGGCAACAAGAAATTTCCGCTCGATCTCATAGGGCGCGGGAACGCCAAGCGACAGACAAACCGCCTTTAAAAGCAATTCGAGCTTTTTTGAAAAATCGATTTGACGCTTTGCTCCCGAGACAACCTCGCTATTGCCGATAATGCGAAGATGTTCATGTCCGGTCCAGGCCTCAAGCGTTTTTCGATCGCGATCCCTGGCTTCTTCTGGCGTCTCGTAACGCGCCGGGTTATTGAAGCTATAAAAGTCCTCGGCGCCATCAGCGGCGGTTACCATGTGGTAAACGGCTTCGTAGCGTTTATCCAGGAGATCAAGTTCCCCGAGACCAAGATCGGCAAGAACCTTTTTAAAGACTCCGTCCGGCAAATAAGCTTCAGAGTCCTTCGCGCCCCTGTCGCAAATCAAAACCTTTTTGTCGCCGGGCTGCAATTCGGCAAAACCAACCCATGCGTCTTCCAACGCAAGTTGAGTCGATACCATGCGTTTCTGAAATTCATACAGGCGGTCGGGATCAAAACGAATGTCATCAATTTTAATACCGCTTGAAAAAACCAGCGTCGCCAGTTCTGGCACCACGAAAGGAGTTACGCCGTACTCCGGCAATCGTTCGACAAGCATCGCAAGCCCGGAGGTCTTACCGCTGCACGGCCCGCCGGTTAATACATGGCGCGGAATCTTACTCATGGCGCTGCCCCCTTCTCAACTCAAATTTCAATGAACCTGTTAGAAGTTTACAAGAGCAAAAGACAAAGTCAACAATCATCCTTAGGAGCCAAGCAATTCCTGCAGAACCCCCCGATATCTGCTAAAAAGTTCTTCCGCCCGTTCAGTTCCTATTTTCGCCGCGAGATCATTTATTTTCTTCTCGAACCGGCGTCTTGTACTCTCCTGCCGCCTGCGTTCTGTATCGTCCTCGGGTTTCTTTATAATAAGATCACGAAGCATGTTATACGCAAGAAATTCCAGCTCGTCCGGCGTTTCTGCAACCGCAACGACCGCTTTATTAAAACTAAGATCCCAGCGATCACGCGACCCCGGCTCTGCTTCGTTGAAAGCCGCCTCTATTTTGGCTAAATACTGTTCACGGTCAATACCGCGAATGAATTCTATCTCTTCGTCACAACGAAGCGCTTCTTCAGCATCCCACTCATCAACCGCTTCGCCTGATTCAAGAAACCGGCGGACTTTATCTTCGCGAGATATGGGTTGATTTGGAAATTCTCTATTCGGCATGCTGTAATAAATCATACCATATAAAAAACCGCACGGCGAACCATGCGGATATTTGTTTAATCTGACACATCATCCAAACCGTCGACATCGTCGTCAACGTCGTACGGAAAATGCTTGGGACACTTGATGTATCCGTACGGCGAGCAGGCGCCATCCATTATTTCAGCAGTAATATCCGGATCAATAGGTACTTCGCCGCAAACAGGACACACTTGCGGCTCATCATACCATCTTCGCGTCTTTGACTCCTTGATTTCTTCCCGTGATTCCTGCCGTAATTCCCGCGGATCCTTCACCCCAAAACAGGATCCGTCATTAAGGGGAACTCCAACTACGCGCCGCATTCTCAAAACA
>CAZDKA010000065.1:0-3860 GCA_964505815.1 uncultured Candidatus Saccharibacteria bacterium | reverse complement strand
ACTATGACTTCTTTGCGCTCAATTACTTCGCGGACTTTGGTTACTTCTTTTTCAGTAATTACTACTGCCGGCTGTATTGCTTCTGGCAGAGCTCCGATACCGACCCCTGGCGTCGGGGTCGGGGTCCCGACCCCTTCGGGCGCCGGAGCTTTCACGATCGGTTTTTTCTCCGGCGGCTTTTTAATACCAAAAACTTTTAATCCGGGAAAACGAAACGCAAACGCTTTATCAAAGATATCGCGGAGCGCGCTAATTACCGGTCTGACTGACGGCGCCTCGGCTTCGCTGAAAATATCACGAAGATCTTCGCTGATATTTGATATAATCTGACGAGGCGTAGGCGGCGCCTCAGCCGAAATAAAGAAATCCCCAATTTCTCCTATTAATGCTGGACTATTCGCAACCGAATAATAGAGCTTATCGAATAGAAACTGCTCTGCTGATACAAGTTTTTTGGAAATTAAGGCTATTGATTTTGGTCCATCGCTGATGAAGATCAGGAATGCCGCTCTTTTCAGCTCGTCAAAGCCGTCCACAAGAAATCGCAAGCCATCATTGCTCAATTTGAAAAAGTTTTCCTCCAATTCCGCGAGTCCCGTATAAGTTACATCAATTGCAGACGGCGGCGGATTTTCAATAGCTAATGTTATAACTTGTCCGGGACTAGGAATACGAACTGTTACTAAAAATTCTCCGAAGGCGCGCTCAAACTCTTCCGGCAATTTTACAAGAGATTTCGTTATATTCGTAATCGAATATCTTGCGTTATCGAATAGTTCTCCGGCTAACTCAAATGTTTCTGGCGCTCTGACAGCGGCCTGAAATGCAAAAGCTACAGCAAGCGAGATGATAACGCGGATGATTACATTTCTATATGGAAGGGCCGCGCGCACTCGCTCCTCTATGATTTTTTTCAGGCGCCGGATTGTAAATACCGGCGAGTATCTCCAATATGTCCTGATCGACGGCTCATCAATCGCGCTTTCCTTCTTATAACCATTAACTTTCCTGGAGTACTTCTCAAGATAATCGTCTATCCACGCTTTTGTCGT
Source organism: uncultured Candidatus Saccharibacteria bacterium (assembly GCA_964505815.1). GTDB lineage: Bacteria > Patescibacteriota > Minisyncoccia > Sungbacterales > SURF-37 > CAZDKA01. The sequence goes on along the minus strand of CAZDKA010000065.1, from coordinate 2,808 downwards.
AAACCAGTTGCGCCCGAACTTCACCCCGCGCAAATACCCAAGCCGAATAAGCAACCGGAGATAATCCTGGCTGTAAGGGATGCGCTTGCTTGCCTCGCGCAAACTTATATAGTTGTTTACATCATTTGTATTCATTTATGATTCGTACATTCGTAAAAATTCGTATTTCGTAAAGCTGCAGAAATAAAAACACGTCCAACTATATTTGGTATCGAATACACATGGTTACATCGCTTATTCGTCAAAAGCATCAAAAATGAGCTTGCCGTATCCGATAATCGCTGGCCTAAAAATTATCCACAGCCGTCACTACTACACTTTCATTTTAATTCCCCCTCTAATAAAAATGTGGATAACTGAAGCACTTCTCTATAAAATTTTTAAAAACTGCGAGTATTAAAAAGCTCAAATTCCATGCGGAAAATATAATGAATTTATCTGCGCCAGCGAGCTTATTACAAAAAATTTATATCTATCCGATCAGTGACCGCAGAACGCTTTACCATAATTTTTCTACAACATAGAATGGAGGTGTGCCCAATCCTCTAACAAAAGTGAGCCGAAAAGTTCTAATCAATCTTGCCGGTTCTGGCCTCTTAAAATTCTCTCGGTCTCCGCAGGGATACTTCAAGATTCTGGAGCCGCGCGACGAAACATGGAAATCGTTCAACAAAAAGAGCTTATATTCAGCCCTCGGGAAGCTCTACGGCGATGGCCTTATTTCCATCGTTGAAACACTTGACGGGATTACCCAGATCGCGATTTTAGATGAAGGACGAAAGGTGGCCGATGAAAATCTGGTGTACGAGACAGTCCCTCATCCGGCTCGTTGGGATAAAAAATGGCGGCTCGTATTTTTTGACATCCCTGAAGAAAAGAAAAACTCTCGCGAAGCGTTCCGCTATCACTTAAAAAAACTCGGTTTTACCGAGTTTCACAAAAGCACATTCATTTTTCCATACCCATGCAATAAAGAAGTGGAAGTTCTAGCGGAACGCTTCGGCATCAAACTCCACATACGCATGGCTACCGCCGAGTCGGTGGACGCCGAATTTGAATTCAAAAAACACTTCAATCTCCTCTAGTCCCCACGCTTTATCAGTTTGTTTCCATTTATTTCTATTCCATCCATTTCCCATATCCCCATATCCATTTACACAAAGTTTTGCGATCGCAAAGTTTTGTGCTAACATGTGATATCTCGAAAATAAACTCGAAAATAAATCAGTTATTAGGGAATTAAATCAGCCGGCGAATCGTCTGTGGAATTGCCGTCGAATGTTATACCACTGGAGCCTAGTGTTACGCCAGAAAATCCGTCTGCGGCAATCGCAGTATCATTATTGGAAAAAGTCACACCGTTAAGAATAACCATGGATCCCGCTAGTACCGCTCCGTACGACTGCGGCCCTCCGGTTGAGCGGTGATCGCGAACAATGGTTGTCGAAATGCTTGATGTCGCAGAATTCTCAAATCGAATACCGGCGAATTTGTTTTTCTCAATGGTTGCCTTGCTTATTGTGATCGGTACGCTGTTTACTTGAAGTGCGGCGCAAGGGCTATTGCAAAATGATGCTCCATAGCGAATGACAAAACGATCAAGAGTGGAGGAGGCCGCGCCAGATGAGAAAACCAGCGATCCCCAATCCCCAGGACCGGGGCATGAGGCGGTTGAAGAAGCATTGCCCGGATCACATACGCCATCATTATTAGTATCGCCTCCGTAACTGTCATCAAAAAATGAAGTAAACACGACCGGCTTTACAGGGTTGCCCTTAATCTTCAAAAGACCATTAACTGTTAATGTGTACTGTCCATTGCTTTTGAACACTACACCGGGCTTGATCTCAACGGTCTTTCCCGGGGCAACCAGAACTATATTTCCTTCCTGAAAAACATACGTCAAATCCTTTTCGTATGTATAGTTATCTCCTGATGCCGCCACTCTAATACCGTTTGTGCCGTTGCCGGAGGCAGTGTTGCTAGAGAATGTTGGCGCCCCACCGCCAAATTTAACGGCATCTGAGGTGTTGGCGATAAAAATATTTCCATCAACCTGATGACTGCCGTCAACGAAAAGCCCGTTTTTGTTCGCTTCAAACGTGTTGGATTGAATAGTAATACTCGCGCCGTTTACAACCAAACCTCCGAAACAATAGCCGATCAAAGCCGAACAATTATTACGAAATGTTGTGCTGGAAAGAGTGCCGGAGGAGTTTAAAAAATACGCGCCGTCAGAAAAGGAATGCTCGATGGTGGAATTTTTTATATCTACAGGGCTTGAAACGAATGCGAACATCGCCACATCTTCCGGAGGCGGACAGCCAAATCCGCAGACCGGACCTCCGTAGCGAATGCGGACATAATCAAACTGGCTCGCCTCGGAAGAATTCGTAATTTTTATGCGCCGCCAATCCCCTGCTGCTGGCGCGGTTGATGTGCCGTTTTGATTCGTGTCGCCGCTGTAGGTATCGTCGTTTACACTTGTAAACACAATTGGGTCGGCCGCGGTGCCTTTGGCAATAATTTTCCCGGGAACACTAATCTCGGCGCCCGAGGATAATTTGACCACGGTGCCCGGCTCAAGGGTCAGCGTAACTCCGGAAGAAATATTTAGATTCGTTGAGCCAGCGATAATATACGGGGAATTATCCTTAGTAAGAGTTTTATTCTGCGAAAGCATGCAACAAGAAGATATAACAAGATAGTTCTGGCTGTTTCGCTTTTTTGGCGTTCCGTTAATTGCGCCGCCGTCGGCATTAACGCCATTTTTGATATTTGCGCCAAGGTCGCTGTGCGTGCCCCAAT
>CAZDKA010000064.1:1695-3896 GCA_964505815.1 uncultured Candidatus Saccharibacteria bacterium | reverse complement strand
TCTCAAAATAAGATACCGCACCAGCTCTCTGGTGCGGTTACAGATAACTTTCATTCCTTCAAGTTGATGGAACAATTCGTGCGAATTGTTCCATAAAAAGATTGGGCTGATAGTTGAAGGATATGAGGTGGCGTGGTAAAAATGGTCGTATGCCAGAATTACCGGAAGTTGAAATCACGCTGCGCAAACTCATGCCGCTTATCAAAAATAAAACCCTTGTTGATTTTTGGACTGATTGGCCGCGCGGACTGCGCCTTGCCCGTCCCGATTTTGTAAAACGCGATATCCGTGGAAGAAAGATTATTGACGGTCATAGAACCGGCAAGGTTATATTTTTGCATCTTTCTCGCCTCGCTGGAGCAAGAGCGAAGCGGGCCAGAAAACCCCGCACCAGAGTAAGCTCGGTGCGGGGCAAGCCGGAGCGTATGCTTGCTTTTCATCAGCGCATGTCCGGCCGCCTCATCTTCGTGAGGCGAGCCTCGTCTACACAGGCGGGCCGCCTTGAGTATAAGGGCCAAGCTTACTCTAATGTTCTTGAGAACATTAGAGTAAGGCCGGAACGGTGGATTCATTTCTTGTTCAAATTTTCAGACGGCTCGGAACTGCGCTTTACTGACCCAAGAAAATTCGGTCTGGTCTGGTACGGCTCGTCAGAAGATTTACAAAAAGATAAATACCTTAAAACGCTTGGCGTTGACTTGCAAAAACTCACCTTTGAAGAGTTCCGCGAGAAAATAAAACAGGGCGATCAGATAGTTAAAGCATTTCTTTTGAGACAGGACATTATTGCCGGCGTGGGCAATATCATTGCCGATGAGTCGCTGTGGCAGGCCAAAATCCACCCGAAAAGAAAGACCTCGTCGCTATCCAAAAAAGAAATTAGTTCGCTTTTTGCCGCACTTAAAAAAACAATCACCGAAATATTAAAAGCCGGCGGAACCAGCATGCGGAACTGGGGACATCCCGACGGCAAAAAAGGCCGCTATCAGGAGTTATACAAAGTTTACGATAGAGCGGGGGAAAAGTGCCTCCGTTGCGGGAAGGCGCTACAGCGAATCATCACTGCCGGCCGCGGCACATCGTTTTGTCCGAAGTGCCAATCCACCCGATAAAACAGGACGGGTTAAAAACGGTGGGTCCAGCTGGGTTGTGATTATGTGATCATTGCTGGCTTATCAGTATAAAAATCCGAGATTGTATTGTCTCGGATTATATGTGTGGTGCCCATTATTTTGCCACATCGTATTCAAGATAACCATCTTCAGTTATCTTTGTAGCTAAGCGTATTCCAAATCCGTATTTCTCTCTTAAGTCCCACATTATCTTTAGGGCTTTATTTGGTCTTCCCTCACTGGATAAGTACCTCGGCAGCCCTTCTTCTTTAACGGCCTCTCGATAAGCCCCGAATTCTTTGTTCGACAACTTTTGCCTTTTTTCTTTCGAATCTCCCATTGATGCCTCCCGATTTAAAATTTCAAAGTGCGCATATATTATTACATCACTAAATATACAAATGCAAATCCTAAACTAACGATGACGGACAAATATCCTTGATGGGACATACGGCGCACTTCCGGTTTTTTGCAGCACAGATCGCGCGGCCGTGGTCAATCAAGATGTAGGTGAGTTTAAACCAATCTTTTTTAGGGAAGAGTTTCATTAAATCCTGTTCAATTTTTACAGGATTGTCTTCTTCGGTAAGCCCTATTCGTTGCGATAGCCTGCGGACGTGCGTATCCACTGCGATTCCTTCAACTACGCCATAAGCATTGCCCAAAACAACATTAGCCGTTTTTCTGGCAACACCGCGGAGCTGGAGCATTTCTTCCATTGCTCGCGGCACCCGGCTTCCAAATTTGTCGCGGATGATGCACGCCGATTCAATAATGCTTTTTGCTTTTTGGCGGTAGAATCCGGCTTGTCGGATTTCTTGCTCAAAAGTTTTTGGATTGGCCCCGGCGAAATCATCAACGGTTTTGTATTTCTTGAAAAGAGTTGAGGTGATCTCGTTTATTTTCTTGTCAGTGGCTTGGGCCGATAAAATTACTGCGGCCAGAAGCTGCATTGAATTGCCGTATTTAAGAACGATTTTCGCCTTAGGATAGGTCTTCAAAAGCCGGCCAAATACCTTTCCGGCGCGTTTTTTCTTTTCTTCCCAGGATTCTTCATTAATCCACGCTTTTTGATAGTTTTTGTTGTAT
>CAZDKA010000064.1:0-1595 GCA_964505815.1 uncultured Candidatus Saccharibacteria bacterium | reverse complement strand
AAATATGGCCATTGATAGACACGGAAATGTGGTTATAAGGAAAGATTTTTGGGCCGACGGCGTATGGCACACCGTTTTTCTTCTTTTGCCTGCACTTGCCGGATGGGTTATAGTCACGCTCATTTTAATACACGGCACATACGCGACATTTCGCTACGAGCCGCAGAAACTTCAGGCCGGATTTTTCTTTATGATTTTTGCTTTTCTCTTCGCGCTTGCGGCCATTCCTCTTTTCAAAAGCGTTACGACCCTGTTTTCCGAAAAAATAATTTTTGCCAATGACCGCATAATTTATCTCGGCTTCGGTTCCTACTCCCTGCCGTATCAGTCCATAAGGCGCATCACCTTGAAAGAATGGAGGGGGCCGTTTGGGATGGGGCGGTTTCTTTTCTTTGTTTCAGTTGACTCCATGGGCAAGGAGCGTATGTATTTGATCCCTCGGTGGAAAACTTTATCAAAGGGGGTGCTGGCCCGCGAGCTTTCAAGCCATATGACCTTGAATCTTCTTGATAGGGGGCTTTTATCGTTTTACGCCGCACTTCCCGGCCGCGATTGGTGGCTGCCGGTAATTCTTTTGGCATTCGGCGTTATCATCGTCTTTTCATTTCTTGCCGCAATAACTTCGCCGGAGACCATGGCTAGCGTTGCAGTATTTTTCTGGCTGCTTGCCGTTATTGCGTTAACTTTCGTTCTCGCGTGCTATCTCGATCGGAAAAAGAATGTGATGTTTGTCTGCTAACTGAAAAACTTAGACAAAATTGTAGAGGCCTGCCTGTTGTAGGCAGAATGTGGTAAAATCTTTTATATATAGCTCTTTGAAACAAGGAGTCAGGAATGAGACGAGCGTTGGTTTCTCTGTTTACCATAACAGCGCTTTTCTTCAACGCTGTTCCTCTTTGGGCCGGCGTTACACAGGAGTTTACAGAGTACGAAAAAATCGTCCTCTCGCCGTTTTCCGATCCTATGGACACCTCTATTCCCAACTGGCGGGAACTGTATCTCGCGAAAATCGCAAAGTACGAGGCCTTTCTCAAGAAATATCCGAACTCGCCGCTTACGGCCGAGGTTAAGCTGCGGATTGCAGAGTTTTTGAAAGACGTTGAGCGTCCGGAGATTTATCCGTTAAGGGTGGGGATGTATAGGTGCGTTGAGCAGAATGCCGGCGATACTGCCGAGAGAAGCGCGGCGCGTGAGGCGTGCATCGTTGAGTTCAACAACAAAACCAAGAAGTGGCGCGATCCGGCCTACTCCAAAAAAGCGGTTGAGCTTTTGCTGGAACTCGTGCAAAAGTACGGCCACCAGAAGCGCTACAACATGAGTGAGCCGAGAATCGGAGGGTTTAGCTGGGTTGAGGAAGAAATCGGAGCAAAAGCGCTCTATCTTCTGTCAAAGGGTGCCGATCCTCAAAACAAAAAAAAGATTCTTCTTCTCATTCTTAAGGAGTACAAAGCTGGACCTGATTTGGCCGTAGAGATTAAAGAAGACCTCGAGCGACTCAAAGACATTGAGGTACAATAAAAAAGGGCAAACGCCCTTTTTTTAACTACGTTCGCCCAACTTGGCTTCAGTATCAAACTCTTTGCCGGAGCGCCACA
>CAZDKA010000063.1:0-3991 GCA_964505815.1 uncultured Candidatus Saccharibacteria bacterium | reverse complement strand
GGTCTTTTCGTGATGCCGGACGGTCGCAAACAACCGCTTTCACTCACGATTATCATCGCTATCCAGCAAAGTTTATTCCGCAAATTGTCCGAAAACTGATTGAGGACTATGCTCCAAGCGGTACACAAGTTGTTTGCGATCCGTTCGGCGGATGTGGCACGACTTTGGTTGAAGCAAAAATGTTGGGACACAAGAGTATCGGTTTTGACATAAATCCGGTTGCCAAACTTATCACACAAACCAAAACAACCGCAATCAAACCAAAGACGCTTGCAAACAATAGAAATAAATTTTTGAAGTATTACGAAAATGCTCCAGCAGTTTCGTTTAGTCACCATCAGCGTATCAATTATTGGTTTGATGAGCCAACGATTCAAGAATTAGACAAAATTTATTTCGCGATCAAAAAAATCAAAAATCATAATGTTCGCCGCTTTTTCCTCTGCTCATTTTCTCACAACCTTAAAAACTGCTCTCGCTGGCTGATGAAAAGTATCAAACCAACAATTGATAAGGACAAAATTCTGCCAAATCCCAAGGAAACATTTTTGCGACATCTTGATTCAATGATAAAGAAGAATGAGCAATTTTACGCTACCCTTGCTCAATCCGGATACAGCAGTACTTCTGCAAAAATGTATCGTAGAGATTCCACAAAGAAACTTCCGCTTGATTCTGATTCCATTGACCTAATTATTACATCACCACCTTATGTTACCTCATACGAATATGCTGACCTTCATCAGCTCTCGTTGCTTTGGTTTGGTGATGATCCAAAACATTTTAAGAAATGGCATCACTTCAGCAAAGAGTTCATAGATTTCCGCAGAAATTTTATCGGCACAAGTTCAAAAGAGGAAAAAAGCGGCGACTTCAACAGCTCAATAGCAAAACAAATTGTTGATGATTTAGCAAAAGTTGAGAGGCCGCTTGCTGTTGATGTTGCAAATTACTTTTTAGACATGAAGAAAGTTTTTGGCGAGATGCACCGCATACTTAAAACTGGTGCGAAGGCGTGTATCATCATCGGCAACACGAGCTTGCGTGGTGTGGAAATTTTGAACGCACAAGTTGCCGCCGAACAAATGCAAGCGGCCGGTTTCCGAAAACCAGAATTTATCAAAAGGGAAATCCCAAACAAAATGATTACTCCTTATCGGGATTTGGAGAGCGGAAAATTTACCGGCAAAGATAATCCTTCCAAAATACGCGCTTACGAATACGAGTATGTAGTTGTGATGGAGAAGGTCTAATCTTCTTCTATTTGATCTGCAACCCTAGCTGTAAAGGCGAGGTCAAGGAGAAACTTACTAATGGCTCGCATTGAGGCGGGTATCGCCCAGTCCCTCTTTTCTGCTTGGTCTTTCATATCAAAGAACATAGCAACAGAGTAGAGATAGACGCTCGCCAAATACCGTTTTTGAAGAGCCGCCATTGCATCTCCCGATGAGTAGCGCGGATTTCTTTTTGGAAATTCTGTGAGTGCGTCCGGCTCTTTGTTCACATAGACAGTAATACCGTCCTGATCTTCTTGTACTTTAACAATATCTTGTCCCGTCCAAGTGCTTCCATATACTGATTCAAAATTTCCCCAATCTTCTTTTGGCACGGCTTTTAATTCCGGCAATTTCAAAGCGAGTTTCGTTGGTGGTTTAGGAGTGCCATGCGGACTTGTTTTTGGCTCCTCAAATTCACCGATGGTTATTTTTAGATCAGCTTTGAGAGGGTCTTGATTTGGTCGTGTCAATTCAAAGGTTATCGTGTCCACGCTTCCCGGCTTCGCGTCTGCTACCGGTTCAATGCGAATCGGTAGAAATCCATCTTTTAACGAATAATGGTTGATTTGAACTAGCTTTGAGGAAGTCCAACGAAACTCGCCCTTATCTTTTGCGCGAGTGAGGTAATCATTAACAGCATCGGTTTTTATCCTCAACCTCGCGTAGCGGTTATATGGTATTTTCTTTTTGTTTTCTCCAATATCAAAAATTGTTGGGATGTATTCACCGATATAATCTTTCTTCGGCCCTTTTGGCTTCTCGGTCGGGACTTCGTCTCCTGTGTTTAAGAGTGCCGCAAGAAATGGATTATCTTTTACCAGCCGCCCAATATAACGAGAAAGGTCTTTGTCCTCCGGTTGAGCATTTCTTAGTTTCCTTTCCTTGTATTCGCGGTTAAGTTCTTTAAGTGTCTCATCTCCTTTTATAGAATCGGTCAATCGCTTATGGAATTCTGCATATTCCGGAATATCAATGACCCCGCTTCTTGCCGTGTGAAAAATTTTGTTTGCTTGATAAGTGGCATTGGATAAATCAATGTGAACAATCATATACGGCGCGAGGTCAGGCAAGAGGCAATTTGTTTTGAGAAAATTTACGCTTTCCGTGTGTTGCGATTGACCATTTACAGTAAGAAAAATTTTCTCCTGTTGGTTTTTGTATGACTGGCCCGCGTCTCCTTCGTCATTCAAAACAGCAATCTCAATGTTTCTCAAGCCGAAAACACCAAGCTCTGCTTTGAGGGGGAGGACGGTTCGGATAACCGCCTTATCATCAAACTGCTTTTTCAATAGTCGCCAGAGGCCGTAAATTCTCGTAACTTTATTTTTCTCTGACCATCCACGCAATTGCGTGCGTAGTTCATTGAGCTGAATAGGAAGTGGCATTGAAAAATATCGCTTATTGATTTCGCGAGCCAATTCTCTATCGCGCTGACCGGTAATAAAGAAATTGGGATTTTTCAATGTGTAGCTAAACAGGCGCACAAAACTTCCGCTTTCAAAAGCATCTCCATCAGGTAGGATTTTCAACGGCTCATAAGGTATTGATGGTATTTCACCATCAACAACACAGTATTGATATGATTCCGCCTTAAAACCCGGCTCATACCATTCACGAACGAGAGCAAAGCCCCACAAATCTTCTGCGCCGTTTCTGATATTTGGCGCGCGGCGCGAAAGGATAAGTTGATAGCCGTTGCCACAGAATTTCAGGGCGGCGGAGCCGCCTTGGTTATAAACGCCGTGAGCAAATTTTATTTTTATTTTGTTAGAGCCGCCGATGGAGAGAAAAGTTTTTGGGAAATCCTTTTGATGTTGCCCTTCGCCAAAATCAAAAACTGAAATTGTCGGCTTTTCAGGCGTTCCTTCTGCGATAATGCGAACGGTCTTTAGTGCGATTTCTCGGACTTCTTTGTCTGATAGATCAAAATTTGCGACCTTATCGCCGAAGAATTTTCTAATCGCATCGTTTTGGCTTTGTGGAGCAGATGATGAGGTGGGGTCAATTTTATTGTCCCAGCACATCCGGATTAAGAGAGCGTCAATGCCGTTTGTAATTTTCTCAACCAATGCACCAACAGGGTCGGGAGATTGAGCTTTGATTGTTCCGGCGTTGTTCTCCTGATTTCCATAAGGCACCCACTTACAATTTTTGAAAAACGGATGCGATTGGATTAAATGCGTTACTTCTTCTTGGGTGGTTGCCTTGATGAGCTTTTGAAGAATTTCTTTATTTAATTTCTGTTGTGTTGTCATGAGATTATAGTTTGAAATCCTTCTTTTTTGGAAAATGGAACTTTGCCTTCGTCTCCTTAACCTTGCGTTCAATCTCCGAAAAAACTTTATCAATATCCTGTTCGTCGTATTCGTAGATACTCCGATTTGAACAATTTCCCAAGACTTTTAGGCGTTTTAGGACGATGTTTGTCCGGGCAGTAGCAAGTCGCTTGAAGCGATCTCTCGGGTGTTCGTTTTTTGGGTCTTGTTTATCCATAGGTTTTACGCTATTGTTGTATATATGCTATCCTTACACAGAAGTGAAGCATTTGTAAAGAGCTTATCATATGTTAAATTTTAATACAAGGGAGTTCCCAAATCTCGCTCGCGCACTGGGAGGGTGGGGCAAGAGCGAGAATCCTGTCGCCGCAAATTTCCGTTCCCCAAGCGAGGGCGTGGCGGAAGGAGGGGGTTGGGGGGAGGAATTCCGCCACGCCC
>CAZDKA010000062.1:0-4265 GCA_964505815.1 uncultured Candidatus Saccharibacteria bacterium | reverse complement strand
CGGGACGCTATCGTTTGCCCCAGCGAGGCAAACGCGCTCCCGCTCGGCCTCGCTCTGTCGCTTTCGGCGACAACCATGCCCGCTCGGCCTGCGCGAGGCCCTCAAAAGCATATCGGCTCACTCGATATAAAATTGGAATTCTCAAATCTCCGCAATGGAAAATTTTTTGAAAGCTCGCTTGGCATGGAACCGTAAACGCGCTCCCCAGACACGCCGTCTCCAGAAAAGTTCTTGAGAAATCGCAGTGATGTTGCTAAATAGCACGAACTGTGCTATTTTAGTTTAAGCTCACACCACATACTGGAGGAAAATATGAAGCATCTACGAGGTTTTGCAAGCGATAACAATGCGGGTATTCATCCTGCTATTTTGAAAGCAATCGAACAGGCGAATGTGGGTCACGCTGTTGGATACGGCGACGATCGATGGACTGCAGAGGCAGTGGCAAAGTTTCGAGAGCTATTTGGTGACGCTGAAGTTTTCTTCATCTACGGAGGAACTCCCGCAAACGTCCTAAGTTTGCAAGCAATGACCGATTCGTTCAACGGGATACTTTGTTCATCCGTCGCTCATATCAATGTGGATGAGTGCGGTGCCCCTGAAAAGTTCACGGGATGCAAACTCATACCGATTTCTTCTCCAGACGGTAAAATTACAGTGGAGCAGATTCGGCAGCACGCTCATGGGGTTGGAGATGAACACCATGTGCAGCCAAAGGTGGTGTCGATAACGCAGGCGACGGAGTACGGCACGGTCTATTCGGTGGACGAGATAAAAGCGATTACTGACTTTGCTCATGCGAATGGCATGCTCGTTCATATGGATGGAGCGCGGATTGGTAACGCGGCTGTGAATCTTAAGGTAGGCCTCAACGACATTACTGGAAGAGCGGGAGTTGACGCACTTTCGTTCGGTGGGACAAAGAACGGCATGATGCTTGGAGAAGCGGTTGTTTTCTTCAATAAACCCCTTGCGGCCAATTTCAAATACATCCGCAAGCAGGGAATGCAGCTTTATTCAAAGATGAGGTTCATCTCCGCGCAGTTTAGTATCTTGCTTGCCGATGATCTGTGGCAGAAGAATGCGGCGCACGCCAACAAAATGGCACAGGAGCTTGCTCGTCGAATCCGAACTATTCCGCAGATTCAGATCACCCAAAAGATACAGTCAAATGCCGTATTTGCAGTTCTTCCTAAAAAGGTTGTCCCGCAACTTCAGGAAGAGTATTTCTTCTACGTATGGAACGAAGAAAAAGGAGAAGCGCGATTCATGACTTCTTTCGATACGACTGAAGAAGATATTGAAAATTTTGTGACATTGCTTGAGAAAGCAGTGAAGTAATTCCATCAGTGACCCGTAGGTTCGCCCTACGGTTTTTATTTTTGAAACCCTTGAAAAACGGGATTTTTTAAATGCGGGTTGCGAAGAGAAAACTTTTGCTTGCCCTGAAAATCTGCCCGCTCGACCGATGATACTTAACAGGTCCGTCGGCGTTATCAAGCAAAAGAGTAGTTGAGGGTCCGCCTCCGCGGTTATCAATATCAACAATGCCGAGAAATAAACCGGCTCCGAAAACTACATGCTCTTCCAGCGGACCGAGCCAGGACGCCGCGCTTAGCGTCTGATCGCCGAGCGAGAGCACGCGCTGGCGTTCACCGGCTTTGCGAAATGGTTGATGCGATTCCTCTGCTAGCCATAGCGCCTCCGCCGTATTTTTAGACCAAAAAAGCAGCTTGTTGCCCGAGCTTGTAAACTCCGCGCCTAGGACGTTACCGGAAAAGGGTGCGACCTCCGGCTCGTCTCTTCGTTTTATGAAAAATCCTCCGGCAGAATCAACGAGAAAATAATCACCGAGACCGTTCGTTTCCATCCTTACCTTTCCCTCAGAGATAAAAAAGCCTTTTTTCCCGTAATTTTCAATATTTTCTCCCCCGAGATCGGACGAGGAGAAAAAACCGCTATTGCTTATAAACAAAATCTGCGATTCTGAAACGGCAAATGAGTGCATATCAGAAAGAAGCCGGGTAATCAATCCGGTGCCGCGCTGAACTCTGGAGAGTTTGCCGTCCGAACCGAGAACTAAAAAGTTGTTTGCCCCATAAAAGTCAGCCATCTTTATTTGGCCGAGCTCTTTTGGAAAACGAAGTTTTTCCTCGCGCACCCTGCCGGAAGCAAGAAGTACAACGGCGAAGCGCAGCGGATTTGATCTCTTTACCAGGAGCCGGCGCGAGGCGCTGTCCCAGCGAAAATCGTCAAAGGCCTCAACCGCGTCAAATATTTTTGTTTCGCGGTTGAAAAGATAGGTGAACGCGGCTTTTTCTTTGGTCCCAATCATAACCCATGGGCTTGCGGGAAGAGCTTCAAACCACGAAAAGGTGAGGTTTCGGCGCGAGAGGTCAAGAATTTCTTTTTCTTCAAGTTTTTCCGGGATAAGGAAAATGTAGCGGAATTCGCTGACCGACTCGGCCTCAACATGAATAAACCTGAGCCACGGGCGAAACCCTTCTTTTTCTATGCGTACCGAGTACAAATCGGGCTTTAAGCCGGTAACCAGCGTCCCGTAAGAAATGAAGCTTGATTCTTTGGAGAGCTGGTTATTAATAAACAGCCGGAAGCCGGTCTGATTCGTTTTTACAAAAATGCCGCCGGTGCGAAACAAATTGCGGTTTTTTACGTCAACGTTATAGCCAAGAGAATAAAAAATGACAAGCGGCACGATAACAAAAAACAAAAAAACCGCAAGGTAGAAAACCGCCCGGCGCTGTACCCTTGTCAGCGGCCCGAATTGTAGAGAAGAATCATGCATCTTCTAATTAAACCCCGTTAGAAGCAGTGCGCGTGCTTGTCGTAGAACCAAAATGAATTTATACAACCATCTTACAGACTTTGACTAAGCTTTGCAAAAGATTTACGCGCACGCGGCTTCTAACGGGGTAAGGATAAACCATCATGGCTTATGCATTTTTCTTGCATAAGTTGGCCAATCGGCCAAAAGTTATTAAAATGAAATCCTGTTATTCTTTATTGCTTGTGTAGATTGCGGCTTCATGCTACAAAACAAGCAATGAATTTTGGAGAAACGCTCCGGGAGGCGCGAGAAGAACTCGGCCTCTCGGAAAAAGAAGTTGCCGACAAATTGCAGATTTCCGCAAAATACATTATGGCGCTTGAGCGGAGCGATTTTGCGCATATCCCACCGCGAGTGTACGCCCGCGGATTTTTGAAAAAGTACGCCGAGCATCTCGGCTTTTACGCGGATGATATGCTTTCCGCATTTGATAGAGAGTGGGCCGAGTTTCATCCGAAAAGCGACCAGAAGCCAACAAAGCCAAGAGCGGAGGCCTGGATTATCTCGGCACTTCTCGGTCAGGGCAGGGCCGCGCTTTTTTTCTTTCTTGCAGCACTCCTTGCGGTTGGCGTATACTTTCTGTATGAATTCCGGTATGTCTTGGGCGAGCCGCGTCTTACGATCTCGTCACCGGCAGATGATTTGACTACGGAATCAAATGTCCTTCAAGTATCCGGCAGAGCCGAGGAGGGAGCCGATGTTTTTTTGAACGGCCGGCCTCTTCCGGTCAATGACTTGGGAGAATTTCGCGATTCAGCGCTTTTATTGAAAGGGTTAAACGAGCTTGAATTTGAGGCAAAAAACCGTTTTGGGAAAACACACCGCGAAACTCGCTATATTTTTGTAAAAGGGGAGAGGGAATAAAAAGGTATAAGAGGTGTCATGGGAAATAAAAAAAGCCCTCACCTTGAGGTTCGGGCCCGAAAGTCGGTATAGAGTCCTACGCACAACATTATCGTAAGACCTACCGAACCTACCATGGCGATGGCTAACACTCCACCTTGAAGGTTATTCCAACACCAGATTCCTACAGCACTGACTAAGATTATTGAAATAGTATAGAAAAACAGCAGAGAAGTAGGAATTTTCATGGCACCTCCAGTTGATTGATGGAATTGATTGATGGAACTGACCACACCTTACCATGCCCCTTGTGGGTATGCAAACAAATATAAAAGTGTCGCGGGGGGTTAACAACATACCAACATACTTGAGAATGTTGGTATGTTATAAAGTAACTGCAAAATATAAGAAGTATCATGGGACGCAGAGATAAGAAAAGACCCCGTATCCCTGTGAGAGATACGGGGCGTGGGTCATCCCCTCGTCGCAGATCTGTTCTGACCCCTCCTTTTTTAAAGCACCGGATGCGTTCGAGTCTGCGCCCCCGAATACTCGCCTTCCGGGTGGACTAACC
>CAZDKA010000061.1:0-4697 GCA_964505815.1 uncultured Candidatus Saccharibacteria bacterium | reverse complement strand
AATTGTTTTGACTTGGAACATATGCGGCTCTTATTTAAACTTCTTGAACCAGATAAGCGTCTCTTTAAAAAGTTTTTCCTCGGCGCCGTCTTCGTCAAAAGTGTGATCCGCGCCCAGAATTATCGTAAACGCTTTCGGTTTATTCGCATGCCGGTAATACCACTCCCCGCCTTTCGCGAGCACGCCCCTGCCCGCAACAATAATCTTAATCGGTACGTGAATGTCCATAATTTTTTCTTCCACGCGAGAGCGTTTGGCTTGTTCCACCATCGCTTTCCCGACGAGGAATCCATAAGCCGCTTCCTCAAACTCCAAATATCCGTCAAACTTCTTCAGGTAGCGCGCCTTGGCTAGCAGTCGGCTTGACCGGTGCGATGAATCCCACAACACCACAGCGTTAAAATCTTTCTTCTCGGACACGAGAATCGTACTGCCGCCGTAACTGTGGCCAACGACAAAAATCTTCTTAACTCCTTTTTTGCGGAAGTAATCAACTGCGCGGTCAAGATCGCGAGCATGCGTTTCCAGCGTGCATTGATGCAGCTTCCGAGCATCTTTCTGCCAGCCGTAGAGGTTGAATCGGAAAGAGGAAAATCCGTGTTTTTGGAAAAAACGCGCTCCATTGAAAAATTGGTGTTCGTTCTTATCGCCACAGAGCCCATGCACAAAAACTATAAGCGGGCCTCGGAGCGCGCCACGCAACACTCCATAGATAAACTTATTACCGGATGCGGCAATTTTAAGCTCTTTTTCCATAAGGATCGGTGCAGGCCGGGGTTTTGCCGAATATCTTTGCGAAGCATCTGTTTGCATTCGGCGGCTAGCGGCCCCGCGCGCTGTCACGCAGCATTTTCGCGAGCTTAACTTCCCCTAACGGCGCATCGTGATCTCCAATCTTAAAGCTTTCTTTAAGCTCCTTGCCAAAGTTTCGGTTATAACGCCAGTTGATCAGGAAAATAATAAGCATGGCCAAGATCGCCCCAATCCCGGCCATAGTCATGTCTTTCTGGGCATCCCAGATATCGCCTTGAGCGCCGAGAAACGCAATGCCGGCTGCCGAACCCACGTTTTGCGCGGTCAGCCATTCAATAATTTCATAAACGGCCGACAGGGAAAGTGTCACATCAAGCGGCAGATAGTAACCCCAAAAACCTTTAGCTTTGGTAATGCGCACAAACACTTCGCGAACGGGGTAAGCCAGCAAGAACCCGAAAGAAAAGTGCACCAGCCGGTCGTACATATTCCGCTCGGCTCCGAACCAATCCTGCAGCATATAGCCGAACGGCACTTTTTCATAAGTGTAGTGCGAGCCGACCACGTGAAGAATCATAAAAATCGTGATCAGAGTGTACGAAACATTCGACAGCTTAAAATAGCGGCCGGTTACTAGAATAATTGGGATAAAAATAAACACCAGGTAGTTTTCGAGCAGCCAACCGTGCCGGAACGCCGGATTGATGGCCGCCCATACCCAGACCAGAACGAATAGCGATAGGAGAACTTTTTGATAACGCGTCATGCTTTTATTCTGTTACTGCAATTGTACACATAAAACAGGCCGGCGGCTACCGTTCCGGCAAAACGCATTCAACGTTTCCAAATACCCATAGCGCGGCGCATTAAAACGAATTCCCCCAAATGATAACTATTGTGTCCCATAATCTGCGCGGCACCGCGGAAAATTTGGCTGCCTTTAACCGGGTGCATGGCTAATAAATCTTTTTTGGGATTCTTGGCGACTCTTTTCAAAACCTCAAAATCTTTCTTAAGCGCTCGGACTGTTTTATCCCACATCGCTTTAGTCGCCTTCGCGCCAGGCTTGGGCCAATAATCTTTCGGCCATTCTATTTCTTCGTAATCCGGTTTCTCCAGAAAATCTATAATATCCCGCTGGGAAATGCGGATATGCTCCAAAAGCCGCCAAAAAGAATAAGGCACGCTCTTTGGTTTTTTATTTATAAACTCCAGCGGAAAATTTCGCATTGCGTCATCAAAAGACACGTGGATCCGCGGCTGCTCTAGAAAATACAGCAATGCCTTTCTGAATTTTTGATCTGTAGTCATGCCATCAGCTAGGAGCCACAACGGAGTGGCTTTTCCATCGAATGACTAACCTAATTAGTACTAAAGAAACTATTGTAAAGAAGATTGAAAACCCCAAAGCTAGCAAAGCAAAAACCCCTCCAAAATAATACCGGTATTTCTTTGGGAAGGACTCTTTATCCGTTGCTTCATACCAGCCTATATTAACGCGATCGTCATCCCAAGTATTTGACAAGCGAATCGTCTGGCGGCCAGGAGCAATTTCTTTGACCTCAAAACTAGCGAACCAAGGATTGTCTGATTCCGAGTTAAAATCGGGCGGACTCATCAAACTCCGGCTTTGATTTCGCAGCTGACTGTTCAGCAGTTCTTCCTTCCCCTTCGGCACGAGAAAAGAATAGGAAGACATCTGGCCAGTGACATTTTTTAGGTCGCGATAATATATCGCTTTTGCGGTCGGCGACTGATCGCCGCCACTGATGACAAGAATAGGAAACAAATCCGGAATATTGCCGCTTACCGCTACCGTATTTTTTTGCTCATACCATACAAACGCAATTTTCATCCCAACCCACAGTAAAATGGCGGTCAACACGATCCAGAAAAAAAATTTTCCGACTTTTTTGAGAAAAAGCATACCCCCATGCTAAGCTATAGTTCTTTCGAAGGCAAAATACGAAAAAATCACATTGACCTTAGCGCAATTAAACAACCGAGTGTAATGCTTGCTGCTTTTCTTTCTCAAACATCTTCAGCAGCAATAAGTCCTTACCTCGCCATCGTTGCGTCCACCTAACTTTATCCACGCCTTTTTAAAAAAGGGGCCGATGGCTAGACCCCGCCTTACCCAACCTCAAGAGAACTAGTTTGGCGTCTTTCCCCACATACCGAATACCAAGAGTCCGAGCACAAGTACCAGAACAAACAGAAGATCAAGACGCGCAATGAGATGACTTCGCCGCGATTCCGGCAACGGCCCTGCGCCTTCCCACCAATTCATCAGCTTTTCATTCCAGGAAGCGCGCTCTTGGCATAAACGACTTGCCTCTCGGTATCCACACCACCGCGTGAAAATGGCCAGCAAATTCTATACCGCATAACGAACACAAGCAGGCAATGCGCCGAGACTAAGCATGCAATCCTCCTTCCGCTCACGGTCTCTTCTGCCCCCAGTATCCCGCAAATCAAAAGCGCTCGCAAGGATCAATTGATTTGCGAGCGCGGAGCTTCAATTGTGAATCAAAATCAGACAAAATCATTAAATACGTTTGAGTTCCGCGGTAATCTTCTTTGTAAGGCGAAACAGTATGGAGAGCATTAAAAATCAAATCGAAAGTATCATTCACTTAACCGCTCATTTCAGAAATAATCTCATCGGCCATAGCGGCAGTTGAATTTTCCGCGTTTATTGGTACCGCGCCTCGCCTTAACATTTTATCCTCAAAATCCTTATACCAGCTTAAAATATGCTCCTGCTCGGTCTTGTCTTTTGCGAATCCATTATTGTTGCGATCGTCAAGGCGCGCGATAAAAGTTTTTTCACTGCAATGCAGTAAGAAAATTTTGTCGAATAAATTCAGAAAGTTATCCTGATTGGAAGCGAGACCGGCCACCACTATGTTACTATCGGAGTGGCCTCCGATTAACTCTTCCAGTTTAACCGGATCGCAAATATAGTCATGCGCATCCAACCAATCCCGGCCAATACCCGGCTGATAGTCGGCCCCACCTCCGTGAACCCCGTTACAACCCGGCCTAAAGGCCGGGGCTTCTCTTTGACTTTTGGAGTTCCGCCTTCTTCCCTGACCCGAAAGCATGGGGCGTCCGGTTGTAACGGGGTGAACCTTATTTCGCCAGTGGCACAAGCCAGCAATCAAATCCATATCAAAGGCAGCGATTCCTCTGTTGACTAATTCTTGGACAAGAGTTGACTTACCAGTACCCGAAACACCGGTTATATAAAACTTCCCCATAGACAGCTAAGATAAATAGTATAGTAAAGAAAATGGCCTCAACCATCAAAGTGTTGAGGCCGCTTTGTGTGCCTTCTTTCACATTAGCTTTTTTTCTGCTTGCCACCCTCCTAGCACTACGACGGCGAAATCACAAGCGCTCGCGGCAGGATACTCTCCGCCCGCCGCTTCAGAAAAGCGCGGATCAGCACTTCCAGCCTTTCAAGCGCGTCATCGCGGTTCGCATAGATGATCTCGTGAACCACACCCGGATTACCCCGGATGAGGCGGCTGATGCGCCGCTGCTCTATGCGTTCCTTGTGGCAGAGAAGCATCACCGGCTTAGCGGCGTGGTATGCCATCTCAACTTCGATACCGACACCGAGTGACGGGTTGTCCGCGACGGCAACGACGAGCACGGCCGACGTAACAGCCGTGCGATCAATCATATCCACCTCTGCGGGTGTGACATTCTTGTGTCGCACGGGATCCGTGTTTTGGTGGGGTAAGTACGGCGTGAGCCCGATGGACTCCACCGCACGTCCGATGGCCTCGTAGAAGGTGAGGTACTTTTCCCGAGCGTTCTCCGGCAAGTCCGACAACGCGCCGGAGATATAGACCAGACTCTTTGCCATGACAATCCCTCCGTCGGGTTGGAAGGCATCGCCATATCAGGGACGACCCGGTGGTCCATATCAGGGA
>CAZDKA010000060.1:0-4780 GCA_964505815.1 uncultured Candidatus Saccharibacteria bacterium | reverse complement strand
TTGACTCAAGCGTAAATAAATTGTATTAATGAACCGACAATAAGTTTTTTGACAATGGAGATGCAAATGCTGAACAAGGCGTTTGGCCGGATACTCGGTTTTGCTGTAGGAAAAGCAATGCCCGAGCGGTTGGTCTGGATGTTCGCCCGCCGTTTCATTGCCGGAAAAGACAGAATATCGGCACTCGGCACGGCGCGCCGTTTAAACCAGGACGGGTTCCTTGTTTCGCTGGATTATATCGGCGAAGAATTGTCCGACTGCAACGAGATTCAGAAGGTAAAACTTGAGTACTTGGCGCTTGTAGAAGCGATGAACAAGCTGAAAATCCTGGGTGATATCTCATTGAAGCTTAGCCATGTCGGCTTCGAGCCAGCGTCTACCCTTAATATCATTGCCGCCGAGGCCAAAAAATCAGGGATTAGAGTTTGGATTGATGCCGAGCGGCTGATGTGGCGCGATCAGACCTGGGAGGTCGCTCGTCGTCTTTCCGCGAAATACGGCAATATCGGCATTCGCATTCAGGCATATGCTGAAGACGCTTTTTCGTTCCTTGCTGGAGAGATCGAAAATGGATGGAGAGGCCAAATTGGTGTCTGCAAAGGGGCCTACCGAGAACCAAATTATCGTACATTAATGGGGCGGCCGCTTCACGATAATTTCATCAAGCTATCGCGTCTTGTGGTTGAAAGCGGCCTCTTCTTGCAGATCGATACCCATGACGAAGAATTAACAACAGAGGTTGACATTGCCATAGGCAGCACTCGTCATGAACACGGACTCCTTCGCGGTGTCAACAGCGTCTTCGCGGGATTGCTGCGTGATATAGGGGAGAGCGTAAACATTTACTTGCCGTACGGACCCGACTGCAGGGCCTATATCGCCCGCAGGATTGTCGAGCATCCGGAATACATCTTTCTGCCGTTTCGGTCATAAGCCGGGTTACCCCGGCATTTTTTATTCATGGCCAAGCTTTCAAAAAGACTAAAAATACGCTATTATCTGCAGTGCGTTATGGAATTGAAACGCAACAAACATCTTCACTCCAAAGAGCATGTCCTCGCCGACGATCTATCGCGCGCCATGGGCGAGCCCAAGCGCTTTGCCGCGTATCTCGGCATTGCGCAGCTTTATTACGAACGCGACTTACGCTCGCTCGCGCGCTATGTGGTTGAAAAAAAAGATCTTCCGCGGGAGGCACGCGGCAAATATTTTTTCGGCGCGCTTCGGAGATTGCCGCGGAAAGCCGAAGCAAGGTTTAAAAGCATCAAGAGGAAGAAAAATAAGAGGCGTAATGGGAAAAATAGTAAAAGAACCAAATAAAATTCTGAGGAAGAAAGCTCGCCCCCTGACGGCTGCTGAAATTTCAAGCCCTAAAATTCAGGGACTGATTTCGCGCATGAAAGAGACGCTGGCCTCAACTCCTGACGGCGTGGGGCTCGCCGCACCCCAGGCCGGCGAGTCGCTGCAAATTTTTATTGTCTCGGAAGAGGCCGAAGAGATTGACCGAGTGGAAAAACTGCTTGCCGAGAAAAAAGCGTCCCTGGTTCACCCGGCGCCGCAGGAATCCGAAAAGAAAAAATGGAAGTCGTACGTTTTTATCAACCCGGCTGTCAAAAACATATCCAAGAGGAAAATTGACAGGGCCGAGGGGTGTCTATCCGTCCCGGGAAAATTCGGGAGCGTGAAGCGCCACGAAAAAATTACTGTCGAGGCCTATGACGAGCGCGGCCGCAAATTCACGCGCGGCTCCTCGCGTTTTTTCGCGCGAGTCATACAGCACGAGCTTGACCATTTGCAAGGAACACTTTTTATTGACAAGGCTGATAAAATTTTTGAAAGCGACACGGCCGCAGGCAATCGTAAAGAAGTATAAGAAGTGTCATGGGGCGTGAGGACAAAGAAAAAGACCCGCACCGTGAGGATTGGGTCATGAGGTAGAAACTGTTGGTGGGGAGGGCGCAATGCCTCCAGGTTTTTGACTACACCGATTCAGGCATTAGTCCTAGCGGTCCCCAGTGGGTACTGGCTAGGCATTTAGGGATCTTCTCCCGCCAGATTTCGGAGAGCCGACCGCTCAAGGCGGTACCACCAATTCGCATATTTCAGCCCAAGTTTCTGTTACAAGTATAGCAAATCCACAGGATTTGTCAATAGCCCTAAAATGCCTTAAAATAAGGACAAAATGACATTGATAAATTCGCGTGGTATTTACGAAAGTCAATAAGCAGCAAAGGTGTCACGGGAGATAAACTCATACTAACAAACTTGAGAATGTAAGGATGTTGTTGGGGAGAAATATAAAAAATGTCATGGGTCATGAGGAATAATATACGAAAAATCGATGTGATGATTATCTTGGGCGGCGGCATTACCGCTGAAGGAGTATTGTCGTCCGCGACGAAAGAGCGGCTGGATAATTTGCTTAAGAAAAGTGATGGGTTGCCGCCGGCGCCAATTATATTGAGTGGCTGCTGGAGTGGATTTATGAAGGTCGTGCCAAGCACAACGGAGGCACATGAAATGAAAAAATACTTAGTAAAGCACGGAGTTGCAGTGCGTCGGATTATTACAGAGTCGGAATCTCTGGATACGATTAGCAACGCAGTTTTTGTAAGACGAATAGTAAAGAGGCGCTCGAATTGGAAAAAGATACTACTCATAACATCCAATTGGCACATGGAGCGAGCGTTCTGGATCTTCAAAAAGGTTTTAGGAAAAGATTATCAAATTATTCCACTATCTGTAGTGTCAGAAAAAAAGATAAAAGAAAAACGAAAGAACTACGAGAAATATCTACTTAACGTTGCAAAAAGATTTTTGAAGAACACCCCGATTGGTAGTAAAGAATTGATTGGGGTATTGAGAACCGACCACCCATTCTATTCAAAAAGCGAAAAAGCACAAGAACTATTAAAAGCAATAACAATCCATAAAGAAAAATTGTCATAAGAAATATAAAAGGCGTCATGGGGCGTATAGAAAAAGATGCCGAAATAATATTTTGGGGGACGCCGGAGTTTGCTATTCCGGTATTTGAAGCGCTGGTCAAAAACGGCTACAGCATTGTCGCCGTAGTGACCAATCCAGATGAACCAAAAGGCAGAAAGCAAATCCTCACTCCTCCGCCGGTCAAAGTGTACGCGGAAAAATATGGAATTCCAGTTTTTCAACCGCCGAGTTTGAAAATTGAAAATTGGAAATTGAAAATTCCTGACGCGGATTTATATATAGTCGCCGCCTACAACAAGATTATCCCCCAGGACATTCTTGATAGACCTAAACTTGGGGCATTGGGCATCCATCCATCGCTGCTCCCCCACTGGAGGGGTCCATCGCCGATCCAACACGCCATTCTCAAGGGCGATACCGAAACCGGAGTGACTATATTCAAAGTGGATGAGAAGATGGACCATGGACCAATTCTCGCAAATTCAAAATTCAAAATTCAAAATTCAAAAATTAGGTATAAAGAATTACACGATATATTGGCGAAAGTGGGAGCAGAACTGTTAATTAGTACACTACCCAAATGGATTAACGGCAAGATTAAGCCCGTGCCCCAGGACGAAACCCTGGCAACCTATTCAAAAATCCTGAAAAAAGAAGACGGCAGGATTGTCTGGGCAAAACCGGCGTCAGCCATTGAGCGGCAAGTACGCGCTTTTGAGGAATGGCCCGGCAGTTACACCTTTTGGCAAAAGAACGGCCATTCGCTACGATTAGAAATAGAGGAGGCCGAGGCAATTACCCAAGAAAAGCCCTATGGAACGGCTGATTTGGTATGGCAGCATGATGTGGATTCTCTTTTGGTTCAAACCGGAAGCGGGAGCGTTAAAGTTTTTAAACTTCATCCCGAGGGCAGAAAATCAATGGGGGTTAGAGCATTTTTGAACGGCCACTCGGATATTATTGGAGCAACCCTAAAGTAGGCCCAGAACCAACAACGAAATGTTGTATGTTGTAAGTGGTAAGTTGTAAGTTACAAAGGTATGGAGCGTCCTATTGTATTTTTTATCATAGTAGGCATTGTCGTTGTGCTTTTAATCAATTACAGCGGAACCTCGTTTTTTTCTACGGGGCCGCTGGCCACAGGTCCTGGCAGAGGGTCAGGTGTTGAAAGTCCGGCACCGCCAGGCGGGAGGGGTTTTTTTGATTTTCCGTTAGCTGGCGATAAAGATAAAAAACCCGAGCCAGGGCAATCGCCTTACAAAGGCGAAGTAAGAATTTCTTCGGTTACGACCCGTGAGGGGCCGGATAAGGAATATGTCACTCTTCGTCGCGGCGGATTTTTCTCATCATCAGGCGAAAAAAAACAGCCGATTTCGCTTGAGGGCTGGACTATTGAAAATATAAGCGGAAATCGCTTTTCAATTCCCAGGGCTTTAAGCGTGCCCGGCAGCGATTCCTCACCCTCGGTTATTCAGCTTAGCGAGGGCGATGAGATAATTTTAACAAGCGGCCGCTCCACGTACGGCTCGTCTTTCCTGGAAAACATGTGCACCGGCTATTTTAACGAATTCCATTCATTCATTCCCGCGCTTTCCGAATCGTGTCCGGAATTTGAGCGCTCCGATATTTTTAGCGCCGGCCTGAACAGCGCTTGTGTTGACGTGATTGACAGGCGAGACCGATGCCGGCAGGTGAACATCGGATTTGAGGATTCCGCGGCCGGGAATGCCTGCATTGCTTTTGTCGGCGCGCATCTTAATTACGCCGGATGCCTTCGGGATAATCGCAGTAAGCCGGATTTTTTCAGCTCGCGCTGGAGAGTGTTTCTGGA
>CAZDKA010000059.1:0-5007 GCA_964505815.1 uncultured Candidatus Saccharibacteria bacterium | reverse complement strand
TCTAAAAAGGGCGGGCATCCGAGGAGGCTCATGGGTTTCCTGCCCAGGGATCCCACTGCCAGCCCGAGTGGCTAAAAAGTGTAAACAACGCGACCATTGCTTACAGACTACTATATCACTTTTTATCCGGCGTGAAAAGATTTTTTGCTTCTTCCCACAGCTCAGGTTTCTTGTGTTTTTCCTTTAACCAATACCACCATTCAACTCCCCAAAGATAGACCTCCTGAAAACCTGTTTCGCGCTCATAGGCAATATTGCTGTTGAATTTCTCCTTATTCATCAGGCGCTCCTGTATCTCAAGAGGCGTGTCTTCCGGCATTTTATCCGCCCACGGCTCAAGCTGAAGCTCAACCACAATAATCGGCTTTTTGCCGTAGAGATATTCCATAATACGCGTTTTCATACGGAAGTAGCCGGGCCTCAGTGGGTAAGTGAACGAACCAACGTATTTATTCCAGACCGTTCGGTACATGGTGGTGCCAAAAATATCAGCCCTCTTATAAGCTTGAGCCCAAATAGAAAGTTCTCCCGAATCGGTAACCACAATTGGGCGCGAATCAAGAGAACGCAGGCGGCTTATCTCAACATCAAGAAGTCGCCGGTCATACCCAACACATTCGCCAAAAGGTAAAAATGGTTCGTTCTCAACCTGCCAGTAACGTATTGTTTTACTGTTTTTATAACGCTCAACAACCTTTTCTAAGTAAATCAGTAAGTCGCGATGACGATCTTGACGCGGTTGCTGGTTTGCCCAGCGCGGGATGTGGCATTCGGGCCAGCGCGACAATTTCTGGCCAATAGCCAAAATAACGTCAGCGCCGCGCGCTTCGGCTTCGCGAAGCATAAAATCAAGATTGGAAAAGTCATACTTTCCCTTGTCCGCCTCATGCTCGGTCCAGTAAGCCGGAATGCGTATGTGCTTTACTTTCAATTCATCAAGAATGGCGAGATAGGCCTTTTTCCAGTCAAGGAGAAGTGTGTCCCGAGCGTACGGCACGGAAAAAGTGACGCCGTAGACGATATTCTCCGGAGCCGGTACGGGCCGCGAAAGAAACCAGACGGCAATTAACAGCAAGCCGAGGAAAAAGAAAAATTTCTTGAACATGCGAATTTTATTTACGAGCGCCAGCGAGTAACTACCCGCCCGCCTTGAGTTCGCCGCTCTATGGAATCATATGTTATTTTTTCCATAGTGTGGAGCTAAGAATAACAAGTAATTTCCAGCAAGCACTCAAGGCGAAGTCGGGCGCGGTAAAATTCAGCACCCTGTTAAATAGCGCTTCGCGCTAATTTTGCAGAGCAAAATTATTTAACAGGGTAAAGGTTTGGCAGCCCCGTTAGATAGAGCTCGCAAGCTCGCTCATCTAACGGGGGCCAAGCCCTTTATTGAAAGGCGAGCATTGCCAGAGCTGCGCCAATCAGGAGTATGGCGAAAGTTTTCTCAAAAACAATTCGGAGAGTAATTTCTTCCTCCAGAAACGCCGGCCGGAACCTAGAAATCAAAAGCGTTGCGACAAAAATCAGAACGTACTCAACCCCTTGCATGGCATTTACCAGGCTGACGCTCGGGGCAATGAAGATGGCGAAGCTCACGAGAAGAAACCCGAGCGCGCCGAAAACTTTATTTACCAAAAAGGCCCATACAGTAGTCCACTCGGCCATTCGCGGCGCCTCAAAAATTGATTCGCGGCTCCGGCTCCAAACCAGAAACGGCAGCGCTCCCACAAACCCTCCGATGCGAGTCCAGATAAAGCCGTTCAGAAACGAAGTTTCGTTGAAAACTGCTTTTTCGTAAACGTAGGTGACGCCGAAAAGGAACGATGCGGCGACAAGCCATAAGATATTCTTAAAGTCATGATTATTAATGCCCGAGCCGTCTTTTTTGTGAGTCAGGGAGATTAAAACGCTTCCCAAAACCAAAACAATAAAAGCGGTAAGTTCGCCGCGTGAAAGAGTCTCGCCCAAAATCCCCCTGGAGAGAAGAAAGACAAAAATCGGAGAGAACGCGCCAACCACGGGTGCGACCCTTGAGGCCTCGCCCGCCTGAATGACGATGTAGAAGAAAAAAAGCGCAAAAGTGAAAGCAATCCCGGAAATAAAGGCGTTGGTAATGACTGATGAAGCCGGAACGAAAAAATCAATGGGCGCAAAAATCAGTGCACCCAAGCCGAACACTCCCACCCAAAAAACATA
The DNA here is from genome assembly GCA_964505815.1 of uncultured Candidatus Saccharibacteria bacterium. Taxonomy (GTDB): domain Bacteria; phylum Patescibacteriota; class Minisyncoccia; order Sungbacterales; family SURF-37; genus CAZDKA01. Next base: position 2,814 of record CAZDKA010000059.1, on the reverse strand, counting down.
TGTTGACGGCTTCTGGACGCGCTGGGCAAGGAGGAACTTATCAAGAATGACGGCGAAGGCGTGAAATGAATAGGCAACAATCGTAATCGGCAGCCAGCCGATGGACAAAATCAGGGCCATTTAATTATCATACCGCGTTTTTGATAATTAATGAAAAGGCCGGGCTATTTCCCGGCTGAACTGTAACGAATTTTAAGAAGCAGGAGAAGTATCGCGCCCTGAAGTACTGACCCTGCAGTATATAAAATGACCATGTTTCTGTTGCCGATGTAGATTCCGTACCAAAGCCACACCACCCAGGCAACCTCGCCGCTGGCAACCCACCAAATATTCAGCCCGTCAATTTTTCTGGTACGAATCATGGCAATTATCTGCGGCACATAGCCCACAAGGCCGAGGATGCCGGCCGAAATCACAAGCCAGTCAACTGCGTTCATTCTCGTTGCTCCCTCCGCCCAGCTCGGCTGTGGGCCTATTTCAAAGAGCAAAATGCGCTACCCCAAAAGGTAGCGCATTTTGAAACTCCAGGCAATCGCTTACTTTGCTATCCTTTGATAACGCCTATCGGGCGGAGGCGGGCCACTCGTTTGGCAATTCCTGCTTTTTCTACAACTTCAACAACGCGGTCTACGTCTTTGTAGGCACTCGGCGCTTCCTCGGCTAGCCCCGAGTAAGAACCGGCCGCGACGTGCACCCCCTGTTTTTCAAGCTCCTGCTGAAGCGCTTTCCCCTGCACCATTTTTTTGGCCTGATGGCGCGACATGGTACGGCCGGCGCCATGACAACAAGATGCGAACGTCTCCTCTTCAGAACGCTTCTCGCCAACCAAAACATAGGAAGCCGTGCCCATGGAGCCCGGAATTAAAACCGGCTGTCCTATGTTTTTGTATTTCTCCGGAATATCGGGGTGTCCCGGCCCAAAAGAACGAGTTGCCCCTTTTCTATGTACAACTACTTCGGTAAGTTTTTGTTTTGGATTTTGGATTTTTGGATTTGTTTCGGGTTTGGGGTTTCGGATTTGTGGTTTCTCGAGCGCGTAGCGCTCGAGATTGGCCATGTTATGGGCAATATCATAAACAAGCTCAAGCGGGCCTCCGGCAGCGCCGAAGATGCTCGCCCAAACTTTCCTGATTGAATTGGCAATAAGCTCACGATTGCACCATGCAAAATGCGCTCCGGCCTGCATAGCCGAAAAATACCGACGACCCTCAGGTGAGCTAAATGGCGTTGCGGCAAGTTCTCTGTCCGGCAATTCAATGCTGTATTTTTGCATGGCGCCCATCATCTCGCGAATATAGTCCGTTGCGATCTGATGGCCGAGGCCGCGGGAGCCGGTGTGAATCAAAATTGTCACCTGCCCCTCGGCAAGGCTCAAGACGCGAGAGGCCTCCGGGTCAAAAACTTTTTCCACATACTCAACCTCGGCGAAATGGTTGCCGGAACCGATTGTCCCCAATTGATCAAGCCCCCGCGATTTCGCGGCTTCCGAGACAACCGCGGGATCGGCACTGGCAAAATATCCTCGTGATTCAATGTATTCAAGATCGCTTTGACTGCCGAAACCCATTTTGATAAGCTGCGGCACGCCCTCGCGAAGGATATGTTCAAGTTCGGGGAGAGATAGTTTTAAAACGCTTTTGCGGCCAAGGCCGGACGGCACCGCATTGTATATTTCGCGAACAAAGCGATCAAGGCGGGGCGTTACGTCGCCGCGATTAAGCGAGGAACGAAGAAGCCGGACACCGCAATTGATATCGTAGCCGACCATGCCCGGCGAGATAACACCCGTTTCGGCATCCATTGCCGCAACTCCTCCGACCGGAGAACCGTAACCCTCGTGAACATCCGGCATGGCGATTGAATACTTCTGAATGCCGGGAAGCGTCGTCAGGTTCACCAGTTGCTCAAAAGAGCGATCCTGTAGCGAGGCTTCAAGCTGTTTTTCGTCCACCCAGGCCCGCGCCGGAACGCGCATATCTTTCCGAAAGGTCTTCGGAATCTCCCAAAGATAATCGTGTATTTTTTTGAAATCCGATTTTTGAATCATCACTATCACTCCCGTTCAGAATACTTCGATACATCGATGTATCGAAGTAAAAAGACGACAAACTTAAATGAATAACAAACAGCTTTGTGTCCTCTTTTTTAGTCCATATTTCCCGTGGCACCTTTACTGCCTATTACCTACCCCGCAGGAACGATTTTAACCCTGCGGGATTCTTATATACAAACCCATTTCCGCCTTTCTGTTTATATAACTCAATCGTAGTTTCAGAGTCATCTACCATTAAACTATTTTCAATCTTTTCCCCTAGGGCGGTCAGTGCAACATCGAACAATCTGCCGCCATCTTCTTTTTTCAACAAACCGTGGTCTGCAGAATTTACTATGATATCAAACAATGCGTTAAGTTGATGATTCGGAACAGCTATCTCTGTAAATACATCCATATTATCAGTCACAATTCCGATTTTCCTACCGGACGATTTTAACGATTCTGCCAAATCTATAATTTCCTTTTCTAATTCCATCTTGCGGATACTCTCTTTATATAGTTCGTTCAATGTCTCGTATCCAATCGCGGTATTTTCAGCAATCAATTCATTGATTTCAGTCGAACCAATTTGATTCCTCATCCATTTCTGGACTAACTCTTTGTTGCCGAATATATTTTCCTGAATCCAATCGTATGTTTCTGAATGATTTGGCAATAGAGTTTTTTCGTAAAATCGTCCTCTGCAGAGCACTCCGTCAAAATCAAATAATACTGTTTGATAGCTCATAATCTCGTTCCTCACGCCCCATGACACTTCT
>CAZDKA010000058.1:0-5053 GCA_964505815.1 uncultured Candidatus Saccharibacteria bacterium | reverse complement strand
TCTTTTTCATACAACTCCATTATCTGAAGTTGCATTTCAAAAGAGAATTTCCGGCCAACCACAGGTTAACCCCGCTAAGGAACGCGCCAGCGTTCCAGTGCGCCTCATCCCAGGGCGCAAGTCCGATGACGGAGCGGGAAACCTGCCGAAGGGCAAGGAGGAAGCCATGGGAGACCGATACCTTCGCAACCTAGCCCAGAGTCTTATCGGCCAGCTCGGTATCACGGTCGAGGACCTCGGCGAATCCGGGGCCCAAGGCCTATACGAGCGCCGCAGCGGCCAGATCAAGACTCAACTTCGCCGGATGCGTCCGGAGACGCTGGGTCGGATCGTCGCCTGCGGTAAGGGCCGCACCGAGGAAGGCGAAATCCAGCAGGGCTCGTGGTTGTACCACGTGCACTGCGGCGCCTACCTCGACAAGTACGCGGACGGGATGACGCTTCTTCGCGAGATCGCCTGCACGGCGATTGTCGCGGAGATGGCGGACTTCCTTGGGCACCTTAAGGAGCTCAAGGACCGAGCCGCGTTCTACGCGCCCCGGGCCTAACCATAGCCCTTCCGCCTGCAGGCAAAAGCAGGCCCCCAGCATGAAATTCGTGCTGGGGTTTTTCATTGCATAAGCTCAGATACATTTGGCGCTCCTAGTAACTGCGGTTTTTGTTATGCGGTGAAGGAATAAACAAAATACGTTTTAGCATGCTATCGCTTGTTAAAACGTATTTTGTAGATTTGCAGAAAAGATACGATCCTGTTTCTGTCTGTTGGTTGCTCTGGTACAACGGGGAGCGGCCGCATTATGCGCTGGAACAAGTTGCGTCTCTTCGCGCTATGATGCTTGCATTACCCGCCGAGGAGTGCCAAATGTGGTGGACGCATACCTTCATTTGCTAAAATTAGGTTTTTTTGTTACGCTCCTTTAGTCATGGTCGTCCGAATGCGTCATACTAAATCGAAGCGGAATCGGGTTAGATCGCATCATGCGCTCACACCAGGCCGTTTTGCAATGTGCGGTCACTGCGGCGTCCCGGTCGCCCCGCACCAGCTCTGCAAAAACTGCGGCTACTACAATGGCCGTCAGATCATTGACGTTCTTGCCAAATTAGACAAAAAAGAGCGGAAGAAAAAGGAAAAAGAATTGCATGAACACGAAAAAGAGTCGGCCGAGAAAGGAGAAACGTTATCCGCCGAAGAATTATCGCATAAATGAATCAGGAATTAAGAATTAGGAATTACGGCATACTAAAACCATAATTCATAATTCATAATTCATAATTCCAGAATGGCTTCACGTCATTTAGCTCGTTCAATCGCGATGCAAACCCTGTATGAATGGGATTTCAATAACCATGCGGATGAACGCCTTGAGGCCATCATGGAAAAAAACATTGTGGAGTTCGGGCCGGGACTTGAAGACACCGAATTCATCCGCTCGCTGGTGCTGGGAGTGCAAAAACACCGGAAGGAAATTGATGCTATCATTGAAAAAGCCGCGCCCGAGTGGCCCATAAGCCAGATCGCCGCGGTGGACAGAAACATCCTGCGCCTGGGACTCTTTGAACTGCTCTTCGGAAGCCGCGACGAGGTGCCGCCGAAAGTGGCGATTAACGAGGCCATTGAGCTTGGCAAATCATTCGGAGGCGAATCCTCGGGGCGGTTCGTGAACGGCGTTTTGGGCACGGTGTATCGCGAGATTGGGGAACCGGGTAAAGAACACCCTACAAGGCATGAGAAAAAAACACAGAATAAAGAAGGGGATAAATTATCCGATTCATAAGTTTAATTACTAACATAGCATCAATTCAAAAATCAAAAGTCAAAAGTCAAAATTGTTGAATTCCGCCTTCTGCGGAAAACCTAAGTTTTGAATTTTGAATTTTGCATTTTGAATTCACTCAAAGATGGATATATCGGCATTAGAAACGAAACTCGGCGTTTCGTTTCGTTCCAAAGACCTCCTGCAGCAAGCGCTTGTCCACCGCTCTTATTTAAACGAGAATCCGGCGTTTCGGCTCTCGCATAATGAGCGCCTGGAATATTTAGGGGACGCAGTCCTTGAACTTATTGTTTCCGAAGAACTTTACAAGAGGTTTCCCGAAAAACCCGAGGGCGACCTTACAAGCTACAGGGCGGCTCTGGTAAATTCCAGAGCGCTGGCCGAGGTTGCCGTAGAACTTGAAATTAATAACTTTCTGCTCTTATCGCGCGGGGAGGCCAAAGACCTGGGAAGAGCGCGGCAATTCATCATGGCCAACGCCTTTGAAGCAATAATCGGAGCAATCTATCTTGATCAGGGCTATGACCGAGCCAGAACATTCATAGATAGAGTCCTCTTCCCGCGCATTGATGAAGTAGTGAAGAAAAAGCTCTACCGCGACCCAAAAAGCTTGTTCCAGGAAATTGCGCAGGAACATCTGGGCATCACCCCGACCTATGAAGTAGTCAAAGAATGGGGGCCGGATCACAATAAGCATTTTATTATCGGAGTATATCTTGATAAGGATCTGGTCGCCGAGGGGGAGGGTCCGTCCAAACAGCAAGCGCAGGAAGAGGCGGCAAGAAGCGCGCTTCAGAAAAAAGAGTGGCAGTAAAGGGCTTGGCCTAAAATTCGGAGCGCAGTGCGCGAACGAATTTTAGCTGCCAAACCTTTACCCTGTTAAATAATTTTGCTACGCAAAATTAGCGCGAAGCGCTATTTAACAGGGTGCTGAATTTTCTAACATCTCGGCTGCGCAAGTACACTTGCTTGCCTCGCTGAGAAAATTCGCATGCGTCTTATTAGCTTCCATCTATCGGGCTTCAAATCCTTTGCCAAGGCCACAACCTTGGAGTTTCCGCGCGCCATTACCGCGATTGTCGGCCCTAACGGCTCCGGAAAATCAAACATTGCCGAGGGAGTGCGCTGGGCGTTGGGCGAGCAGTCAATGAAAATTCTCCGCGGAAAAAAGGGTGAGGATTTGATATTCAACGGCTCTCCGGAAGTTCCCAGGGTGGGCAAAGCGTCGGTAAAACTTATTTTTGACAACCGCGGCGGAAAAATTCCGGTTGATTTTGATAAAGTTATTTTTGAACGGAAAATTTTCAGGGACGGCACGAACGAATACTCCCTGAACGGCTCGCAGGTGCGCCTGAAAGATGTTGTTGAGCTTTTGGCGCGGATGGGCCTTGGAGAAACCAAACACAACATTATCGGGCAGGGAGAAGTTGACCGTACACTCCTTGCCAATCCCCGGGAAAGAAGAGAAATGCTTGAAGAAGCAATCGGGCTTCGGGTATATCAATTGAAAAAAACCGAAGCCGAGAGAAAACTTGAGGAAACTTCGAAAAACATCGGTCAGGCCCAAACCATTCTAAGGGAAATCGCGCCGCATCTTAAATTTCTTCGCGCTCAGGCGCAAAAAGCCGAAAACCGCGCCTCGCTTGAGGAAGAACTGCAGCAAACGATTCTGGCCTGGATTGTTGCCGCGAGATCGGCCCTGGACGAAGAACTAAAATCGCTTGAACAAGAACACGGCCCGGAAGAGAGGAAGCTGGCCTTGATTGAAAAGGAGATCGAGACCGTCAAAAAAGAAATTTCAAAAGCCGAAACCGGACTTGGCGAGAAACAAAACTACTTGGCCGGAGAAAAGGAAATAGCGGTTTTGGAGACGAAGCGCGGGGAGTTTGAACGGGAGCTGGGCCGCCTGGAAGGAAAACTGGAGAGCGCGTCAAAAGAGGGCAGAACGCCTGTGGAGCGCACTATTGAGGCCGCGTATGTAAGAAAGCACCTGTCTTTACTTCTTGACCGGCTTGAAGAAGTGCACGCCATTGATGACCTTGATGAGGTCCGGGAAAGAATAGAGGCGCTGATATCCTCAATTGAGGCCCTGCTTGCCGAAGTTGAAGAGCAGACATTGAGCCCCGCCGCTAACCGAAACGGCGGAGATGAAAACCGTACACTCCACCGAGCTCACACAAAACTCCAGGAAGAACTTTCTAGTCTACACAAAGAAATTGAGCGCATGAGAAAAATCCTTGAAAGTGAGGTTAAAACCGCTCATTCCCTGCAGGAGGCCGTGCGTATGCATGAGAGAGCGCTTCGCGAAAAAGAAGAAGAGAGGAACAATCTTCGCTCATCTCTTCAGCGCTGTATTTTCCAAAAAGAGCGCCTTTCCGAGCGGGCCCGGGAAATAGAGGCGGAGGAGCAGAGAGCCGGAGTACAGGAGACCGAACTCCGCGCTTTTGACAGAGCGCCATTTTCCGAATTTTCCGTGGATGAGCTCAGAAAAAAAATAGAAAAGTACCGCATTAAACTGGAAGAAATCGGCGGCATTGATCCGGCAGTGGTCAAAGAATATCAGGATACAAGCGCGCGCTACGAATTTCTGGAAAAAGAGGTTGCTGACCTTGAATCGGCATCCAGGGATCTCCGGCACCTCATCAAAGAGCTTGAGGAAACCATGGAGCGCGATTTTCAGACCGGTTTTAACAAAATCAAAGATGAATTCAATAACTACTTCCGCATCATCTTCGGCGGAGGAAAAGGGGTGCTTAAATACGCGCCTATACAAGAAAGAGGTAGCGGCGAAGAAGATGAAAAAGAAGATAAAGAAAGAGAATTCGGCATTGATATTGACGTTGACGTTCCGCGAAAGCGCATCCAGTCGCTCGCCATGCTCTCCGGCGGAGAGCGGGCGTTGACCTCCATAGCGCTTTTATTTGCCATCACCGCGGTCAATCCGCCGCCGTTTTTGGTGCTGGACGAAACCGATGCCGCGCTTGATGAAGCCAATTCCCAAAAATACGCCGCTATACTAAAAGAACTATCCAAAAAAACCCAGCTTGTCCTTATCACTCATAACCGCGAAACCATGAAGCAGGCCGGGGTTCTTTACGGAATTACCATGGGCGGCGACGGGGTTTCAAAACTTATTTCTTTGAAACTCGAGGAAGCGGAAGTGTATACGAATCGTTGATGTTGCAATAAGGCGCCAGCTGTGATAAAAACAAAAAAGCACCAATATCCTAAATTTCCTAGTGAAATGCAACTTTAGTTTTTAATATATCACGTTCAATC
>CAZDKA010000057.1:0-5269 GCA_964505815.1 uncultured Candidatus Saccharibacteria bacterium | reverse complement strand
AATAGCCGACTTTTTTATTATTTTGACACCTTCAATGTCAAGATGGCAAAATTGGTGCGGGGTTATTGTTTGTCGTCGCCATTCATCCGCACCGCAAGCGGTGCGGTATTCTGGCGAACAAACAATAAAGAAAAAGGGCAGCGTTTGCTGCCCGTAGGATTTGGTTGGTTGTGCTTATCAAAGATCGGGTGAAGCGATGAGAGTTTTTGGCGTGCGTTCGGAGTGCGACCGCTTAGTGTGATTGCGGAGCTCTGCGATGCCCGCCAGTCAAAAACTCCCCTCGAAGGTGCTTCTGTGGATAATTATAACTCCGGGATAAGCCGTTGCAACAAAAGTTATCCACAGTTCTATTTGTTTCGTATATTACGTGTGATAAGGTAACAATGCTCTTTGTAAATTTTTGATTTGAAGGAGGTTTTTGATGGCAGAAATGAAACGACTGGTCTTTGGCGAAGGCCTTATGATCCCCTCGCTCGATGGCGAAAAGCGATTTACTATCCGCAAGTACCGTGAAGGTTCGCATGACTTCAAAAATGACGAGATTGTCATTGGCGAATTCAAAGACGGGCTCAATATTCTTCTTCACATCACCGCTGACACGAAAAAAGCGCCGCTCAAAGGCCTGAAAAGCACCAAGGCGAATCTGGCAAAAGCCGGATACTGGTTTGACAATGCATATTTCGATGGCTTGAGGCAGTACTACCAGGAGCTGACGTGGGAAGATATGGGCGCAGTTATCTTCTTCGAGGTATTAAAGGTAAACGGCGTTCCTGTTGTTAGAATCAACGAACACGCAAAAGAGTAAAAACCCCGCTATCGGGATTTGTTTTTGCCACCACAGGCGCATTGCTCTTCGATACGGCCTGCGCCCCAGCTGTCAGTCGGCTAACCCAGCCGGCTTTTTTATTTGCCATCCAGAACCTTTCCTGCTATACCGAGAATGTGAACATTAACATTTTATTTATAAGGAGGCCTCTATGGACTTCCAGCTGACTGATGAGCAGAAAATGCTGAAAGAGCAGGCGCGAGCTTTTGCCGAGAGCGAGATACTCCCCCACTGGCAACGCCTTCGCAAGAAAGAATTTCCCCGCGACATTTTCGCGAAAATGGTTGAGGCCGGTTATGCCGGCGCAACCATTCCTGAAGAATACGGCGGCAGCGGCCTTGATCTTTTGTCTTTCGCCATCGTGGTCATTGAGCTTTGCCGGGCCGATGCCGGAGCCGGTCTTTCCACAGGTGCTTCGCTCTCTCTTGTCGCAAAACCGATTGATGTTTTCGGGAGTGATGTGCAAAAGCGCTTCTGGCTTCCGAAAATTGCAAGCGGCGAGGTCATCGGCGCCTATGCCCAGACCGAGCCGGATCACGGCTCAAATGTTGCCGGCATCAAGACCAAGGCCGTGCGCGACGGTAACGAGATCGTCATCTCCGGAAACAAACGCTTTATCACAAACGGCAGTATAGCCGACGTGGTCCTCGCCATCGTCAGAACCGACCCTCATCCTGAGAAACCGAAGCAGGGCCTCTCTATGGTTATCATTGACGCCAAAGCGGCGCGTGAGGCCGGAACGCTCATTGTGGACAGGGACTGGGACAAAATGGGTCTTCACTGCTCGCCCACCTCTGATCTAACCTTTGATAAGTGCCGCGTGCCTGTATCAAATATCGTCGGCGAGCCGGGCATGGGCTGGTGGTATGCCATGGGAACACTCATCGGCTCACGGGCCATGATTGCCGCGCAGGGTGTCGGCATTGCCGAGGCGGCATTTGAAGAGGCCTTGAAGTATACGCTTCAGCGCGAGCAATTCGGAAAGAAGCTCGCCGGCTACCAGGTAATGCAACGCGACCTTGCAAGGATGCAGATGGAAATTGAGGCCGCTAGATTGCTCACCTATCAGGCGGCCTGGCTCACCGAAACCATGGGTGTCTCCCGTGGCGAAGAATTCGCGGAGAAAACTTCTTTTGCCAAACTCTATGCCTCGGAAGTTGCGACCAGAGTCGCCGAAAAAGCGCTGGTCATGCACGGCGGCATGGGCTACATGGCCGAGACGCGAATCAACGCGCTCTATCAGGATGCGATTGTGCTTCAAATTTACGAGGGCGCATCCAACATTCAGGAATACATCATTGCCCGCCAGCTTCTCAAGAAACACGGAATCAAAATCTAACCCGGCCCAGCCGGGTTTTTTCTTGACAAGAAAAAATGCCCATGCTACGAATACCCCTGTTCACTAAAAATTAAAAAGAAAGGAGGAAACCATATGGCTGAAGCCACTTTTGCCGCGCTGGTTGAACAGGCCGAAGCCGAGCTTCATCAGATGCCTGACGATATCATTTCTCGGCGCGAATTCGCCGCGGAACGGAGTACCTGCCGCGCTCTGCTTGCCCATGCAAGAGCCATGGAGGACATCGCCAAGGCGATTGAACTCCACGCAAAGATGCAGTCGCGCCCGAGCATGTAATCATCGACCCAGGCCCCGAGAACGGGGCTTTTATTTTCAAAAATTCTATTCTCCTATTCGCGCGAATTAGAGAAGTAGGGTGGTGGAACGCGGATGGGATGTGGATGAGGATGATGGACGACGAGGGAACAAAAAACCGCCCGAGGGACGATTTTGGAAATTGGCTTTATGGAATCAACCTTGTTTTTATTGCGGGGGTTTAGGCGGTGGGAATAGTTTTTCGGGCGGAAGTTTCAGCTGGCGCTCAAGTTCCTTCTGGATTTCTTCGGTGTCAAGCGGTTTCATCATACGTTTCAACTCCGGGTCTTTTTCATAAGGAATATTCAAGTGCTTAATTAGGTAGGAAACTAGATGAATAATCTTAGTGATTTCCTGCTCGGCAATCATGTTTACCTGCAAATCAAATTCTTCGCGGAGATCGCTGATTCTGGACTCACGGTTCTGGCTGATCAGGACAAAAGTGGAAAGAAAGATGGCCTCAAGCGAAACAATAGTGATAAGCAGGACAAAGGGGTAGGGGTCAAAGACCGGAATTGCCGAAATATATCCTGTGTTAACGGCAAGCCATGCGGCGAAGAATAAAAGGTTAAAAAGGGCAAAGCGAAAGTTGCCGAACATTCTGACTACGTCATCGGACACTCTCTCGCCAAAAGTTCTGCGCTCGTTGAGGCGCGCCTCAATTGATTGAATAACCTGCCGGCGAGCCCGGGTGATTCCCGCCTCAGGACTCACCGAATCCGATTCTTCCGGCCTCCGAGGCGCCCCTAACAATCCAAAACTTATGAGTCGTTTGATCATACGTACAAACTATGCTTTTAGAACCCATCTCAAAAATGGCTTTGCAGGCGAAATCGAGCGAATTTCGTAGCGAGGCCGCAGACGGGAGCTCCCGCTTTGCGGGAAGCTCTCGCGTCTCGACCGCCGCAGGAACGATTCGTACTGGAAGTACGATGAGTTCCGAGAAGGCGGCCGTAGCCGAAATTCGCCGATTGGAGCCCAAATGCATTTTTGAGATGGGTTCTAGCCATTAAATGGCCTCTTTTTCTGTCTTAAACGTATTACCTTACATTATATATATACCGCAAGCGCGAAAAAGTGTGGATAACCAAAACCGCCCTTGAAAAAGTCCGCGAAAAAATTTAGTATGGATTGGTATTCCCCGGTAGCGAAGTGGGCGAAATGATTGGTTATCATTTCGCGGGCGACAACATAAAATTTCGATGTAAATCTCCGGCGTGGCGCAATGGTAGCGCGGCTCCCTGTTAAGGAGAAGGTTGGAGGTTCGAATCCTCCCGCCGGAGATTTGCATCGAAAAAAAGAGATGAAATCAGAAGCCCCGCCTTGCGGCGGGGCTTCGATCAAAATCCGTGTAAACCGATGTTTACAAGTACATACTACCAAATTAGCAATATATAAGTCAATACTTATCCACAATCCAAAATGGTTCGATAAACTCACTATAAATGACCCAAAATATTCGAATAATATGAACTCCGATCTAACACTTGTCCCGTTAGAGGCCGCGAGGGCTCGCAGCGAAGAGCCCCTAACGGGATTCATCACCCCGAACAGCAGAGCAAAGCTCCCCGAAGGACAACAAGTTGCCTACGGGGCAGGCGCTACGGGGCAGGCAAACGAAAAGAATCAAACACTCCTCAACAGGTTTAGAGTGCTTATTAAAGACGCCAGGTTTTTTGATGTGGAGATTTATGATTTAATGAAATAATATGAAAAAGAAAAATGAAAATAAACACATAGTGATTTACCAGGCGCCAAGCGGCGCGATTGAGCTTCGCGGCGATTTTGAGCATGAAAGCGTATGGGCAACACTTGATCAGATTGCGGCTGTTTTCGGTCGTGATAAATCGGTCATTTCTCGTCATTTGTCCAATATTTATAAAGAGAAAGAGCTGAGCAGAGAAGCAACTGTTGCAAAAAATGCAACAGTTCAAATGGAGGGCGACCGTCAGGTTGTGCGTGATATTGAATACTACAATCTGGATGCCATTCTTTCGGTCGGTTATCGGGTCAACTCGAAAACAGCCACGCATTTTCGCCAATGGGCCACGAAAACCCTCCGCGAACATATTACAAGGGGCTATACCATCAATCGCAAACGGATTGCCAAGAACTACGAGGCATTTATGAAATCCGTTTCCGACATTCAGGCGTTGCTTCCCGAGCATATCGCGCTTGACCCGAAGGCAGTTCTTGATCTCGTCAAAGAATTTTCCAGTACTTGGATGTCGCTTGACGCGTACGATAAAGACGCGCTTACAGCAATCGGCACGACGAAAAAATCCATAACGCTTTCCGGCAAAGAACTGACGGAGGCCATTGCAAATCTGCGCAACGAACTCACGCGAAAAGGTGAAGCCACAGAGATGTTCGCGCAAGAACGCGCAAGAGGAAGCGTCGAGGGTATAGTCGGCAACATTATGCAGTCGTTTGGCGGCAAACCTGTATATGAAAGCGTGGAAGAACGGGCGGCGCACTTGCTGTATTTTATGGTGAAAAATCATCCATTCACGGACGGCAACAAACGCAGCGGGGCGTTTGCGTTCATTTGGTTCTTGCGAAAAGCGAAAGCAAAGAAATTCCGCAATATAAGTCCGCCTACCTTAACGGCACTGACGCTTCTTATCGCCGAAAGCGACCCAAAGAAAAAAGAGCAAATGGTTGCTTTGGTAACGCAGTTATTGAAATGAATATGAAAATAAAAGATTTACCAAAAATTGATAGGCCAAGAGAAAAACTCGAGAAGTATGGACCCGAGCGGCTTTCGGATTCAGAGCTTTTGGCCATTCTTT
>CAZDKA010000056.1:0-5350 GCA_964505815.1 uncultured Candidatus Saccharibacteria bacterium | reverse complement strand
GCGAATTGACTATATAGCCATGATTTGTTAAACTTTATAGTCGTCGCTTTTTATGCCCCGTTAGAAGTCAGCGAAGACCTCCCCGTCGTCTATGCATAGAAATAGCAAAACATCAGCTAATAATCGCAAAAGAGTGCTGTGGCACTCTTTTGCGAGGTTAGTTGCGGCTGACTTCTAACGGGGTATGGACGAAAACCGCATATTTAAAGAAGGAGTCGTGAATGAAGCGCTTCCCGGGACGCTTTTCAAGGTCCAGCTCAACGATGGTTCGGAGATAATCGCGCATCTTGCCGGAAGACTCAGGATGCACCATATCCGCGTTCTGCCCGGGGATCGGGTGCGGGTGGAGCTCTCGCCATATGATGCAACCAAGGGACGAATCGTGCACCGATTAAAATAAAGCAGTAGAGCGACACTAATACACGAATGCACTCGAATGACACGAATAGTTTATTCGAATCATTCGCGTGAAATTCGCATATTGGAGTCGCTTATATGTATGAAGGTACGGGCATCGGTAAAAAAAATTTGCGCAAAGTGCAAAGTAATCCGACGCAAACGTCGTATTTTTGTTATTTGTTCAAATCCGAGACATAAACAGCGACAAGGATAAAGGGCTTGCTCCAAATTTTGGAGTCCATAGGACGAACAAAATTTGGCTAGCAAACCTTTACCCTGTTAAATAATTTTGCTCCGCAAAATTAGCGCGAAGCGCTATTTAACAGGGTGCTGAATTTTACAGCCGTTCGGGCTGCGTTATAAAATAACTTGCCCTCACGGGCAAAATTCGCATGCGTATTGCAGGCATTAACATTCCCGACAATAAAAAAATTGAGTATGCCCTGCCGTATATTTACGGCATCGGTCTTTCATCTGCTAAAAAAATCATGGAGGCCGCGCGGATCAATCCGACAAAGCGGGCCAAGGATTTAACTCCCGATGAAATCAACAGGTTAAGAGAGGTGATTGAGAAAAATTACGAGATAGAAGGCGGACTTCGGCGAGATATTATGATGAACATAAAACGCCTTAGGGATATAAGTGCCTATCGCGGAATTCGCCATATCAGAGGACTGCCGGTAAGAGGCCAAAGAACCAAAACCAATTCCAGGACTCGCCGGGGCAATATTAGAAAAACCATGGGCTCGGGAAGAAAACCGGCGGCAAGCCCGACATAATATTCGGCGATCCCGCCCTCATTTTGCTCCCGTAAATCATGTTTTCGCGTAATACAAGCTTGCTCCCATAGTCGGGGGTGGCGCGCTTCGCCCATTAAGGGTTGTGCTGTCCGCACACGCGCACCACAAGAAAATAAGAAGGCAAAATGAGAACGGGGTGCTCCATGTTGTAGTGAAATTTTCTTCGCTACCACACGGGGCTCGAAAATTTCAACAACATGGGCAAAAAACGCATCATAACCAAAGGAGAAACAGAACTTCCTCAAGAAGCCTCAGGTGCCCGCGGGGTGTATTCCGCAGGGTCGAAAGAGGCGCCCAGAGGCATGCATCGGGGAATAGCTCATATTCTTGCGACCTACAACAATACCGTCATCGCCATAAGCGACGAACGAGGAAATATTATTGCCTGGTCCTCTGCCGGATCAATGGGTTTTAAGGGAACAAAAAAGGCAACTCCTTATGCCGCTGCCCGGGCCGCGGAAGCAGTAGCTGAGAAAGCCAAACGCGCAGGAATTAAATCGGTAAGCGTTATGATAAAGGGCATTGGCTCGGGAAGAGAATCGGCAATACGTTCGCTTGCAAACTATGGCCTTGAAATCGCCATGATTAAAGACGCCACTCCCATTCCGCATAACGGGCCGCGTCCGCCAAAAGTACGACGAGTATAGATAAAGCGACGCCAATTACAAATGACACACTAATCTACGAATAAGTATTCGAGTCATTCGAGTGCATTCGTGTATTAGTGTCGCTGTGAATTCGCATGCCTCTAGCCCGCCCAAAAGAAAAAATTGAAAGAAGAATAGGCGAAAAACTCTTCCTGAAAGGAGAGCGGAGTTTCTCTCCTAAATCCGCAGTTCACCGAAAACCTTATCCGCCCGGACAGCACGGAAGAAAATTTATGCGGAGAGGCGGCCGCTCCGAATACGGGGTTCTTCTTCGCGAGAAGCAAAAGGTGCGTTACCTCTACGGTTTGAGTGATCGGATGCTGAAAAAATATTTTACGGCTTCGCGTGAGAACCGCAAGAGCCCTACTGCCGAAAACTTGGCAGAACTTCTTGAGCGCCGGCTGGATAATGTTGTCTTCCGGCTGGGACTTGCGGTCTCGAGAAGCGTTGGCAGGCATCTCGTGAGCTACGGCCACATTCAGGTAAACGGCAAACGGGTTCGTCAGCCGTCATTTTCTGTTCGTATTGGAGACGTAATCTCCGTCAGAGCATCCTCAACAGGAAAAGAATTTTTCCAGAACCTCGGCCAAAGATTGCAAAAACACATTCCTCAGGAGTGGCTTGAGGTGGATAAAGAAAAATACTTGGGTAAGGTCCTCCGCCTTCCAAGCCTGGGCGATATAATGATACAGCAAAATATGTCATTGGTCGTTGAGTATTATTCAAAATAAATTAGAATAATGAATCATGAATTATGAATTAGGGGTCGTTGCATTTTGCATAATTCCTAATTCCTAATTCTTCATTCCAGTTATGATTTCTCTACCACAGCAGCCCAGAATCGTTCTTGAGGAAGCCAACCGCGGCGTCTATGAAATAGACGGTTTATACCCGGGGTACGGCACAACGATAGGCAGTGCCATCCGCAGAGTAATGCTATCCTCTCTGGTGGGCGCGGCCATTACCTCAATAAAAATAGAGGATATCAGCCACGAATTTTCAACCCTTAGCGGAGTTCTTGAAGACATAATTGAAATCACCATGAACCTGAAACAGGTCCATTTTCGCATGCATGATGAGGGGCCCCACACTGCGACTCTCAATGTCAAGGGCGAGCGCAAAATTTTGGCAAGGGACATCGAAACTCCTTCGCAGCTTGAAGTTGTAAATCCCGATCAGTATATCGCAACCCTAACCGATAAAAAGGCCGAGCTTTCCATGGAGCTCACCGTAGAGAGAGGGCTCGGCTATCAGCCGGTTGAAACGAGATCAAAAGAAAAAGTTCCGGTCGGAACAATTGCTCTGGATGCGGCTTTTTCTCCGGTGCGAGTGGTCAACTTTGAAGTTGAGAACATGCGTGTGGGAGATCGTACCGATTACAACCGAATCCGCTTCCACGTTGAAACCGACGGCTCAATATCGCCGAGAGAAGCTTTCCATCAGGCCTCTCTTATTCTGGTTCAGCAGTTTGACGCACTATCAGGAGCATTTGCCGAAAAAAAAGAACAACGCAAATTAGCTGAAGCGGAAACGCCGCAAGAGCCTATCGCCGAAGAAGAAGTGTCATACGAAGACGCGGTATCTAAAAAGAAAGTGGAGGATCTTGAGCTTGGAACAAGAACTGCCAACGCCCTGTATGGCGCCGGCATCAAAACCGTCGGACAGATTTTAAAAAAAAGCGAGAAGAAACTGCGCGAAGCACAGGGTCTCGGCGAGAAAGGGGTCACGGAAATCAAGAAGGCGCTCGGCAACCTCGGCTTCACTCTTAAGCAATAAACCAACGACCAACAACTAACAACTAACGACTAACAACTGTAACTGGCGACTTACGAGATTTGACTGTGTATGATTTGTTGTAAGTCGTAAGTTGTTAGTCGTAAGTTACAAAAGGCATACATGAGACATTTAAGGAAAGGAAGAAAATTCGGCATGGTCGCGGGTAAACGAAGGTCACTCCTTCGTTCTCTCGCTGCATCCCTTATACTTAGAGGGAAAATAATGACGACTGAAGCAAAAGCCAAAGAGCTTAGATCGTTTGTAGAGCCTTTAATCACTAGGGCGCGCCGAGGGGACCTGGCCGGGCGGCGAACTATTATGCAAGCTCTTCCGAAAAACGGAGCGCGGAAGACCGCTGATGAAATTGGACCTAGGTTCAAGGGAGAGACCGGTGGATACACAAGAATTATAAAATTGGGAAGACGCAAAAACGACGGAGCCAAAATGGCGTTGATTGAATTGGTAAAATAGCGCTCGGCAAACCGTTTTTTCTTCCCGCCTCTTCCTTTTAGAAAATCGCGGAGCGATTTTCACGCCCAAGGATCCCACCGCCAGCCCGAGGAAGAAAAAACGGCTCGCCTCGCATAAATGAAAATAAAAAATGGAAACCATTCACTTTGACGCATCGCGAAAAACTGTTGGCAGAACCGCAAGCGAAATCGCCGGGATTCTACAGGGAAAGCACCGGCCCGACTGGCGGGCTCATAAAGTTTCTGCGGTTAAAGTTGTTGTAACCAACACCGACGAACTTATATTTACGGGAAAGAAATTTTTTCAAAAGAAATACTACCGCCACACTGGAACCATAGGACATCTTAAAGAGATTCCGCTCTCGAGCCGTTTCGCTGAGGATTCCAGGGAAGTGTTAAAAGCGGCGGTTCGGAGAATGCTTCCCAGAAACCGCCTGACAAAAATAAGGATGAAAAACCTTGTTGTGTATAAACACGGAATAAGATAACCAACAACCTACAACCGACAACCAACAACGAAATTGTTGTAAGTTGTGAGTTGTGGGTTGTAAGTTACGAAAAGCATGGCAGCTAAACATATTAAAAAAGAGATGAAGGCCACCAAAAAACCGGCAAAACCAAAAAAAGCGCTGAAAACAAAAATAGCAAAGCCTCCTGTCGAACCGGAAAAAAGGGTATCGGCGCCGGAAGGAAAGAGGGTGGAGACATCTGAATTTGTGGCGGGAAACGGCCGTTATTGGGAGGCGGTAGGCAGGAGAAAAACCGCAGTTGCCAGAGTCCGCCTCTACACTCGAGGAGAAAAAGGTATCTGGGTCAACGATAAACCGATTGTTGAATACTTTCAGTATGGCGGTTTTTTGGACGTTGTTGAAGATCCGATAAAAAAGATGAAGTCGGGGGACCGATTTCGGGTGAGCGCTAAAATTTACGGAGGGGGCATTCACGCCCAGGCCGAAGCGCTCCGCCACGGCATATCTAGAGCATTGGTCAAGTTCAATCCCGACTTTAGAAAACGCCTGAAGCGCGCGGGATTCCTAACCCGTGATCCGCGAATGAAAGAACGGAAGAAATTCGGGCTAAAAGGGGCAAGGAGAGCACCGCAGTGGGCTAAACGCTAAGCAACTTTGTTGCTTAGCGTCGCCCGTCCCGCTGAAGGCGGGATTAGGGCAAAAAGGTAGCTCTGTGCTCGCCGACATACTTTTTCGGGACGCTATCGTTTGCCCCAGCGAGGCAAACGCGCTCCCGCTCGGCCTCGCTC
>CAZDKA010000055.1:0-5457 GCA_964505815.1 uncultured Candidatus Saccharibacteria bacterium | reverse complement strand
AAATTACGTCTCTTCCGGCCGACATTATCGGCATTAAGGGCCGGGGCAGGATTCTCCCTAAATTTCACGCCGACCTTGTCATTTTTGATCCGCAAGTCATCCGCGATAACGCCACCTACCAGAATCCACACCTTCCTTCAAAAGGTATTGACTGGGTTATTGTCAACGGCCAAATTGCGATGGAAACGGGCAAGGTCACTGGCGTTCGCGCCGGGAGCGTGCTACGGAAAATGTAGCTCGGTTTGCCTTTTTTCTTCGCGCCTCCATTTAGATGTGATAGCCCAGGGATCCCAAATTTGCCTCCTCGGCAAATTCCTGGGCTCCGCCGAGCTGAGCTCGGCTCCGCCCGTCGCAAAGCTATTAAAACGCTTTGCGACCCAGCCCGATGAAGAAAAAAGGCAAACCTCGCTGTAGATGAAAATAACGGAAAACTAATATGAAAAATTTTTACGGAAGCTCGCTAAGCATATTTGGAATGAAAAATTTTATGAGATGGCTTGCCTGGAATGAACGAAAATAAAGTTAAACAATTTAAAGGGAAGCGGGTGCTTATTTTCGGGCTCGGGTTGCACGGTGGGGGCGCGGGAGCGGCCTATTTTTTTCATTGTTTGTCCGCGAGGCAAAGCGGCGCCGCAGCCGAGCGGCTCCAAACAATAGAACCCCGCACCAATTTTGCCAACTTTCACGAGAAAGACACGTTTTTAGAGTCCTCTGCCAATGTTACGCGAAGCGCGTGGCCGAATAGGCCATCCCGCTGTGGGCGAAGCGCTTCGCGATGTAATGCCCTGCAAAATTGGTGCTGGGTTGCCCGGCTATGAAACTCTCGGAGTTTAAGGGGAAGAAAATTATTGTAATGGGGTTGGGCCTTCACGGAGGTGGCGTTGGCGCGGCCAAATTTTTTTCCGAACTCGGCAGCCGAGTTATTATTACTGACCTCAAAACCAAAAAAGTGCTTGCCCTGTCGCTCCGAGCGCTCCGTGGTTTTCGGAATATATCCTTTGTTCTCGGGCGCCACAGGGCGCTTGATTTGGCAAACGCCGATTTAATTATCAAAAACCCGGGCGTTCCCGATAATTCGCCGTGGCTGAAAATCGCGAGAGCCCACCGCATACCGATTTGGAGCGATATTGAAGCATTTTTTAAATTTTGTCCGGCGCCTATAATCGGCATTACCGGAACAAAGGGCAAATCAACTGCCGCCTCGGTGCTCTTCGAGCTCCTCGGCACGCCGATCAGACGCGGATCTCGGGCCGCACCGTGGGTGCGGCAATCGCGGATCAGACGCGGATCGCGGGTCTGGTTAGGCGGCAATATCCGTAAATCCGTATTGGAGGTATTGCCGATGATTCGCAAAAACGACTTCGTTGTTCTTGAGCTTTCAAGTTTTCAGCTGGATTCTCTTGCCTTTTCAAAGCGGAGTCCTCATATAGCCGTGATAACCAATATTTTCCCGGATCATCTTAACCGTTACCGCGGCTTCAGAAATTACGCTTTGTCCAAGGCCGGAATTTTTCGTTTCCAGGGGAGGAGAGATTATTTGTTTATAAACAAGAACGACGCTTTATTGAAAAAACTTTCAAAGCTCTCCCACTCGCGAAAAATTCTTGTGGATGAGAAGCGTTATCTTCTGCCCTTCCGGGCAATTACGGAGCGTAAATTCTGGCCTCATCAGAGGGCGTCCGTGGCGCTTGCGGTTGCTGTCGGCCGGCACCTCGGAGCTACCAAAGGCGTTATTGCCAAAGTTTTGCAACGCACACGGGAGCTTTCCGGACGATTGGAAACCATTAGAAAGGTTGGAGGAGTTACTTTTGTGAACGATACCACAGCGACGAATCCCGGGGCGGCTATTGCAGCGTTAAAGGCCCTTTCCGGCAAGAAGCGGATGGGAATTGTACTTATTGCCGGCGGCTCTGATAAAAAACTGCCCTCACAAGAATTTGCGAGGGCTATTGTAAAATTCGCGAAAGCCGTGGTCTTTTTGCCCGGAGAAGCAACCAAGAAAATAAAGTCAAAAGTCAAAAATCAAAAATCAAAAATTGTGGTGCACGAAGCGAGAACAATGCAAGAGGCGGTGCGCATTGCTTATGCCTTGGCCGAAAAAGGGGATACTGTGCTTCTTTCTCCGGGGGCGGCCAGCTTCGGCCAATTCCTGCACGAGTTTGACAGGGGAGAGCAGTTTGTAAAAGCAGTTCGCGCATTGTGAGTAAAATGAACAATAAAAAATCGGGGGTGTTTGTTCCCCCGATAGTTACTGCTTCTTGCAGTGGTACGGCCCACTGAAGTGCATTATTTCGTAAGCGTCCGGCGACTGTTTCTCGAGCTCCGCGTCCCACTCCTTGTGAGGGAGTCTCTTCATTTCTTTGGAGCCGGCGGCCTGCATGTAGAATCCCATGGGCGAGTTTACAAAAATGGCGCCTGAGCTGGTGCGGATCTCTGCGAACACCCCATCTTTGTGGTAGTAGTCTTTTACGGTCGTCTTGTTGCTGTCGCAAAGATAGGTTGTTCCGAGCCTGCCGTCCTTCTGGTAGTCAGGAAGGGTCGGGGTTTGGGCAAAAGCCACGCTGGCAATCGCGATAATGGCCACGAAAGCAATGAAAAACAGCTTCATAGTTGCCCTCCTTATTCGTAGAGTGGCACTGATTTTAACGAACAAATTAAACATACGCCGAGCCAAAAAGTTGTCAAGTCATCCATGCCGAGTTTGGTGAATAATGCTTTATATCGAGATTTTATTACATCCGATGTTCCTACAGAGATCCGACCCCTGTATCGCATTATCCACTAGATTCTTAAATTTCGTATATGCTTACGATCGTGAGTATATCAGAAATTACCGCAAGTAGGCATTATCTACCAAACTCCTTGCTTAAGAAGTCGCCCGGCAAACTGTTGTTTTTCGAAAAGTTTGATCGAAGTGGTACATTAAACATATGAACCGCCCCATTGACTATCCGCTTCTCGCCGTCACCCTTATTCTCGTTTTTGTCGGCGCGCTCGTAGTGTCATCGGCGTCAATTGTAATTTCCGACCGCAATTTCGGGACGATTTATTATTATTCTCTCCGGCACGGTATTTACCTGGCGCTTGGGCTGGCCGTGCTTTTTGTTGCCTCGCGAGTGCCGTATAAAGTGTGGCGAAAGCTTGCTCTTACAGTGATGATTCTCACCCTGGTTTTAATGGCGCTTGTTTTTCTGCCAACCATCGGCCTTAAGCACGGCGGGGCCTCGCGCTGGCTTGACCTCGGAGTGTTTTCATTTCAGCCCTCGGAGCTTTTGAAAATCGCAATGATTTTGTATTTAGCAGGGTGGTTATCCAAAAAACAGCAGGAGGCCAAGGACCCGGCGCGCGCCTTTTTGCCGTTCATAGTGATACTAGGCGTGGTAAGCGTGTTTCTTGCCATGCAGCCGGACATAGGAACATTAATCGTTGTGGCTTTTACCGCGACTATTCTTTACTTTCTCGGCGGCGGGAAAATTCATCAGCTGGCCTCGCTCGGGCTTTTGGGTGCCGCGGCCATGTATATTCTGGTTCGCCTTGCTCCGTATCGCCTTGCCAGGTTTTCGGTATTTTTTGATCCTAACAATGATCCTGGCGGCGCCGGCTATCACATACGTCAGGCCCTAATCGCTATCGGCTCAGGAGGATTTTGGGGCCGGGGCTTTGGGCAGAGCTTGCAGAAATATAATTATCTGCCCGAGCCGATCGGAGATTCTATTTTTGCCGTAACGGTTGAGGAGTTCGGCTTTCTCGGAGCGATGATCTTGGTAGGACTTTTCGTTTTCTTTTTTTGGAGAAGCATTGCGATTGCCCGCAGGGCCCCGGATACATTTTCAAAACTCGTTGTGGCCGGCATTGCCTCGGGCATTGCTTTTCAGGCCTTTGTAAATATGGGCGCGATCTCGGGCCTCCTGCCCTTAACCGGCATTCCGCTGCCCTTCATCAGTTACGGCGGAACAGCCCTGGTTACAACGCTGTTCGGGGTGGGGATTATTCTTAATATTTCGCGCTACACGTGATATAATGGTTTTGTCTAAAATTTGGATCCGCCAGCTGGCGGAGAACAAATTTTAGTTACAAAACCTTTACCCTGTTAAATAATTTTGCTCCGCAAAATTAGCGCGAAGCGCTATTTAACAGGGTGCTCAATGTTGTAGCTAAATTTGCTGCGCATTGAGCTTGCAAATTTAGACAACATTGGCATGCGAATTCTATTTACCGGCGGGGGGAGCGGCGGTCACTTCTTTCCGATTATTGCCATAGTTCGGGCTATCAAGGACGTTGCCGAAGAGGAACGTATTTTGGATACGCAATTTTTTTATATCGGACCCGAAACCGAAGGCGAGGACTCACTTGAGAAAGAAGGGGTGGTTGTTTCGCATATATCGGCCGGCAAGATTCGAAAGCACGCGACCCTATATAATATAATGGATTTTTTCAAGATGGCCACCGGAGTTTTACGCGCCTTCTGGAAGCTTTTTATTCTTATGCCCGACGTCGTTTTTTCCAAAGGCGGATACGGCAGTTTCCCGACACTCTTTGTCTCGCGAATTTATCGTCTTCCGGTAATAATTCACGAATCAGACATTATCCCCGGCAGGGTTAATCAGTGGTCGGCGAAATTCGCCAGTAAAATCGCAGTTGCCTTTGAACGGACAGCTGAGTATTTTCCGAAGGATAAAACTGCCGTTACCGGAAATCCGGTGCGGAAACGCCTCCTGGGAGGAAATTTGAACGAGGCCAAAGAAGAATTTAAGGCCTTTTCCGGAAAGCCGGTTATACTTGTTCTCGGCGGAAGCCAGGGATCGCAGATTTTAAACAACACTGTTCTTTCCATTTTGAAAGAGTTCCTCTACAAATACGAGGTGATTCATCAGGCCGGAACTAAAAATTTTGAAGACGCGATGCTGCAAGCCAAAGTTATCCTGAACAATAAGTTTGACGACTATCACTTGTATCCCTTTTTGAACGAAGGCGAGATGCGGAATAGCTTCCTCCTGGCCGACATTGTTGTGTCTAGGGCCGGAGCCGGCGCTATTTTTGAGATAGCCGCTTGGGGCAAACCGGCCATTCTTGTTCCGCTGAAAAACGCGGCTCAGGATCACCAGCGCGAGAATGCGTATGAATACGGAAGAGCCGGCGCGGCAGTTATTATTGAGGAAGCCAATTTGACACCGCACCTTTTGCTTCACGAAATTGATACCATTCTTGCCGACAAAGGGCGCATGGAAAAAATGAGAGCGGCAGCCCAGCGCTTTGCGAGGATCGATGGAACGGAAGTTATAGCCAGAGAAATATTGAAGCTCGGGCTGCATTGATCGAGAGGTGATTGCTTGCCCCGTTAGATGCGCGGAGTGCTATCTAATGGGGCCCGGGAGATTTTGAAGTTGGGGTTGCATTAGCTAGCCAACATGCTTTTTCGGGACGCTATCGTTTGCCCCAGCGAGGCAAACGCGCTCC
>CAZDKA010000054.1:3267-5694 GCA_964505815.1 uncultured Candidatus Saccharibacteria bacterium | reverse complement strand
CGATTGAACGTGATATATTAAAAACTAAAGTTGCATTTCACTAGGAAATTTAGGAGCTTTTACGTTTTTATACTATAACAAATAAAAGATCTGCTGTCAATAGCTAACGCCAAGCAAAAAATCTCCTTGACTTTGTCTGGTTTTTCTTCAAGAGTAGAGGCGTGATCCTTGAAAAATTGGGCTGAAATCAGCCAATAGGAGACCTTATATGGACATCACGAAAGAAAGGGCGCTGCTTTATCATCGGTTGCTGGCGAGGGCTCGGGCGCTCTGCCAGACGCTTGAGGGAAACCGGCCGCGGATTGAGGGACCTGTGCTTACCGGCCTCGGCGCTGAAGCGCTTTCGGTTGGCGCGACTTTGGCACTTCTGGAGGCCGGCGTTCTTAAAGACTCAATCCTTAGCGGCGACCAGCGAACTCAATACGGCTTTGCCCTCGGCAAGAACGAAGCGTTCCCAGATGAGCACGACCACATGTACGAGATTTTCAAGAACTATGCGCTTGCGGCCGCTACTACCTCACAAGGCGAGGACGGCAATATTCATTGGGGCTGTCTTGAACACCGCATTCTTCCGTTTGCCTGCTCAGATATGGGCCGGATGATAACTATTCTTGTCGGCATGAGCGAGGAGATGCGGAGACGCGAGTGGCCGAACATCAGCGAGCCGTCAAAGCGTCCTGTGGCTATCGGCGCTTTCGGCGAAGGTGCGATGAGTCAGGGCTGTATTCACGAGGCGCTAAACTGGGTCGCGGCTTCAAACTGCCGTCTGACCGACGATGAATTGCTTGAGCACGAAAAATTCATGGACAATATCGGCCGCTCGCTGAAAGTTTTGAGGGGCGCGCCGGTAATCTTCATGGTCAACCGCAACCAGTTCGCGATTTACACCGATCCGAGAGAAGAACACGGCCGCTCCAACATTGCCGACCGGGCTCTCGGCTACGGCAATATGCGCGGGGTTTATGTCCGCGGCTGGGATGTTTTTGATGTCGCGGAAAAAGTGACAGAGGCGACTCGGAACGCCCAAGAGCTTATTCCGACACTGATGGATGTTGAGACATTTCGTCTGACCGGCCACAATGCCGATCAGATTAAGAGAAAGCCCGGCGTATTCAATGAAGGCGAAATTCTCGGTCTTTCTCCGGAACGATTCAAATGGGCCTGGGAAAACCGCGACCCGCTGAAGTTTTGCCGTGAAGTGCTGGTTGTGCGTGGTTTTGCAAACGAGAAAGAACTTAAAGCCATTGAAGATGAGGAATTCCAAAGAGCGCAGGAACTTTTTGACAAGGCATTCAGTGAGCCATCGCCTACTTTGGAAAACCGCGCCAAAAAAACCATGCTTGTTCCTCATGTGTGGCCGGAAGTAAATCCGGCTAGCGACCAAAAAGGCCGGGTTAAGCGCTACAAAGAAGCGTTTGTTGACGGACTTGCCGGTCTCTTGAGAACCGATGAGCGCGTAACAATTTTCGGCGAAGACCTGCATCTTGGCGGAGTGCTTGGCGAGACCGCAGGCAGGAAAGGGTATTTGCTCGCCAAGGAATTCGGCGAAGTGCGAGTGCACACCATGCCGATCTCTGAAGAGGCCGGCGTGGGTTCAGCCGCAGGCCGAGCGCTTATGGGCGGAAAGCCCTGGGTGTTCTTTCAGTTCGCTCAGTTCTGGGCCGACTCTTATCCGGTGTGGCGTGCCGCAATCTCCACCAACTGGTTCCAGAAAAAAATGCGCTACGGCTTTGTAGCCGTGGCCCCGTTCGGCGTGGTGCACTCCGGCGGTTCCGGCGAATACCACGAAGCCGCGATTGAGGGTTCATTTTACGCCATGGACGGCGTGGTCATTCTCTTTCCTACTGACGCCTACGATGTTGCCGGGTTTGTGGCTTCCGCGAATGACTACGAAGGTCCGGTGCTGATGTGCCTTCAAATTTGCGCTTTTGGCGATTCGCAGTTTTCCGCGTTTGTTCCGGATGAGCGCTACGTGATTCCTTTCGGACAGGCCAAAATCCGCAGAGCCGGAAAAGACATTTCGGTTATCGCTTATGGCGCGGCCGCAGTTAGAGCCGCCGAGAACGAAGCCGAGTTTCTTTCAAGAGAAGGCATTGATCTTGAAGTAGTGGACATCCGTTGTCTCCGCCCGCTTGACCTCGCGACTCTGGTGACGTCGGCCAAGAAAACCGGCCGGGTGGTCATCATGCACGAGGCCAGGGAAAGCGACGGCTGCGGAATGGCCATCAAGCACGAGCTTGATAAGGCCGGCGCCACACTGAAGGCCAGAACGCCTCAGAGCGCATACATTCTTTCTGCTGAAAATAATCCCTGTCCGACCAAAAAAGAATTCTTGTGGAAGCGCCTGCCTTTTGAGCAGTATGTGCTTGCCGCCGAGGACAACTTCGGCGAAGGCACGATTCTCCGTTCAACCAAACTCGCCCGCCT
>CAZDKA010000054.1:0-3167 GCA_964505815.1 uncultured Candidatus Saccharibacteria bacterium | reverse complement strand
AGGAGGCAGAGATGGAAAAGAAAAAAGTTCCGGTGCGTCTTTTCAAAAAAACTGATGCCTCCGCGGAGTACGAAGTGCCGGTGGAGGCCGATGTCGTGCGCTGGTTCAAAAAAGAAGGCGATACGGTTCAGAAAGGGAACGAGCTCGTGGAGCTCGAGGCGGATAAGGGGAATTTCTCAATAGACGCCCCTGAATCAGGCAAGCTGGTTGATATCCGCTATGCTCTCAGGCCGAACGAGGTAAGGGTCTGGAAAAGGGGCAAGCCCGAAAAAGTCGGCGACACTCTTTTTTATGACCCTCCGCTTTGCTTCATTGAAGTAGAAGAGGCGCTTCCAGCGCCTCAAGAGACAGCGCCGGAGAACAGAGCCAAGCCGAAAGTTTCGGCCGAGGCCCTTCGGGTTATACAGGGGCTCGGACTTAATCTTAACCAGGTTTTGGAGTTCTCCAAAGGAAAGCCGCGTATTGATAGAGCAGATGTGATGGACTATTTCACCCGGCTTGAAGGAACAAAAGGCGGAATTGAGCCGCAGCCGCCGCGAGGCGATGCGACCATTGATACGCAAAAAGTTGTGCCAGCAGCACGCGAAAGAGCAAGAGAACTCGGCATTGATCTCTCACGCATTCAAGGCACTGGCCCTAACGGAGAAATTCTTGTTTCTGATGTTGAGGCGCACTCTCCAACAGGCGCCAAAAGTCAGGAAACGATTCGTCTTGCCGTGCCGCGCCTTTGGCGGACTATCGCCAAAAACATGAAAGCAGGAATGCGGATTCCCACTGCTGACGCCGATACGCGCCTTGACTTCACGCGGCTCCTTGAATTCCATAAAGCGAATCGTCAGAGATTCCCGATGGCGCTTTGGTTCCCATTGGTTCTGGCTCTGACCCGGGTTCTCGCCAAAGAGGAATTCCGTATTTTCAACGCCTACTGGGATGACTCAAATGGAGAGTCGCCTGTGGTGATTCGCAAAGCAGTGCATATGGGCCTGGCATTTGACCGAGGCGAGACGCCGAGAATAAATCTTGAGAGCGGAAGAATTGAAGGCGAACGCCTGAAGATTCTCGTTCTCAAGAATGCCGAAAAAAAGACCCTTGCCGAGCTCGCGAGCGAGACGAGGAACCTCCTTAATATGTCGCTTACCGGAAGAGTGCCGCTGGAAGTGCTTAGCGGCTACACATTCATCTTTAATAATATCGGCGGCCTGGGCCATGAAAGAGGCCGCTCACTCCTTTCCGGAGAAATCGCGGCCATGGTCAACTTTTGCCGCATTGATCCCCAGACCAAAAGCGGCATCCTGCAAATCGTCTTTGACCACCGCTTAATTGACGGGGCCCAAACCCTGGCGTTCCTTCGCGCGGCGTATCATGAGCTAGTGGAGCACGTTATTCCTGAGCTTGATGTTCTTTTGCGAAAGTAAACTATGGAGCCCTGTCCCGGTGAAACCGCGGACGGGGCATTTTTATCTTTCGTCCGCCAGCCGCATGATTCCATACGCCGATTTATATCGGATCTACTCCTTTGCCGCGCGCCACATTATTTCAAAAATTGTGCGAAATGCCCGCGTGATCTCCTCGCTCTCAATACCTATGGTGAAATATTCCTTTTTCACGGACGATACCAAGGTTCGATTTCCGAATACTCCGATGTCAACTTCAAAAGGCAAAAGCTCCTTGGGAATGAAGCGTACGTCATGGTATGGTCCTTTAACCCGATCGGCATAGTGCCGGCTATCTTCGCTTTCATCTATGAGCTCTCGGATGCGAAATTTCGGTGAGAGGGTAACAAATTCGATTTTCTTAAACGTCCGCGGAAATGCTTCCATAGATAATCCCAAGGTTCCTATGTATAGAATTTCGCCTTTGGTAATAAACGACTCATCGTACGCGCGGTCGAGTTCATTCTTACCTTCATAGATCATCACCCGTGGCCGGCCCTCTTCCCGATG
The DNA here is from genome assembly GCA_964505815.1 of uncultured Candidatus Saccharibacteria bacterium. GTDB lineage: Bacteria > Patescibacteriota > Minisyncoccia > Sungbacterales > SURF-37 > CAZDKA01. The sequence continues at coordinate 1,224 of CAZDKA010000054.1, read as the reverse complement.
GAAAAGCGATTCTAACTGCGGGACTACTTCCTGCAGTTCTTTCATGCGTAGTTCAGCCTCGGTTAATAGCTTTCGCGGGTGCTGAGGGGAAAAGAGCGTTTTTTTCGCCCTAATGATTCTCGAAACGAACCCTTTTTCTTCCAAAGACCGTAAAACTAAATAAGCAGTTGGCCGTTTAATGCCTGATCTACGAGAAATTGCAAGAATGGTCGCGTCTCCCAATTCAAGCAGGGCCAGATAAATAACAGCCTCTTTCTCTACTAGGCCAATATTTTTGAGGGTGTCTGGGATAGCCATATTAAGTCCAGTATAAGGCCATTTTCAAATAATGTCAATAGTTCTGACAACATACTACATGAAAATATAAATTTTAAGCTTAATTCTTATTTATTATCTACTAAAACTATTGACATTTATTTATAACTGCGGTATAATGGGATTGAAAGTGAGGACAGAAACTTAACAACAAAGGAGAACAACATGGAAGAGTATCTGACGGACAGGTGTTCGACTTGCGGACACGAGAAAAGGGGGAAGAGAGTCATACGACTTTCTGGAGAACATGCCAAGCAGTGGAAAAAGATTCAACGACAGCTCGCCATAAACGAAATGGTCACATTTCTAGGAGTGCTTCTGAGTCTCGTTTCTGGAATAGGGGCTGGGCTTGCTGCGTGGTGGTATCTCCCACCATACTGGAGCGAAGAAGCGCGGATGGCCCTTTCTTTCGTAACTTGGTTTCTAGGTTTAATACTCCCGTTGTTTCTGGTGCTTATTCCCCTCTTAACCAGAAGGGGAAAAGCCATTTATTCACAACAGGACACCATCCTCGCCAACTATGGCATCATGAAGGACTCTGGTGAACCATACGTTGTAGTCACGGAGTAAAGAGGCAAGAAAAGAGAGGACAGATGCCGAAAGGCGAAAAAGAAAGGAGGAGTAACGAAATGAACTATCAGGGGGTTGGTATCTTGTTGCTTCTCGTGGGATATATCGCGTTCGCCACCATGGAGTATCTCGGCTTCAGATCGGTCGTGATCGGGGGTCTAATCACCATGATGATCGGGCTCATCGTCTTGTCGATAGGGTTAAGAGGAATGCCCCCGACAACGAAGAAATAACTATTCCTTGCCGGTCGTTCCAACTAACGACCGGCTTTGCATTTTTAGGCGAGGGATGTCGTCCAAGAACCATCGATCGGCTCCGCGTTGCTACGCAAGATTTGTG
>CAZDKA010000053.1:0-5767 GCA_964505815.1 uncultured Candidatus Saccharibacteria bacterium | reverse complement strand
GAATAAAATTCAATTAAAATTTTGCCCCGGCCGCCGGTTTTGGCAAGTTTTACCCGAGTTCCGAAGAATTCTTCAAGCCGCGACTCCAGCGCTTTTGATTCCGGATCAAGCGCGTTTTCTTTTATTTTTTTGACAACCCCCATAACCTGGCTGCCCAAGCTTTCGGCAGCCCTTACGGATAAATTTTTTAAAATAATTTCGTTTAAAATCGCTAATTTTTGATTGTCGTTATCAATCGCCAAAATTGCCCGGCCGTGACCCTCGGAAATTTTTCCCGACTCAATTGCTCTCTGGATTTCCACCGGAAGCCCCAAAAGACGCACCGCGTTAGCCACCAATTCCCGTGATTGCCCGATACGTTCGGCAATTTCTTTTTGAGTCAGCCCGAATTCTTTTTGGAGACGCTGATAGCCGCGGGCTTTTTCAAGGGCATTTAAGTCGGCTCTCTGGATATTTTCAATTAAAGCCAATTCCAGTTTTTGTTTTCCATCGGTTTTCGGCCTGATGACGGCCGGAATGAAATTAAGTCCGATCATTTTAGCGGCTTTAAGCCGCCGCTCACCGGCCACCAATTCGTAAGAAACTTTAATACCGGAAACTGTTTCTTCCTCGGCTTTTGTAACAATGAGTGGCTGTAAAATGCCGTATTCTCTTATTGAATCGGCTAAAGATTGTAGCTCTTCCATATTAAAATCGCGGCGCGGCTGATAAGGATTTTCTTTTACTCTGTCAATTTCAATTAAAAAAATGCTCTCTTTTGTTTTTGGAGTGTCGCCTAAAATAGCCGTTTCCGGTTTTGCCGGCATTGCTCTTGGTATTAATGACTCAAGTCCTTTTCCTAATCCTGATAATTTCATAATTTTTTGTCCAGATTAATTATTTCTTGAGATAGTTCCCGATAGGCGTGGCCGCCCGGAGAATACGGCGCGTGCTGTAAAATTGTTTTACCGAAACTCGGTGCTTCGGCTAAAGCCACCGATCGGGGTATCGTCGCCGAAAAAACGTAATTTGGGAAATTTCTGCGAACTTCTTTTGCCACATCTCGACTCAGTTTTTGCCGCCGGTCATGCATTGTTAAAAGCGCCCCTTTTATTTTTAAATCCCGTCCTAAATTATCGCGTATTAAATCAATTGTTTCAAGAAGCTGGCTTAGGCCTTCAAGGGCGTAGTACTCGCACTGGACTGGAATAATCACTTCTTCCGCCGCCACCAGCCCATTTAAAGTTAAAAGTCCTAAAGAAGGAGGCGAATCAACTATAATGTAATCGTAATTGGTTCGGATTTTTCTAAGCAAATCATAAAGCCGCCATTCGCGACGCTCAAGATTAACGAGTTCTACGGCGGCGCCCGCTAAAGCGGGCGCCGCCGGCAAAAGGTCAAAACCAAAAAGGCCCGTTTTTTTAATAATTTCTTCCGGCTCTAAAAATTCGGCCAAACAATGATAAATATGCTTGTCAATTTTTCGCGAGTCAAACCCCAAACCAACCGTGGCGTTCGCTTGCGGGTCTAAATCAACAAGCAAAACATATTTTCCGAACGCCGCAAGATAAGCAGACAAATTTATTGAGGTTGTGCTTTTCCCAACTCCCCCTTTCTGATTGGTAATAGTAATTATTCTTGCCATAAAATTATTCTATCTTTACTATAAGCCAATTTTATGGCAAAATCAATGACAAAATGCCGCGGTGGCGGAATTGGCAGACGCACGCGCCTCAAGAGCGCGCGAGAGCAATCTCATGAGAGTTCGACCCTCTCCCGCGGCACCATGTAGGAAATTATGTTAAGATAACTGCGAAGCCGCACCACTCAAAACTGCAAAAGAATCCTGAGAAAAATATCGGCTCGAACCATGTTTTAATTTTGGGGGAAGAAAATTTTTTAATCATAAGTCGAAAATTATTAACTAATAAACAAATGAATATGAGCAGTCAAAAAGGATTTGCAAATATCGTGTTAGTTTTAATTGTTGTAGCTTTGGTTGGCGTAGCTGGATACTTTGTATTCGTTAAGAAATCTGAACCAGTTACTCAACAGACAACGCCGACTCCTACTCAAACAGAAACTTCTGCATCTCAAACGTCGACACCGAAAGTTGAAACTACTGGACAGTTTGAAGGATCATTGAGGAAAGGAACTGATAATACATGGTCTCTTCTTATGTCGTTTGGTAAAGAGGTTGCTTTATATCCTCTTAAATTTACCAGTAACAGCATTTGCGTTATTGGACCCGACGAAGGTCCATGTTCTACTCTTCAGTCCAATTTTAACAAAGGAATTTATAGTCCGGGCGGAGGAGATGCTGTGAGCGTGAGTGGAAACAAACAAGGTAGCACTATTACAGTGAATAAGTTAATTCTAATCGGAAACTTTGTAATGAATGGTAATCTTGTAGAAACTACATCCGGATCTGGACAGAAGATGTGGAGTCTTGCTTATCAGCCACCAGTCGGTGATTCTGTTACTCAAAATCCAAATCGTCCCACAAATACAATTCCTCTAAAATTCGATGAGAAAAGTTTTTGTGGTGATACCGGAGAAATAAAATGTGCCTTGTACACACTTCACCAAAATGATTGGGTATTCGTTCGCGGGGTAGAATACAAAGATGTGCTTATTGTGAGAATGCTTACAATACCTGCGAAGGCACCATCTACTCTTCCTCGCTAGTTACCAACTATTTTTTTCGTGCTTGGGTTTGTGAGATACATTTCAAAGAACATGCCACCAAAGAAAAACTTGCTTGTCCGCCATAGCCCGAAGGGCGACGGCGGAAAATTGCCATCCTCCTTCACTAAAGTTTCAGACGGACAAGTCAGTTCGGCTCCCCGATACCATCCGCCTTTGGCGGAGCTACGGGGCGAGCCGCCGCATTTCCGTCCGCCAACTGGCGGATTCGTGGGGGCTTTCCTTCCCGAAATGCGCTGTGCCCGTCTGTAGTTTTAGCAAAAGAGGGTTCCCGCCCAATTTTTCAAAATTGGGCGAGGCTCGCCCACTTTAGTGGGCGGCGGACTAATTCAAGAATACTGCATCATGTAGGAAATGTGTTATAGTAAAATCATCGGTGCGAATGGTTCGGTAAACTCATCATCGTGAGCAGTTCGGCCCTGAGCTCACTGCCGAAGGGCTTGTAGAATGACCATATTTTGAATTTGGAGGAAGAAAAATTTATATTTAATATTTACAATCATAATATGGAAAAATTTTCAAAAGAATTCGTTGCTACTGTTTTTGCTCTATTGATTCTTGGGAGCTTATTGATTTTTGGCGTTGGAAGGTTTGCTGACAATCAGCAGGCCGCAATCGTAAGCATTACAAATCCAACCGTCGTTTTGCAGGATGGGCTGGCTGGTTACAGCGGCACAGCTGATACCTATATATACAGCTTTCCGACGCATGACGTATTAAACTTTGGGAACTCTGCAGAACTTCGATCGAGTTCTGTGGAAAAATATAATTTTTTGGTGCGTTTCAAAATTTTCCAATCCGAGGGCGGGCTTGTTCCCGACAATGCAGTAATCGCGAGCGCCAAACTCTCGCTTTACAAATTCAGCTCCTACGACTCGGCGTTTGCGGCGTATCGCGTGAAAAAAGATTGGCTGGAGACCGAGGCGACGTGGCTCCGGGCGCGTCAGAGTATTCCGTGGACAAAACCGGGAGAGGTTACAAGCGATGACTTGAATACGGCGCCGGATGGCGTTGGTAGTATCGGCTGGGATGCCGGTTGGCTTACGATTGATGTAACTTCGAGCGTTCACGCTTTCGCTAAAGGAGAGGTAAACGCCGGCTGGGAAATTATCGGCACGAGTGGCAATCCCAACACCAAAACGTTTTACAGTCGTGAATCAGGAACGGCCGCGTTGCATCCGAAGTTGGAAATTACTTACAGCTTAGATTCTGTAAGTGCATCTGTCGCGCCAGCGCCGATTGTATCTAGCACACAAACTGTTCCCAATTCTCAAACAGGTAGCCAGCAGACGCCTACAACAACAGCACCCGGCACGTCTCCTGCGCAAAATACCGTATCCCAAAATCCTGTCTCGCAATCACAACAGCCGAATACCACATTGCCAACACCCGGAACAGTTCCCGCTCCCAGGAATGTTCCCACAATCAGAATTTCTATAGGAGATTTTGTTAGTGTCTATTCTTCTAAAGTCAAAGGAAATCTAAATGTGCGCGCGGGCCCCGGGCTTACCCAAAAGATTTTAGGCACGCAGTTAATCGGGAGCGCTACTGGGAAAATTATCGGTGGGCCGGAGAAGGTGGACGGTTATTTATGGTGGCAGATTGACTACACAACCGGCACTGACGGCTGGTCTGTTCAAAATTATTTGGTACGAGGCCTTTTCTCAACTTCGCCAGCCGATGGCAACGGCGGAGGATCAACCGCTGACACTATAGCGCCCACAAAGGTTAGCGGTCTTTCCGCAACTGTCGTTTCCTCATCTCAAATAAATCTGTCATGGAGCGCGTCAACCGATAATGTCGGCGTTGTGGGTTATCGTATTTACCGTGGAGGGGTTCAGATTGCCACATCAAACACTACTTCTTATCAAAATACCGGCCTTCTCCCATCAACTACTTACGCTTATACTGTTGCGGCATATGACGCGGCGGGAAATGTTTCTCTTCAGTCAGCATCAGCATCGGCAACTACGGAAGCGTCCGTGTTGTCAGGATCTACGGGGCAAATTAGTATTCCCCTTAATCAGTGGGTCGCGTTGCGCGCGCCGTATCCCTATTCAAGTCAAGGCATCACGTCAGCCAATAAGCATGTTACCGGCGCTTATCATCCGTCCTCCGGAAGAATTTATTTTGAGGGCGGTGACTATTCTGGGAAGCATGGTAACACCGCGTCGTATCGCCAAGAAACATGGTCGTTATCGATTGCGGAAAGATTCGCAGATAAAAATAATCCAGCCGCCGGTTGGCGATTAGAATATCCTTATTGCGGCCCTGTGGGCCAAATTCAGCCAAAGCATCCTGATTTTGTCGGTTGGGTTTGGGATGAAAAACGCGGGCTGTTCTATATGGTCCCGGGAGTCATGGAGTCAACCACAATGGATAATTGTCCGGGAGAGACAGCGGATAAAGTTACGAATCCCGGATTTATTCCCAATAAGATGATGAGTTTTGATCCGGTCGCTAAACTCTGGGCGATCATGGGGGACGCGGGAGCTTATGCCCAAGATACGTGGATGTCAGTGCTTGACCCGGTTACGGATTCTCTTATTCGCTTCGGTATCTTTGGTGTTGGGCGGGGTAGTATCTACAACCTTACGACAAACACCTGGAGTACTTTCTCAATGCCCAGTATTAGCATTTGGAAAGAAGCATTAGCCGCGGATATTCCCGGGCGTTTAATTTACGCGATTGACGGATACCGGGGGAAATTATGGAGTTACAATATTGATTCAAAAGTATTCACCGATCTTGGGTCTGTGCCAGGGGGAGCTATAAATTACGATAACGTAACTTATATGGTCTGGGATTCCGCGAGTAAGGTGTTGTTATGGCACAAAGAAGGCTCCGCATTTAACGCATATCACCCCGACACAAGAACATGGGATACTTTATCGATTACGTCAGATATCCCGGGCGTGAACGCGAGGGGTCGCCACGGCATGACGTATGACCCGGGACAGAATGTAGTTTTCCTTTTTGGTGGAAGCGTATCGTACGATGAAAATCCTTATATTTTTCTTTATCGTTATGGCAACGGCGGAGGATCAACCGCTGACACTATAGCGCCCACAAAGGTTAGCGG
>CAZDKA010000052.1:0-5861 GCA_964505815.1 uncultured Candidatus Saccharibacteria bacterium | reverse complement strand
AAAATTAGCGCGAAGCGCTATTTAACAGGGTGCTGAATTTTCTAACATCTCGGCTTCGCGAGCATACTCGCTCGCCTCGCTGATAAAATTCGCATGTTGATGATTCGTTTTCAAAGAGTAGGCAGGAAAAACGACCCGGCATTCCGGATCGTTGTCACCGAGAAAAGCTCAAAACCGAAATCGAGCGGCATTGAAATTTTAGGCAGTTACTATCCAAAAACCAAAGAAACGCATCTCAAAAACGAACGGATTCTTTACTGGATATCAAAAGGCGCCGAACCCTCTCCGCGAGTCCATAATCTGCTCTCAGCCCATAAAGTTATAACAGCGCCAAAAATCAACGTAGCCGGAAGACCTAAAAAGATTGACAATATTCATGTATAGTGTATGATCTAACCGCAGGCAGTACTGGTCGAACTGCTGATGGAAAAAGTTTCGGCTGTTTATTCCTGAGTTATCTCGTTTCGGGAAACGAAGGGACTGCAGTACGAATTAATGAAATGGCGAAAGCAGCAACATATACCGATCAGGAATTTCTTGAGTATCTCGTCAAGTCGCTGGTTGACAACCCGGACAAAGTGAACGTTGACAGAAAAGTTGATGAGATGGGAGTCCTCTTAACGCTCAAGGTTGCCCCTGAAGACATGGGCAAGATCATTGGAAGAGCAGGGAACACCGCAAAAGCCATCCGCTCACTTCTCCGCATTGTCGGCATCAAGAACAATGCGCGAGTCAATCTGAAAATCGAAGAGCCGGAAGGAAGTACGCGGGGGGTTCGCCCTGCGGGCGGCAGTGTGGAGGACATGGTAGAGGATCTGAGGCTATAATCTGTTTATCTTCAAATCTCGTAATTAAACAAAAGCCGCAGTATAATAACTGTGGCTTTTGCTTTACTTGCACCCTCGGCTACCGCCTCAGAAAGACGCTATCGCTCGCCCCAGCGAGGCGAGCGCGCTCCCCCGCTCGGCCTCGTTCCTTCGACCTACGGTCGGAGACCGTGCCCGCTTGGCCTGCGCGAGGCTTTCTGAGGCGGCATCCTCGGGCGCAAGAACGCCGTGGTGTGATAAATGAAAAAAGCGCCACAACCTTCGTCGGTCATGGCGTCGAGTGTTTCGGGATACCCCAACTTCATTCAGGGTTCAGCGCAAGAGCAATAGCTTCCTCGGTTGTTGCCGCCTTGCCAGCTTTGATAAGATCTGCGGCTTTACGGACCACAGCTACCAGATCTTCAGAAAGTTTTTCAGTTTTACATCGCTCTTCGAAATGAGCCACCGTAAGATTGCCTTCGTTTACTGCCATGAGGGTGGCCACGAGCGTTTGCATCATGGCCATGTCGGCTTTCTCGTCAAGCTGTTCGTTAAGCATCTTACGCACCCAAGGTTCGGTTGGATGTTGCAAGCCTCGTTTCTCCCAACTTCTCATATCACTAACCTCCTTTCCGTAGCTAGCCTTTCTCTCTCTTTCGCCTCAATTTTACTTTATAATAGATTTTATGTCAAGTATTCGGTTCGATATTATAACCATTTTCCCGAAGATTTTTGATTCCTATTTTTCGGAGTCGATTGTCAAGCGGGCGCGGGCCAAAAAACTCGTGGAAATTAAAATTCATGATTTGCGTAGATTCTCGCGCGACAAGCATAAAAAAGTTGACGATAAACCTTACGGCGGCGGGCCGGGGATGGTGATCAAAATCGAGCCGCTCGCAAAAGCGCTCGGCTCGATTTTGAAAACCAAAGGTGAAAAATCAAAAACCAAAGATAAGGTATTGGTTATTTTATTCTCGGCATCCGGGAAACAATTTAATGCAAGTGCTGCGCGGGGTTGGGCAAAAAAATATGACCGAATAATTATGATCGCCGGCCACTACGAAGGCGTTGACGAGAGAATCAAATCCATAATTCGTAATTCCAAATTCATAATTCAAGAAATCTCCATCGGGCCGTACGTTCTGACCGGCGGCGAACTTCCGGCCATGGTGGTGATTGATGCGGTTTCGCGCCACATTCCCGGGGTTTTGGGCAAAGAGGCCTCGCTTGAAGAAAAACGCTACGGCATCGGCGTTCCGGTTTATACCCGTCCCGAGGTTTTTACGGTGCGCGGCAAGAAATATCGGGTGCCGAAAATTCTTCTTTCCGGAAACCACAAAAATATAGACGAGTGGAAGAGGCGAAAAGCTAGTAGTTAGGTGCTGGGTTTAACAACTCAAACAAAATCTGTTATACTACGTCCGGAAACGTTCCTTACCAAAAGGAGATGGCGATGCGACATAAAATACTCGCGCTCGCGCTTATTTTTTCGCTAACATTCCTTATTTCAGTATTGGCTTCCGGGCAATCATTTGCCGGAACTCCTACCGAAGAGGTGAGAGCCGTCGCGATTGAGGTCCAGCGTATCCTGGATGATCCGGTCATCTCCAAAGAAGATAAACGGCGCCTGCTCGAGAAAGCGTTAATTCCGCATTTTGACTTCATCGAGATGTCCAAGCGCGTCCTGGGAACGCATCTTGCGAAAAACCGCGAACGCCTGCCGGAGTTCATCCCGCTCTTCATTAAGCTTTTGAGCAATGCTTACCTCAACTTCAGCACCATAGATGAAGCCAGGGGCGCAAAAATCTCGTATCTATATGAGCGGGTGAGCGGAGAGTATGCCGAGGTTGGAACTAAGATCATCACCACGAAACAAGAAATACAAGTATCCTACAGATTGCGCCGCTCCGACAAAGAATGGAAAATCTATGATATTCTTGTAGAAGGCATCAGTTTGGTTTCCAGCTACCGCTCCCAGTTCAATGAAATCATTATTGAGTCCTCCTTTGACGAACTTCTGAAGAAGATGCGCGACAAAGTTGAAAAGAAAGAAGACCGCCGACAATAGGCGGACTTTTTTTAGCGCATCGGGTATAATTCACCTTATGGAGATCAAATTTCCGCAAGGATTCTTTTTCGGTGCGGCCACAAGCGCTCACCAGGTTGAGGGCGGCAACCGGAACGACTGGAGCGAGTGGGAGAAAGTGAACGCCGCACGTTTAGCAAGAGAAGCCGCAAAAAAGAAATGGCCTGACTATATCCTGAAAAATTATCCGAACCCTTTACAGGAAGAAAACTATATTTCCGGCCGGGCCTGCGATCATTATCATCGCTTCCGTGAGGATTTTGATATTGCAAAATCTCTCGGCCACAATGCTCACCGCTTTTCAGTAGAATGGTCGCGGATTGAGCCGGAAGAAGGAAAGTTTGACGATAAAGAGATTGAGCACTACCGGCAAGTGATACAAATGCTTCGGGAGCGGGGAATCGAACCCTTTGTGACGCTTTGGCACTGGACGCACCCCTTATGGTTTGCCGATCGCGGCGGATGGCTGCATGGTGATTCGGTTCCGGCATTTGTTCGATTCGCTACGCGCATCGTTCGCGAGTTTCATCCGGACGTGAAATATTGGATTACCGGTAACGAATTTGAAACATTTGCGCGGCACGGCTATTTGCTTGGCGACCGGCCGCCGGCAAAAAAATGGAATATCTTTGAGGCCTATAAGGCGCTTAGAAATCTTACAAACGCTCACATCGCCGCGTACCGCGCCATAAAAGACGTTGACGTCTCGCTAAAGGTCGGATTCACGGAAAGTTTGGTCCACTTTGAGCCCTATAACCGTTGGCCGCAGAATCTGCTCGCCGTAAAGCTTTTCTCCTGGTGGCGGAACAATCCATTTTTTGACGAGTATGTCCGGCATTGCGACTTCATCGGCCTGCAGCATTATTTCCATTCGCGAATACGCGTAAACCCCTTCGTATCGCAATGGGGAATACAATATAACGAAAATAAAAAAGTAAGCGACATCGGATGGGAGATTTATCCCGAGAGCATATACAGGGTTTTAAAAACACTCGCCGCTTACAAAAAACCCATTTTCATAGCCGAGAACGGCCTAGCTGATGCCAGGGACGTTTACCGCGCCGATTTTATCCGCGGGTATCTTTCACGGGTCGGGCAGGCCATGCATGAGGGCGTGGACGTTCGCGGCTACTTTTATTGGTCGCTACTGGACAATTTTGAATGGAACGAGGGATTCTGGCCGCGGTTTGGGTTGGTGGAGGTGGATTATAAAACGCTTGCGCGGCGGATTCGTCCAAGCGCTTGGAAATATAAAGAAATCATTGAAAATCGGGGTATTTTTAAGTAATTTCAGCACTTAGCAACGATCGTTGGTAAGTGCAATGAAATAATAGGTTGGGGATAACGGCTATTGACAAGATTTTAAGGAAGAGTATACTGAAAATATCATGACAAAAGGTCATTTGTTCGGCGGAGGGGATACCCCGCTTTGGCCCGAATCTCTGGCTGGCGGCTGGGGTCTGCAACCGGGAGGCACTGCATGGCCGTATCCGCCCCAATACACAACCTGGGGCTAAAATAAGCCGCCGTTAAAATTGAATAATTGAAAGACCACGCAAATTCCTACGCGGGAAATTGCGTGGTTGTTTAATTGACCTTTTCCGGCCGGATGGGACTTTGAAAAGTGAATAACAACAACTGGATCTATCCAGCACATATTTTTGGAGAAAAATAAAAGTACAGCTTTATTGCTGTACTTTAACTCCCAGGCGGGGCATCTCGTTTATCAACTCCCAGATATTCAAGAAAGGTGAGACCGCGCTTTTTGAAGTCTAATCGCCACTCAAGCCATATAAGCCCTAAAAAGAATAACCCTGTGAGCATTAAAGTTATAACGAGTAACGCCGGATTATCAAAGAAACCATCAGGGAATAATTGCATTCCTTGCCTCCTCTCTATGTTGTAATAAACACTAACATTTTTTAAAATAACTTGTCAAGTCTCTAAAAATATGTGCTGGATCCATAATTTTGTAACTGCCAGGTTACGTCCTGCAGACAAAATTGTGACTTTCCAGTTGTTCCGATCTAATCCAGAAATTAAACACTTTTGGGTGTGGAGAATTTTGGTTATATCAAGGAATTGAGCCCCTCCCAAATTTTGCGAGGCAAAACATAGCGAACCGCTTCGCCCATAAAGGGATGGCCTATTCGGCCACGCGGTTCGCAAGAGTTTTATCTGCCGATATACTATTTCGGCAACAACAAATTTAGAATCGCAAAATTTGATAGGGACTCTAATGGATGTAGCCAAATTTCTTCACACCCGTGGTGTTCGAAATTTGGACATCCATTGAGGATTTGATCCTGGTCCAGGATGAACGCTGGCGGCGTGGATAAGGCATGCAAGTCGAACGCTCCTTGTGCTGCGCACAAGGACGCGGATTCTCGCTGACATCAGGCGCTTCGCGCCAACGCAGATATGCGCGGATAATTCAAATCCGCGTTGATCCGCGTTGCGAACGAAGTGAGCTGTTGTCAGCGTTTATCAGCGTCCTCGCGCGCGGCGCGAGGGGAGTGGCGAACGAGTTAGTAATACCTTGGAATCTACCCCGAAGACGGGGATAACTCGCCGAAAGGCGAGCTAATACCCGATAGTCCCAGCACTATTTTTTGAGCTTTAAGAGCCATAGAAAAAGCCATAAAGACAATTTTTCGCGATCGCCCCCGATGTACCAACGGTCAGCGCGCACGCCTCCGCTCGAGGTATGAAAAATTGTCAGTATGGCAATGTCATTATATCAGTTACATATTAGCTTGTCAAGAGCTTAAAAAATAGTGTTGGGTAAAGCCGCAAGGCACTTCAGGAGGAGCCTAGGTCCTATCAGCTAGTTGGCGGGGTAACAGCCCACCAAGGCAATGACGGGTAGGGGGCGTGAGAGCGCGACCCCCAACGACGAGACTGAGACACGGCTCGTACACCTACGGGTGGCAGCAGTCAAGAACATTCGACAATGGGCGAAAGCCTGA
>CAZDKA010000051.1:0-6143 GCA_964505815.1 uncultured Candidatus Saccharibacteria bacterium | reverse complement strand
CGCACTCCTTTTTGCGTTTTGGGCCGGGGCCATCGCCGGCATTTTCCTGATTCTTTTAGGCAGGGCCGGCCTTAAAAGCGAAATTCCCTTCGGCCCCTTTCTTTCCGGAGGAGCGCTTCTCTCGCTTTTTTGGGGCAATATGGTTATTCAGAATTACTTCTCGTTTTTGTTTTTATAGCCCTTGCTTAGCGCTGAGCGTATAATATAATTGAAGTATGGTAAACTTTTTGCAAAAAAACGCGGTTAAATGGGTAATTCTTCTGGCTGTTTTTTTCGGAACCGTGGCCGTGATTTTCGTTCTAAACGACGACTTTTACAACGACTATCGTTCCTATTCGGATATTGTCCCGCTTAAGCCCAGGGAGCGAAGCGCGATGGTTCGGGTAACCATTGATTTTGGCAACGGCAAGAAGCGGGCGTTTGAAGGCGAGGCGGCCTTAACTATGAGTGCCGCCGAGGCGCTCCGCGCCTCTCAAGAAGCAGGCAAATTTCCGCTGAAGATTACACTTGGCGGGGAGATAACCGAAATTGACAGGGTAAGAGCCACAAGCGGCAAAAAGTGGCAGTGGTATTTAAACGGCAATCTCCAGGAACGGCCGGTTCTTGATGTTGAGGTCCGCGGCGGAGACAAAATTCTGGTTAAATACGAATAACCAACAATCTCGTTTTCTAAGTTTTGGCGGCGGTACACGCCGCTTTTTTGATATGTAGGCCTGGAGTATAATAGAGGTGTGAATAAAACCCAAATCCCAAGCACCAAATCACAAATAAATCACAAACCTCGAGCACCAAATTCCAAACTGCGTTTTGGAAATTATGATTTTGGTCATTGGAATTTGTTTGGGATTTGTGATTTGGAATTTGGAATTTTGCGGAGGGGGTTCACGATGGTTGAGGTAGTGATAATGCTCGGCATCATTACCATTATTTCTTCAGTGGTCCTTGCCAATTTCCCAAGCGTTTCAGGAAGCATAAACGTCCAGAAAACCGCCCAGCGCTTTGCTCTAAACATACGCAAAGCCCAAAATCAGGCCCTGGCCGTTCGCGCCGTGCAGGGCCCCACTGGCCCGGTTGTGCCGCGCTCCGTCGGTATCAATATCACGACTGCCGCGCCGACGACTTATATTATGTTTGCCGAGACAACCGTCAATAACCGTTACGAGGCGGGCACGGACATCTTGATTGAAACGTTTAACACGGAGGCTGGCATTCAGCTTTTTGAACTGAGGAATGAATCCAATGGCTTGGAAACCGCAATCAATGTGGTTTTTACCGTTCCGAGCGCCGAGGCGGCGATTTCCAACGCCGCATCATCCATCGGCCAATCCGCGCTCGTTAAGTTCAAGGCTGACCGGGGCGGCCTCATACGTTCCGTTCGGGCCCGCACATCGGGACAAGTCGTGGTTGAATAAATGAAAACTCAAAACTCAAAACTAAAAATTCAAAACCTACTACGAAATACGAATCAGTGCGAATATACGAATTCGTATATTCGTAAAAAATTCGTAATTAGTAATGGCGGCCGTAAGTCCAGAGGGTTTACGCTGCTTGAAACCATTGTCGCCTTGGCAATCATTGCGGCAGCAATGTCCGGACCGATTACTCTTGCAACGCGCGGTATTTTGAACGCTAAATTTGCGAAGAGCAGATTAGTTGCCGCGAATCTTTCCCAAGAAGGGCTTGAACTTGTACGGAAAGTTCGCGACGACAATATTCTTGCGAATCGTGCCTGGGATTTCGGGATCGATGTGGGCGATCGGCAGGCCGATGTTGTTACTTCGGGGCTCTCGGCTTCGAGCGGCGCCCCCCTCAAGCGCGATACCGCCTCCGGTTTGTATAACTATACAAGCGGAAACACCACGCTATTTGTGCGGAGGATTAACATTACCAAACCCGTCGCTAATCAGATGGTGGTGTTAAGTCAGGTAATCTGGACTGAAGGCGGCCTTTCGAGAGCCATGACTCTGCAGGAAATTTTGTATAACTGGAGATAATCCATGAATAAATCCCAAATCACAAGCACCAAATCACAAATAAATCCCAAATCACAAGCACTAAACTCCAAACTGCGTTTTGGAAATTGTGATTTTGATAATTGGAATTTATTTGGAATTTGGAATTTGGAATTTGGAATTTCTCCAAAAGGTTTTACTCTTTTGGAGATGTTGATTTCAACTGGCATCTTTGCCGTGGTTATCATCACCGCAATCGGCGCTATGGTTTCGTTAAACCAGGCGCAAGTCAAGGCGTCAAATATTCAAAACATTCAGGACAATATCCGTTTCACCCTTGAATTTATGACCAAGGAAATACGAACCGGTTCAAATTTTTCGGCCGAAGAGTGCGGTCCTCCTGCCTGCAGGCGACTAAGATTTATACGACAGGACGGTAAAGAAGTGGTGTATTGTCTTGATAATGGCGTAATAAAAAGGCAAATCCCTCCTCCGGGGAATTGCGAAGCCGGTTCGCCAATTACCTCGTCTGCAGTGTCAGTGAATAAATTATTCTTTTCTGTCATAGGCCAGGCCTTGGGGCCAAGCGATGGTCAGCCGAGGATTACTGTTACTGTTGAGGCGCGTTCGGTAAACCCGACATTGCGGCTTGAGACCGATTTTGATTTGCAGACAACCGTAACCGCGCGCGCCCGCGACTCATAATATGCCAAGACTAAGAGTTAAAAGCCAAATGACTAAAGACAAAAGCTTTCGTCTTCCGTCTTTCGTCTTGCAGCAAGAGCGCAGTGGCATTACTCTGCTTCTCGTCATTCTCGTGCTATCAGCGCTTCTTTCCACCTCGCTCGGCATCTATAACGTCGTTTTCACCGAACTTCGGCTCTCCGGCGAGATTGCCGATTCTTTTGTGGCTTTATACGCCGCAGACGAGGCAATTGAACGCGGTCTTTTTGAGGACCGCGACGCAGCCCCGTTTTGCCTTCCTGCCCCCGGGCGCATAGCAAACTGCTATGACTCGGGATGGGTTACGGTAACCAGTGGCGCCTGCTATCGTCTAAGAGCTGACAAAAGCGGCACCCCCGCTCTTACCAATGTTACGCTGAAAGCCACAGGAGAATTCAGATGCGCGGGGGGGATTACCGCGGTTAAGAGAGCCCTGGACACTTCTTACAGCGTTGAGGAGTAGCGACACAAATTACGAATGACACACGAATTTACGAATTTTCGAGCGCCTTTTTTGTTATTTGTGTCATTCGAGTGTATTCGTGTATTGGTGTCGCTATGCGAAACATGAATAAGATTGAAGCCAAAGAGCGCATAGAAAAACTAAAAAAAGAAATAAATTACCATCGCTATCTCTACCACGTGCTTGACCGGGCCGAGATTTCCGATGCCGCCCTTGATTCGCTGAAACACGAATTGGAAAAACTGGAGAAGCAGTTTCCGGAATTTTTAACACCTGATTCTCCTACTCAGCGGGTCGGCGGAAAACCGCTTGATAAATTCAAAAAAGTACGGCACTCCTCGCCGATGCTGTCTTTGAATGATGTTTTCTCAGAGGAGGAGCTTGCAGAGTGGGGAACGCGTATCACAAAATTACTTTCCACATTCAACGTTCAACATACTCACATTGATTATTTTGCCGAGCTAAAAATTGACGGCTTTGCTGTTTCTCTCGTATACGAAAACGGCGTTTTTGTTGAGGGCTCAACCCGCGGCGATGGTGTTATCGGAGAAGACATTACCGAGAACTTGAAAACAATTGAATCTATTCCGCTTCGTTTGACTACCGATCTTCATGAAATGGAAAAACACAAAGAAATCCGGGAATTGCTGAAAGGCCGTCCGGCCCTCGGCCGCATCCTTGGCCGATGGCCGAAAA
Source organism: uncultured Candidatus Saccharibacteria bacterium (assembly GCA_964505815.1). Taxonomy (GTDB): domain Bacteria; phylum Patescibacteriota; class Minisyncoccia; order Sungbacterales; family SURF-37; genus CAZDKA01. The sequence goes on along the minus strand of CAZDKA010000051.1, from coordinate 2,309 downwards.
AAATAGAAGTGCGCGGCGAAGTATACATGACCAAAAAGGCCTTTGAAAAAGTGAATACCGGGCAGAGAAAAAAAGGCCTGCCTGAATTCGCAAATCCTCGCAATATTGCAGCCGGATCCGTCAGGCAGCTTGACCCGAAAGTTACCGCTTCGCGCCGCCTTGATTTCCTGACCTATGATTTGGCAACGGAGCTTGGGCAGGAAACTCACGAAGAAGAGCATTTACTAGCGAAATTATTAGGTTTTAAAACAGTGGAATATACTAAACGTGCCAAAACAATCAATGAAGTGCAGGGTTTCTGGAAAGAAATTTTTGATAAACGCGAGCAGCTTCCTTACTTGATTGACGGCATCGTGGCGCAGGTCAATCAGGGGAAGGCCTTTCTACGTTTGGGCGTGGTGGGAAAGGCCCCGCGAGGAGCTATTGCCTACAAGTTTCCGGCCAAAGAAGCGACCACCGTGGTTCTGGACATTATTGTTCAGGTCGGGCGAACCGGGACGCTGACTCCTGTTGCTGTTCTCTCGCAGGTTGAAATCGGCGGGGTTACCGTATCCAGGGCCACTCTTCACAACATGGACGAAATCAAGCGTCTTGATATCAGAATAGGCGATACCGTGATAGTGCGGCGAGCCGGCGATGTTATTCCCCAAATCACGGAAGTGTTGAAGCGGCTTAGACCAAGAAATGCCCGGGAATTTCACATGCCCAAGAAATGTCCGATCTGCGGTTCACCCGTTCTTCACAAGGAAGGAGAAGTGGCTTATCGCTGTTCAGACAAAAATTGCGCAGCGATACAGCGCGAAAAAATCTACCACTTTGTTTCCAAAAAGGCACTGGACATTCAGGGTCTTGGGCCGAAAATCATTGACGCCCTTCTTGATAACGGACTAATCCGCTCCGCCCCCGACCTTTTTCTCCTGAAAGAAAAAGACATCGAACCTCTGGAACGTTTCGGAGAAAAATCGGCAGCCAATCTTGTTCATTCACTTCAGGATAAAAAAACTGTTCCGCTCCACCGCTTTATCTATGCCCTCGGCATTCAGCATGTAGGCGAGGAAACCGCGCTTGACCTCGCCCACGCTTTTGGAAGTATAGAGGCGCTGGAAAAGGCCGGCCTTGAAGAACTTCGTAAAGTTCGCGATATTGGAGAGGTGGTCGCTAAAAGCATTATTGATTGGTTCGGAAACGCTCAAAATAAAGAACTTTTGCGAAAATTCAAAAAAGCCGGCCTGCGGCCTGAGAAGCCGAAGATTTCCAAAAGAGCCGCCAAGCTTTCCGGAAAGACCTTTGTTTTGACCGGCCGGCTTCAATCCATCACTCGCGATGAGGCTAAAGCTAAAGTCCGTGAGCTCGGCGGGTATATTTCAGAATCAGTCAGCAAAAAAACCGACTATGTTATAGTCGGCAGTGAGCCGGGATCAAAATTGGAGAAGGCAAAGAGGTTAGGAGTTAAGGCGCTTAGCGAGAAGGAGTTTTTGAAATTTGTCCAGTAAAAAAAGACACCTAAATCGGATTCAATGATAGAGAAGTTCTTGCCGAAATAAAAAAAGGGGAGAACGAGCAGTTGTCTTGACTGACGTTCTCCCTGAACTTTGAGCTACCCGTCCCGACCTTGCGCCGGGATGCCGCCGGGACGCGGCCGGCCGGGATTTGACCTAGCAGAAGAGGTAGTCTCGAAGACCCTCATCGAGGTCTCTCCGGATCGAAGCGATGCGGTGATCCCTAAACCACGTCCGTGTCGCCTTGAGTGCTTCGACCGCTCGCTTCGCGGCCTTTTCGAGGGCGAACATACGTCGCTCACACACCTCGGCGTACTCGATGTCACCGCCATGGTTGATGTATATGGCTGCGTGCAGTACCTCGTGCCGAGTCAATGCTCTCTGGATGTGCCTTGCGAGCTTTGCGGCTGTCACCTGATGTTGCTCTCTTTCGGCAACCTTCAAAAGGAAGGTTGGATCTGAGAGGGTTTTGCACTCGAAAGAGAGCGCGTAGGAGGAATCAACCTTTCCCGGCAAGAGCGGCACTCCGAGCTCTGAAGAAATTACCCCACTTACCGCATACGACGATGGTTCACCAGACCATACCAGTTGAACTTTCATCTCTGTTCTCCTGTTCTTTGCCGTGTTTCACCCGATTGGCACACGGCCGCCATGTTGTCGCCTTCGCTCCCCATGAGCTCATCTGCGGCAACAAAGAAGGAATTTGGGTAGAACGCCCTCTTTGCTGCCGCAGAAATATCACGGAATTCAAGGCGCTCGGAAATTCTCTTTTGAAATGCAACTTCAGATAATGGAGTTGTATGAAAAAGA
>CAZDKA010000050.1:0-6995 GCA_964505815.1 uncultured Candidatus Saccharibacteria bacterium | reverse complement strand
GGGCACGTAGTTCAGTGGTAGAACGCGTAACTGATAATTACGAGGCCGATGGTTCGATTCCATCCGTGCCCATCAGTTAGTTAGTGGGGGACAAGTTGATAATGACGAGGTCCTAGGTTCGATCCCTAGTGCGCCCATCTATGAAGACGCAATCGCGCAGAAAAGTTTTTGTCGCTCTCTCGGGCGGCGTTGATTCGTCGGTTGCCGCCGCACTCTTGAAAGAGCGCGGTTTTGATGTTCACGGCGTTCACATCAAAATGTGGTCTGACCCGTCAATCCCGTGCACCACAAAGGAGGACCGCCGGGACGCGATGAGAGTCGCGGCTACCCTCAATATTCCATTTGAAACCCGGGATTTTACCGAGGAATACAAACGCTCCGTTGTTGACTACATGATTCGGGAATATGCCGACGGCCGGACACCGAATCCGGATGTTATGTGCAATAAAGAAATCAAGTTCGGCATTTTTCTGAAAACAGCGCTTCAACGCGGCGCCGACTTTGTTACAACCGGTCATTATGTAAGGCTTCGTTATAGCGACACTAATACACGAATTCACACGAATGACACGAATAACAAATTCGTAAATTCGCGTGCCATTCGTAATTGGTGTCGCTTGTTCCAAGCAGAGGACAGAAACAAAGACCAAAGCTATTTTCTCTGGACTCTTACCCAAGAGCAACTTCGGCATTGCTTGTTTCCGATAGGGGATTACACCAAGCCAGAGGTTAGAGTTTTGGCGCGGAAATACAATCTGCCGACTGCAGAAAAAAAAGACAGCCAGGGACTCTGTTTTATGGGCAAAATTGATGTCCGCGAATTTCTCAAAACTTATATTCCGGAAAAGCAGGGACTCATAGTTACAACATCGGGCAAAAAAATAGGGGAGCATGACGGGCTTGCGTTCTTGACACTCGGGCAGCGCTGCGGCATCGGCATTGGGGGCGGAACGCCTTATTACGTTGCCGAAAAAGATTTCGCGACCAATACGCTTCTCGTCGCCGAAGGACCGCATGACGAAAACCTTTTCCGTACGGAACTTACCCTGACAGATATCAATTGGATCTCCGGCAAAGCGCCGAAGCTGCCATTCAGATGCGAAGCGCGCATCCGCTACCGCCAGCCCACCCAACTCTGTTGGGTGGCGCAGATAAACGCAGATAGTAACGCAGATAGACGCAGAAACTATCCGCGTAAATCCGCGTTGCCATCAGCGTCAATCCGCGTGCGGTTCGAAGAACCGCAGCGCTCAATTACCGCCGGCCAGTCAATCGTCTTTTACAAAAACGAGGAAATACTTGGCGGCGGTATTATCAGGCGCTGATGCTGTGATACAATATCCGCATACATCGTGCGGCAACGATTGAACTGACCGTCACCCAATCAACAAAATCCCTGTAATAACTATGACCTCGCAAGAGCTTCGGCTGAAATTTTTGGAATTTTTTGAAAAAAGGGAGCATAAAATTGTTCCTTCGTCTTCTCTTATTCCTGATGATCCGTCGGTTCTTCTCACCACTGCCGGGATGCAGCAGTTTAAACCCTATTTTCTGGGCAAAGCCGATCCGATCCGGGACTTTGGAGCGAAGCGAACTGCCTCCGTTCAAAAATCTTTTCGCACTTCAGATATTGACGAGGTGGGGGACGAAAATCATCTCACTTTTTTTGAGATGCTCGGGCATTTTTCGTTTGGCGATTACTTTAAAAGCGAAACCATTGAATGGACATACGAATTTCTAACGAATGTCTTAAAAATTTCTCGAGACAGCATCTCGGCGTCAGTTTTTGCCGGCGATGAAAAAATACCATTTGACAAAGAATCTTATGATGCCTGGGCTGAATTTTTGCCTCCCGAGCGCATACGCAAAGGACTGCGCGCCGACAACGTTTGGGGCCCCGCGGGACCGGAAGGACCCTGTGGAGCGGCGAATGAAGTGTATGTAGACGATTTGGAGGTGGCAACACTGGTATTTATGGAATATAACTGCGCCAAAGACGGGAGCTTGTCTCTCTTGCCTCAAAAAGGGGTGGATGTAGGCTGGGGGCTGGAACGCTTGGTAATGGTTACGCAGGGAGCGCAGAATGTTTTTGAAACCGATCAATTCAGGCCGCTGCTTGAACTTCTGCCAAAAGAAATTGATAAGCGCCGTAAGAGAATTATTGTTGACCATTTGCGCAGCGCAGCGTTTCTTATTGCCGACGGATTGCGACCTTCCAATAAAGAAGCCGGCTACATACTGCGCCGGCTTCTGAGGAGAGCATTGGTCTATGAAAAAATATTGGAGTTGCCAAAGCACATTTTTGACGCGATTGTACACGATATTGTCCACGAATACGGAGAGTTTTATCCGGAATTGCTCAAAGAGAACGACGCTATCCGCGAAGAAATTGGCGGGGAACGAACGAAATTCGCCAAAACACTTGAGCGGGGCGTCAAAGAGCTTTCTCGTCTTGGTGAAAAAATAAACGCTGAGCGCGCTTTTGGTCTATACGAAACGTTTGGCCTGCCTTTTGAGATAATTAAGGAACTCGGCGGTGCGGCGGCCAAAAACTTAACCCGCGAGCATTTTGACGAAGAATTCAAGAAACATCAGGAATTATCTCGTGCTAGCCAGGAAAAAAAATTCGGCGGACATGGGCTTCTGTTGGACACCGGCGAGCTGAAAGCTGCGGATCTGCATGAGTTGCAAATTGTCACCCGCCTTCATACCGCAACTCATCTTTTGAACTCCGCGCTTCGTAAAGTTCTGTGTTCTCAACGGGGGTCGGATCCCTGTATGGTTGAACAGGCCGGGTCGGATATCACTGTGGAGCGGACGCGCTTTGATTTCACTTTCCCGAGAAAACTCACCCAGGAAGAACTCAAAAAGATAGAGGAACTCGTGAATTATGCCGTCTCAAAAGATTTCCCGGTAACGATTACCGAGATGAATCTTGATGAGGCGAAGAGTTCCGGAGCGCTTTTCTTCAAGAAAGGCAAGTATCCGGAAAAAGTAAAGGTCTACACCATAGGGGACGCAAAAGAAACTTTCTCCAAGGAGCTTTGCGGCGGGCCGCACGTAAAGCGCACCGGCGAAATTGGGCACTTTCGCATTATCAAAGAAGAAGCCTCCAGCGCCGGCGTAAGAAGAATCAGGGCGGTTATTGAACCTTAAATTCAGACCAAAACGATTGTTAACAATTCTCTGACGATCGTCGATAATTTGTTAACAATCAAAAATGTTAAAAAACCCGCATGTCGGCCGGAGTCCAAAGAATTAGAGCAACGCTTGACCCTGCACCTTTTACCCTGTAAATTTCTGCGCTGATTTTGTACAACAATTGAACAGTTTTTCAGCCAGCAAAAGGTGCGGGATGCATAAGTTCTGATACATTTGGCACTCCTCACAACTGTGATTTTTGTTATGAGGTGGTTACGCGGTGAGGGAGTAAACAAAATACGTTTTAGCAAGCGATAGCATTCTAAAACGTATTTTGCAGAAAAGATATTATCCTGTCTCTATTGGTTGCTCTGGCACAACGGATAGCGGCCGCATTATGCGCTGGGACAAGTTGCGCCCCTTCGCGCTATGATGCTTGCATTACCCGCCGGGGAGTGCCAAATGTGGTGGACGCGTACACAGAGTTGACTAATTTTTGCTTATAGAATATAATAAAATACTAAAAAGCCGAATTTTTTGTTCGTTGACAACCATCAACCCCCCAACCAAGGAGGAACCATGGCGAGGCGGCCGCGACAAGAAGAGCTAGATAGAAAAGAGATGATTGCGAGAAAAATTGAAGAGGGCTTTTCCAATAGGGTGGACATTGCCAAAGCCCTTCACGGCAAAGTGAGATTTGACGGATCCTTCAACAACACATACTCATGCGTCAATGGCTATTTCAGACGCAATGGGCTTCTTCCTCCAGTCGAGGCAGAAAAACTTGCTTCGCTGACTAGCCACATACCGGCGCAGAAAAACCCGCGCCGCATCGAGGCATTTATTCAGCAATACCAGATTCGCTTACCTGCGGGACACGCCGGAGAGTTTGACCGGTTTGTCAGGGCGCTCGTCAGTGTGACGCGCGCTGTTGAAACAGAGGCCGGTCGCGTGCCGGAACTTGAGGCACGAGTCCGTGAACTTGAACGGCATCGCTGCCCAGACGCTGATACAGCGCTCCATGGAGAAAACGAGCAACTTAAAGACAGAATCGCATTCCTTGAAAAACGTGTAGAGGCACTCTCGCGCCTTACAGCCCCGCGGCCACTCACCGATGCCCACATGGGCATAAATGGAGGTCGGTAATAACCGAAGCTGCCGAGCCGTAATGATACGGCTCTTTTCTTTGATGCTTTACGGCGGTCTGCTACAATGGGAATATGGCATGGTGGGGCATCTTTTCCAGAAAACAGAAAAGCCGCATTTCCATAGCGCTTGACGTCGGCACATCAACCGTCCGCTCGCTGCTTATAGAAAAAAACGCGGATGGAATTTTTGTATTAAAAAAACAAACGCACCTAATACCCAAAACCGCAGGTGATGAGAAATTTATACGGGTGGTCGGCGAGAACCTGAGAGATATCATCTATCGCTACCTCAAGGGCCAGGGCAGGGTCCCCGAACACTTGATCCTCGGCCTCGGCTCGCGGCTCGCCGAGACGAGCTTAGAAGCCATTCCCAAAGAAAGAACGGACAGAAAAAAATCCATAAATGCGGATGAACTTGCCGAAATGGCGAATAAATACACTGCGGAACACAAAGAAAAAACTGTTGGCGGGCACACCTTTGTCCTCACGCATGCCGAGCTCTTGCGTATCAGAGTGGATGGCTATGATTTTAATCTGGAAAAAGCGTTGAGTATCGCCGGGAAAAATATTGAACTCGTGGCCGCGCTTACATTCACCCATAAAGATTTCACGAATGAGCTCATTGCTTTGCGGCAGACCTGGGGAGGCTTTCCGATTGACATCGTTTCCACTCCGGTTATTACCGCGACGCGCATCACCGAGCGCTATGCCGAAAAAGACTTCTTGCTGGTCAAAATCGGCGGGAAGGGAACTGAGCTTGTCCTAATAGGGGACGGCCTTATCCAATGGGTCTCATCCATTCCCGTCGGCGGGGATGACGCGACCAAGGAACTTGCCGCGGAGTTAAATACTACGCTCGGGCACGCCGAGGACATAAAACGCCAATTCGGAAAATTAATCCTCCCCGAAGAATTGGCTGCCAATACCGAACGCGTACTGAAATCTCACGCAAAAAATATTGCCGACGCCATCCGCGAACTTCTTCACAGGAAAGAAATCCTCCTGCCCCCGACCGTTCTTCTTTACGGCGGCGGCGTCAAAGCCCCATTCATTGAAGTGACCATGAGGGACAAAAGGAATTTTTCCGATCTCACTTTTGCCGATGAAATTAGCGTAAAAATACTTCAGGCCGAAGAAATAACTAAGGACGACTTCAAAAACCAAACGCTTAGAGGACCCGAGGATGTTGATTTGGCATCTCTCGCTTTGACTCTAATCCATCATAATGGTTGATTTTTTGAGAAAAATTATTCCAACACGTCCCGCAGAAGAGAAAAAAACTCTCATACAGGACATTGTCCCAAAAGGAATCCCCCTGCCTCACAAAATAGAAGGTAAGCTGCTTCATCCAAAATCGATACCAAAAGCCGAGAATCTGCCAGAAGCTAAGCCGCCGCCCATAAAACCGGCTCGCCTGCCGACTTTAACGTCTTTCAGGACCAAAGAAAAAACTGATACAGGGCTTACAGTTCGCGCCTGGGAGCCGGAGAGCGTTAAGCGCTCGCCGACTTTACGAATGTTGGCGTGGGCACGTAAAATCGCGACCTTGCGCCTTTTGGTCGGAGCAGTAACTGCTCTATTGTTTGCTTCTTTCATCATCCTGACCACAGTATTTGCGCGAGTCACCATTACCATACGTCCGGTTGCTGCAGTAATTTCAATCCCAAAAACAGTTCTCGTTGCCGATGCCCGGATCCATGCGCCGGATCCCGCAGCCAAAAAGATTCCGGCTCTGCGCCTCTCAACCGAACTTACCGAACGCGGAACATTCCCATCGTCCGGCAAAAAGTATATTGAGGCCGTAGCCAAAGGAACGGTAACGGTGTTCAACACTCTTGACGACCGGGCGCAAGTTCTCATCCAGAACACGCGCCTCGCCGATCCCGACGGCAAGGTATTCAAATTAACTCGCGCCGTCACCATACCCGGGGCGAGTGTCAGAGAGGGAAAAATAGTGCCGAGTTCCGTACAGGCCGAGGTGATTGCCGAAAAACCCGGCGAGGATTACAACATCGGACCGGCCCGCTTCTCTATTCCCGGATTCAAGGGAACCCCGAAGTACGCAAACTTTTTCGGCGAATCAAAAGAAGCGATGCGCGGCGGATTCAGGGGGGAGGCCAAGGTTGTCACTGTTCAGGATATCAAAGCCGGGCAGGAAAAAGTCACGGCCGCGCTCTTTGAGCGCCTCCGCGGAGAGCTTGAGAAAAAAATTCCAACCGGTGATGAATTTATTACTCTTGACGGCTCACGGAGTATTCTTATAAATGAGCTCAAAAATCCAAAGCCTGATGAACGATTGGATGAATTCTCCGTGGAAGCTAGAGGCAACGCTCTAGTGATTATTTTCAAAAAATCGGACCTCTTCTCAATCCTTGGGTCCCTGTTCCTTTCTCCGGAGAGACCATCGCTTCTTATTGAAAATACAGAAACGGTTAAATTTGCTAATGTTAGGCTTGAGACAGGAGAAAGCCGCCTCGCCTTTGAGGTTGAGGGTGAGGCAACGGCAGTGCGCGTAATTCGGGCCGAAGAAATACGCGCGGAATCAGTAGCAAAACGCGTTTCAAAACTGGAGTCCTACCTGAGGGGACGTCCTGAAATCTCCGGATTTAACGTCAATAATTTTCCTTCCTGGCGCTGGGCTACCCCGAAGAGAGCCGAGGCCGTAAGGGTTAAAATTGAACTGCTCGAGCCGATTCAAGGCGCGAA
>CAZDKA010000049.1:1381-7040 GCA_964505815.1 uncultured Candidatus Saccharibacteria bacterium | reverse complement strand
GGTATTATTACGAGTATTAAAAGTGAGAGTGTCCTAATTCTGCCTGGAATTTAGGGCAATCTTACACTCTTTCATTATAACTCAATAACAATGCCAAGTCAAGACCAACAAAACGCTGACAAAAACAGCAAAAAATCGGATTCCAAAATCCGGACAATGAAGTCGGATATTGCCGAGTACTTAAAAGAGGCCAAGCCCTCGCTTATTCAGATTCTCACCAAACAAATAGACATTAAACCCGAGCCGATTGACAGCGAAGGGCCTGCCCTGCCATGGAAAATAATTGTTATTGCCCTCGGTGGTATCGCTCTTTTTGGTGTTTTCATATGGTTCGGCTACCAATACTTTCTAGTCCCGGCCGGACCGGTAGAGAAGGCGCCGGTTATTGTTGAACAAAAAATTCCTGCCTCGCCCATTGCGGTTGAAAAAACCGATACCATCACGGTTTCCCCGAACCTTCTCAACCTGCAGCAGGGCTTGTTTAACTCGGCGCAAAACATTGAACGCTCCGGTTCTTTCAAGCGGCTAATAATAGTGGTCCGCGACGGCGCAAAAACGCGCACACTAGCTCCCGTAGAGCTTTTTGGCATTTTGGACGCTGACCCGCCGAGCCAGATTAACGACTCTCTTATTGACAGCGCCTTTTTCTACGTTTACTACTCAAGCGCCGGTCCGAGAATCGTGATGATCGCGCCGAGTCGCAGTATCGAGCGGACATTTGCCGGAATGCTCGGCTGGGAAAACTCAATCCAGCGCGATCTTGAAATTTTATTCCTCGGAGAAAAAATTACTCCGGTAATCGCGCCGTTTGTTGACAGGACGTTCAAAAACATTGATTACCGCTATCTTAAAATCGGTCCGGAGCTCGGCGTCGGCTATTTCATTTTCTCGGCAAAAAATTATTTAGTGCTCTCAACGTCGGAGGAAGCCATGCAACTTGTCATTAACCGCTTATTTGAAGCCCGCTAACTGGCTACAAAATACGAAATGGTGCGAAATTACGAAAAAGAATGAGGAGGGATTTCGTAGTTTCGTATATATTCGTATTTCGTAGCAAACCTATATGCTTGACCAAAAAACTTTAGAGGAGCTTAAGCAAAAACTTCTTGCCGAAAAACAAAAGCTTGAAAAACTTTTGTCGTCTTTTGCCGACAAAGATGCAAAAATGAAAGGGGATTGGGATACCCGCTTTCCGAAAATGGGTGAAAAATCGGATTATTCGTCGGGCGCGCTGGAGGAACGCGGGGATGAAGTTGAAGAATACGCAACCGAGCTTTCCGAAGAATTTGCCCTTGAAGAGCGGCTAAAAGAAATCAACGAAGCGCTTGAACGCATGGAAAAAGGAGCTTACGGCCTCTGCGAAGAGTGTTCCGGGGAAATTCCGCTTGAGCGCCTCAAGGCCAATCCGGCTGCCGCAACCGATATACAGCACGCCAAATGAAACTCACTTGTACTCCCCGCAGCTCTGCTGCGGGGTATTTTATTTTGTATTACCCCAGCCCCAATTTTGCTCGCCTGATGAGGCAAAGCGCTTCGCCCGTGACGGGATGGGGCTATTCGCCCCGCGCGCTTCGCACTGTTTTACCGGTTTTTCTTATTTTCATGCCATTACTTTCTGCCCGAGCAAAATTGGGGCGGGGTTATTTTCGTTACCCGCAATTCATCCCCGCCGCAAAGCGGCGGGTATTCTTGCGGACGAAAATAAAAAATTCCCGGCTCTGCCGGGATTTATTTTTTCGCACGCTTCGCGCGGTTCGTTTTCTTTGACTTTTTTATTTTATCCAGAAAAACAAGGAGGCGCTCCGCAAAGAACTTCAGAAAAACCATGGAGATAAGGTGCTCGCCCACCTTGCTTGTAGCAAGATCCGAGGATTTCTCCAACGTTCGGAAGTAAGCGATGATTCCGGATTGACGCGTGGCAAGAACCTGGTTGAACGCAAAGCCCCAAAACGCTTCGGCCTCTTTTTTCTTAGGATTCGGGACTTCTTCGCTGTAGCCGTTTTTCATAAACGCCCTAATACTCTTGTCGGCCTCACGGAAAATCTCCTGCATTACTTCCGGCTCAAAATCCCAATCGGCAGCCCGGCAAAGTTTGTCCATTTCGCCATGCCACTCGTAGTATTGAGGAAAAACGATGTCCATCGCGTTTCCTTTCTTGCGAATCTAAACGAACTAAAGATCTTTTTGATGTTTACTTAAAACTTTGTCCTTGTCAAATGTTTCTCATAGAAGCGGTCGCTTGTTATGAGGAACATTTAGAATGGCTATAAATGGCCACGTACGGTTACAGAAGATTTTGGCCTTTGACTGCCCCTGAAAAATGCGCTACCAATGAAGCGTTTGGCCTGCGATTTGGATCCGTCAGCTGGCGGAGAAAAATCGCAGCCGCCAAACCTTCACCCGGTTAAATAATTTTAAATCTTGCCATGAAAAAATTTCATTACGTGTATGTCCTGCTTTCTTTAAAAGACCGTGGTTTCTATATAGGTTATACGCAAGATTTAAAATTAAGATTTGAGAGGCATTGCCAAGGACGAGTAGAATCGACTATAAAGAGAAGGCTGCTGGAATTGATCTACTATGAGTCTTGCTTGAGTAAAAAGGACGCTCTGCGCAGAGAAAAATATTTTAAGACTTATCTTGGTCGATTTTTTCTCAAGAAACGCCTCAAATCTTATTTAACCGGGTGCTGAATTTTCTAACATCTCGGCTGCGCAAGTAAATTTGCTTGCCTCGCTGAGAAAATTCGCATGCAGTCCTTAAAAGAAGCACTAAATATAATAAATAAAAGCCGGGCAATCGGCGTGGTCCTTACTGAAAAAGCAGGTTGGGATGAATTTGCCGCGAGCCAAGCCCTTGTCCGGGTATTGAAGTCCGCGGGGAAAAGAGTTCGTCTTTTGTTTTCCGGAGAAGCGCCCCGTCTATTTAATGAACTTTTCCCGAACGAAGCGGCAGTTAACGACGACGAGACATCGCTTTCGGATTTTATTATTGAAGTCAATTTGCAAAGTTCTCCCATCAAGGAACTGCGGTATGATAGAAACGAGAATTCGTTAAATATTATTCTTACTCCGAAAGACCGCCCGATTCAAAAAGAAAATATATCTTTCCGCCGCGGAAAACCCGTCTGCGATTTAATAATAGCGCTCGGCGTAGGAAGGCTTGAAAGCGTCGGGCGGGCGTTTGAAGAGTCGCCCGATTTTTTTTACGAAACCCCCATCGTTGCGATTAATACCGCGGCTCTCGGGGAAGAGTTCGGGGAAGTGGCGATAACCGATCTTACAAAAAGTTCTGTTTCCGAAATCACCGCAGAACTTCTTTTTGAACTCTCGCCAAAATCTATCGACAAGCTCGCGGCCACCATGCTTCTTTCCGGAATTATTGAAAAAACAAAAAATTTCAGCAACGGCAGGACTCGGCCGTCAACGTTTGCGGCCGCAGCTGGGCTGGTGGAAAGAGGAGCAAACCTTGATGAGATTGTCCGCGTTCTCAAGAAAACAAAACCTTTATCGCTTCTTCAGTTATGGGGCCGGGCTTCAATTCGCTCCCGTCTTGATGACGAACGAAAAACGCTAATCGCGTTTCTTACCAAAGACGACTTTATTAAAACCGGAGTAGTACCCGAGGACTCGCTCCCTTTTGTGCTGGACCGCATTGAGGAGCACTTCGCGCTTCCGGAGAATTTTGCGCTTTTGTGGCAACACCCCCAGAGAGAAGAAGTCAGAGTGCTTTTTAAAAGCCCAAACCACGCCGCCAACAAAGAAACCGCTACGTATCAGTCGAACCACGGCTACCGCGAGCTGACAGGCTCTTTCGTCTCTTTTCAGGAAGCCGAGGACGCGCTTCATAGAATATTAGCCACTAGGGTTTAGGGTTTAGGGTTTAGGGTTTATAATGAGAGTGTGGCGGTATTTGAAGAAGAAAAACAAAAAAAGAAAATCTCCCAGCTTCTGCGCCAGGAAGAAGAAGAGACCGTGCGGCTTCTCTCCGAGAAATACAAAATCCCCTACTTGAATCTCGCGGTAACGCCGGTCAACCTGGACGCCCTAAAGATTGTCCCCGAAGTCGAGGCCAGAGCCGGCGAACTTGCGGTTTTCCAGAAGATGGGAAAGCGTCTTGACATTGCTGTAAAAAATCCCGAAAAACCGGAAACGCTCAACGTTCTCAAAAAACTTGAAAGCCAGCGCTACAGCTATTCTCTTTACTTGGTGTCCAAAACCAATCTTCAAAAAGCGTGGGGGTTCTACAAACAGGTTCTCGTTGGGGGTGGAGCAATCACCGGCCAGATTCAAATATCGACCGCGCGTCTTGAAGAATTTCAAAATAAAGTAACAAAGTTGAGTGATGTCGCCGATCTGATAACAAATGTCGGGACCAAACGGACTACCGATGTTTTGGAGATAATTATTGCCGGCGCTCTAAAAAACGATGCCTCGGACGTTCACCTTGAACCGCAAGCCGAGGCGGTGCGTCTCCGCTACCGCTTAGACGGAATGCTTCAAGACGTAACCACTCTGGAGCATCCCATTTATAAGTTTCTGCTCTCCAGGGTGAAGCTCATATCGGAGCTGAAGCTCAACGTCACCGCTAAAGGCCAGGACGGACGGTTCACCATCAAAGTCCCTAGGCCTTTGGCCGGGATCCCGGCCGCCGAAGGCGGCCTAGGGACCGGCGGGGCAGAGATGGAAGTCAGAACCTCAACACTGCCCGGCCCTTACGGCGAGAATATTGCCATGCGCATCTTGAACCCCGCCGCCATTGCCTTAGAATTGGAAGATTTGGGAATGCAGCCCTGGATTCGCGAGACAATGGAAAAGGAACTCGAGCGCCCCAACGGCATGATTCTCACCACGGGCCCTACCGGCTCGGGCAAAACCACTACGCTTTACGCTTTCGTGAAGCTGGTGCACAAACCCGGAGTAAAAATAATCACGCTGGAAGATCCGATCGAATATCACCTGACAGGAATTGAACAAACCCAGGTTGAGCCGGAGCGGGGGTATGATTTTGCCTCCGGCCTTCGCTCAATTTTGCGCCAGGACCCGGACGTATTGCTCGTCGGCGAGATTCGCGATTTGGAAACTGCGGAGACGGCGATGCACGCCTCGCTTACAGGACATCTTGTTTTCTCAACGCTTCACACCAATAACGCCGCCGGCACCATTCCGCGGCTTTTGGACATCGGCGTCAAACCGGCAATCATTGCTCCAGCAATTAACGCGGCCATGGCCCAGCGGCTTTTGCGCCGGCTATGCACAAAATGCCGAGTTCAGTCGCCGGCAACACAGGAGGAAAAAAGGGTGATTGAAGAGGAAATAGCCGGCCTCCCGCCCAACTTCATTGATGCTGACGACAAAGAAAAAGTTGGGCGAGGCTCGCCCCATCGGGGCGGCCCGCCCAAAATCAAAAAACCGGATGTCAAAAGTCTTAAGCTCTGGCGGGCCAAAGAATGTCAGGAATGCAACTTCATCGGCTACAAGGGCCGCATCAGCGTTTATGAAATAATTCTTATTGACGATAAAATTGAAGAGTTAATCTTCAAAGACCCGTCGGAGTCGGCAATAAAAAAAGCTGCCTTTGAACAGGGGCAGATTACTCTTCGCCAAGACGGTATATTGAAAGTTATCGCAGGCATCACCGACCTTGCCGAAGTGGACCG
>CAZDKA010000049.1:0-1281 GCA_964505815.1 uncultured Candidatus Saccharibacteria bacterium | reverse complement strand
CTTCCTGCAGATTCTTAATTGCTTCTTCTTTAGTATAACCCCAGCTTGCTCCCCCTAACTCCTCAAGCTCCGGAATATAGGCGCGAAACGCTTTCCTGCCGTCAGGAAAAATATCGCGTTCGATCTTAAATCTAAATGTGTATGATTTTGCAGAAACGGTTTGCTTCATATACCGACATAGTAACACGCTTTTTGCGGTGCGGTCAATTGTCGCCTTCCTTCGGGTGTATTGAGAGTTTGGTGAATAATGCTCTACAAAACTGATTTTACGACTTGTTACGACTTGCGATGTCGTAATATTGACATAAAAATTAACAAATTACGAGACATCGCAAGTCGTAAAATTATCAAAAAAGAGCGTTATTCACCAATGCTACAATGCTTTTGTCTTCTAACGCAGGTGCGGCTACGGTTTTACCTCGCAAGCACCAAAAAACCAAAAACGGCTAATTTACTTTCCGAGACGTCGGCGCAAGTGTTTATAAAATCCGCCCCGAGGCCCAACCCCAATTATAATCACCTCTTTCCGTTTCGTATCAACCAAAAAAGCAATCCGATATTCGCCGTAAACATATTTCCAAAGTCCTTTAAGCGGGCCGTGAAGTGGCTTGCCAACATATGGGTTTCCAGTGAGCAAAGGGAAGATTTTTTGTATAATAAAATCGCGCACTGCGGCAGGGAGGCGACGTAAATCTTTCTTTGCGGCGGGGTGAAAGTAAAGGCCCCACGGCATATTAGCTCCGAGAAAAAGCTTGCTTGATGTCTTTAAGAGAAAGTAGTTTTTTTTCTCTTCTAAGGCGAGGAACTTCTCTTGCGCGGCGAAGCGCGGTTTTTACAAATTTTTCCTCTAAAATATCTTCGAGCGCCTCGCGTTCACGAGGGGGCAATTGCCAAATGCTCTCGGCCAGATCTTGCACCGATACGGGAATAGAAATTTTAGTAATATCTTTTTTGATCGTGGTCGGCATACTACAAGTTTAATCTGACAAAAGTTCATAGTCAATACCATCAATATGGATGGAATAGGAATGGCTTTTCATTGTATTATTTGAATTGTAGTACATCCGGCATTGGAACTCAAAATTCTTCATCCCAAAATTTACATACAGCTAAAATAGCTAATACAAAGCGGCTTCCTTTAAGAAATCATTCACAAAAGCTCTCGGCTTACCGTTTCTTTTTCATCGGGCTGGGTCGCAAAGCGTTTAAATAGCTTTGCGACGGGCGGAGCCGAGCTTAGCTCGGCGGAGCCCAGGAATTTGCCGAGGGGGCAAATTTGGG
>CAZDKA010000048.1:0-7491 GCA_964505815.1 uncultured Candidatus Saccharibacteria bacterium | reverse complement strand
GCGATAATTCGGGCTTACCGAGGCCCAGAATGTCCCGTTGGGGCGCCGCATGGACTCCATTACTGAAAGCGTTTGCCTGGCATTGAAGCGCATGCCCAACCTCCGTTTTTATTAAAGTGCTTGTGAATTCATTATCCCTCCGGATATTGATTTTTTGCAAACCAGCACACATAATAGGGATTATATATGCGGCCGAGCACATAAATTCATGAATTTATGTGCTCTGGTTTACGTCGTGTTTAATTGAATAACGCTCGTTTGCTCCTGTCGTCTAGTCTGGTCTAGGACGCCAGGTTCTTTCACCCGCCCAAATTTTGTCTACATACATTGCTCCTATCGTCTAGAGGCCTAGGACGCTGGATTCTCATTCCAGTAACCCGGGTTCGAATCCCGGTGGGAGCGTGGACAAAACTTGGGCGGGCAAGTCCATGTAACCCGGGTTCGATTCCCCTCTACTTTTCTGCTCGTAAAAATTAAGAAGATTGTTTAACATATATAGATAATTATGGCGCTAGAAGTTGAAAGAAAATTTTTTGTTAAGAACATGCCAGATTTGTCCCACTTGAAAGCCATTCGGGATGAACGCTATTATCTTTATAGTGGTGAGGGTGTTGAACTGCGATTTCAAAAACATGGTGAAGATTATGAATTGGAAAGAATGGTCGAGTATACAAACCTGTCGCGGACACAAGAAAAAATTAAGATCACCAAAAATGAATTCGAAACGTTAAAACAGTTCGGTAAAGGTCCCATAGTTAGGGAAAGCTATTTAATTTCCGAGAATCCACAAATAACTATTAAAATTTATCATGGTAAATTTGAAGGTTTGATTCGTGCCGAAGTTGAGTTTGAATCACTAGACGGAGCACAACAATTTAAGCCACTTGATTGGTTCGGTAAAGAGATGACCGATATGTCCATTGCAAAAGATGCCAAACTTGTCGATGTCGCAGACGAAGAATTTCATAAGTTGATTGACTAAATGATCAATGTCACCGCCGCGATAATTCAAAAAGGCGACAAAATTCTTATTGCCGAGCGAGGACCGGCAAGTTTTTTGGGCGGCAAGTGGGAGTTTCCCGGCGGAAAAGTTGAAAAAGGAGAAGAATTTGTTGAGTGTCTCAAAAGGGAAATCCGCGAAGAACTGGGAGCGATAATTTCAGTTGGCGAACCGTTCCAGAGCGTTACTCACGACTACGGAGAAAAAGGGGTAATCCGGCTCTCGAGCTTCATGTGCCGTCTTTTGGAAGGAGAGCCGGTTGCCTCCCATTCGCATTCAGCCATAAAGTGGGTAGGCCTGGATGAACTTTCCGGGTTTGATTTCGCTCCAGCGGATATCCCGATTGTGAAAAGATTGATTGATGGCCTAAAAATATCATAAACATTATTTTGCGGAAGATCCTTTCTGCTAAATTTTTTGATCGGCCAACCCTTGAAGTCGCAAGAGACCTTCTCGGAAAATTCCTGGTTCGTAAGATTGCCGCCCACGCAGGGCGTGGGCGAGCCTCGCCCCGATCAAAGTCGGGGCGGGGCCGCATCATTTCCGGAATGATTACTGAAGTTGAGGCCTATTGCGGGCCGAAAGACAGGGCATCGCACGCGTCCTGTGGCAAGACCGAGCGGACAAAAGTAATGTTCGGCGAGGCCGGATATTGGTATGTCTATCTTATCTACGGAATGCATAATTGCCTCAATATTGTTGCCGAGCGCAAGGGTTTTCCGGCCGCAGTATTGGTGCGTTCTGTGATTGTTCCGCTACAACATACCAACAAACTTGAGAATGTTGGTATGTTGCGCGTAAGCGGGCCGGGGAGAGTGTGCCGCCATTTCAAAATCAGCAGGCGATTCAACTCAAAGGCCGCTGACACGAAAACAGGCCTCTGGATAGAAAATCGCGGAGTGCGCGTTCGAACGGCGTCAATTAAAAGCGGAAAGCGTATTGGCGTGGATTATGCCGGAGCGTGGAAGCACAAATTATGGAGATTTTATCTTTGAAAAATTTCGGCAGGGCCAGTCAGCGCTTCAGCGGTCTTTCTGGGGCGACGAGAGCCATCATTGTTGTCTCCGCGTTATTCATCTTTTTTTGGCTGGCGGCGTTTTTTTGGTTCCTGACCAAGGAGCAGGCCGAGTTTATCTCGGAGTTGCAAATTGACAAACTCGCCCATTTCGCAGGCGGCTTTCTTTCCGCAGGCCTTGTGTTTCTGGCCCAAGGCAGGACGCCAAGAGCAGTGCTTATCGGCATGGTTTTGGCAGCTGGAGTTTTGTGGGAAATCTGGGAAGTAATTTTTCTTCCGGATCAATTCGCGCGCTTCCGGATGGAATTCGCTTTATGGACGGCCGATTCTCTTTTTGATCTTGTGGCTGACGTTCTCGGCGCGTATTTTTTACTTGAATTGAATGAACGCGACCAAGCACTGGATTGATTGAAACCGGGGTAGCTCACGTCGGGTAGGCCTATGTAGAATTAGGTTCCTTTATAAAGGAGGTGGTGGGTGAGAAATCCATGGCTGATAGTTTTTTCCTGCATTACGATTTTTACCGCCGCGTTTTTCATAGATAAGGCGCCGACTGAGGTTCGCGTTGTTGCCGGTAAAATTCATCTGGACAAGCTCTTTCATGCCGCCGCCGGCTACACCCTAATGGCTTTCGGCATGACGTTTCTTGGCATCAGGACCCGGGGGGTTCTTTTTCTCTGGGTGCTCGTGGTTGGAGCCGGATGGGAAGTTCTGCAGTATTTCGCTGACCGCTGGGGAATGGAACTGCATCAGGAACCTACCGGCCTCAATTCCTGGGAATTTTATGCCGACCTTGCCGCGGATATGGCAGGTGCCTTAATCTACTGGGTACTGCACCTTACACCGGAATAGGAGGAATAAATGGCGCAAAAGAGAGAACAGGTAAGAAAGAAACGGGAAACCGTGAAAACAGAAGGTACGTCAAAAACCGCCAAGGGTTCTTCCAAAACCAGCAAGGAAGAGATTCTTAAGCGGGCTGACGCCATTCTTGAGGCGGTTGACGCCCTCCTGAAGGAATATGCTAGCGGTTCTCGCCCGAAGAAGGCGGGCACTGAGGCGTCCCGCCGGGCTAGCCCGCACGTTCACCTTTGCGACGGCACGAAAATTGATTTGCGGAAGTTGTTTAAATGAAAAACCGCGAAACTTCGCGGTCTTTTCTTTTTCTATCGCTGAAGAAAACCCATTTTCTCTTTAACTTCGCGGAGCGTGGCCTCGGCAACCTTGCTTGCATCCTCCGCCCCGCCGCGAAGAACGATGAGCACCTTGTCTTTCTGTTGCTCAAGTTCCCGGAAGCGTTCACTGATTGGGGCGAGCGCATTTATAATCACTTTGGCAAGCTCGGCTTTGAACTCGGCATAGCCCTTGCCGGAGTATTCTTTTTCAAGCGCTTGAACACTTTTCCCGGAAAATAAACTATAAATAGCAATCAGGTTTGAGATTGCCGGCTTTTTTTCCTCGTCGTAGACGATTTCCGAACCGGAGTCGGTTACGGCAATTTTTATTTTTCTGCTGATTTCATCGGGAGAGTCAAGCAGGGATATGTAGTTATTGGGGCTCGCGGCTGACTTTGACATTTTTTTGGTCGGGTCATCAAGCCCCATGATTCTCGCCCCTTCTTTATTGACGATTGCTTTTGGAACAACAAATGTTTCGCTATAGCGGTTGTTGAAGCGCTCGGCAATGCTGCGGGTAAATTCAATGTGCTGAAGTTGGTCCTCGCCCACAGGAACGGCGTTGGTTTTGTAAAGCAAGATGTCCGCCGCCATGAGCGTAGGATAGTTCAGTAAGCCCGCCAACGTGCCATGTTTCTTGTTTCTTGTTTCTTGTTTCTTGTCTTTAAACTGGGTCATTCGTTCCAATTCTCCAAGCGGAGTTAATGTATTCAAAATCCAGCCAAGTTCTGTATGCGCTGGGACATGCGACTGCACGAAAATAGTGGAACGCTTCGGGTCAATGCCCGCGGCAAGATAGATCATCGCGGTCCTTAGGGTATTTTCACGAAGTTCGGTTGGGTCCTGCGGCACGGTAATGGCGTGTTCATCCACAATGCAAAAAAATGAGCGGTACTCATTTTGCAGCTCCACCCATTGTTTTATAGCCCCGAGATAGTTTCCGATGTGGAGAATCCCGGATGGCTGAATGCCGCTGAATAGCACTTGACTTTTATTTATGTTCATAGTATAATGTCATCAAAATGATCCCCCTAAAATAAAGGAGGAAGCCATGGATCCAGCAACGGTTTTTCACGCGGTCATGATGTGGGGGTTCGTTCTTCCGCTCTACCTAGTGGGTCTTGTTTGGCTCGCGCTCATCACGCCGGTTGCGGCGGACGCCGTCGCCATCGGCTACCAGCCGAGCAAGAGCATAATCCGCCGGGTGATGATGGAGGGAGTCGTTCTTCCAACTTTCGCGCTCGTTTTTGTGGTCGTCTTCACCCTGATCTGCTTCGCGGCGTTGATGGCCGCTACTTCCGGGCGCTAATCCTAAAACCGGCCTGAGCCGCCCAAATAGCTCCCCGCTACGTCTTTGGACCTAGCGGGCTTTATTATTTTGTTAATTCATCACTGGCGCCGCCAGCTACTTTTTATTTCATTTTCTCTTTTTTCAATGGTGCGCCGGTTTGAGTTTGTGTGCGCGGTCGAGGTATTTCCTTTTGCAGTCCATCGTGAGGGCGAGCGGGCACGGTGTCCCTCCGCAAGCTTGCGGAGGGACGAGCGAGCCTGAGCGCTGAGCGTAGAAATCCGCGCTGGGGATTTCAAGCGTGACTGCAAAAGAAAATGCCGAGGGAACCGCGCAAAGTTATACCTCAATCACCACCGGCAGCACCATCGGTCGCCGTTCAGTTTTATTATACAAGAATTGCCCGATTGATTCACGGAGATTGTCTTTGATGTGCGTCCAGTTGATCGGCCGCGCTCCGCCAACCGTGGTTTTCTCAACCACCTCTTTGACTTTTTCGCGGACATCGCGCAAGAGTTGTTGGTTCTCGCGAAGATAGATGAACCCGCGGGAAATGATATCGGGTGAGGTGCGTATTTTGCCGCTTTTGGAGTCCACAAGGGCTATCACGACGAAAATACCGTCTTCAGCCAGATGCTGGCGGTCTCTCAATACAACTTCTTTGACGTCGCCGACGCCGAGCCCGTCCACCATGACCAAATCCGTCATATTTTTTTCTTTGGCCTTTTTAATATGGTCTTTGTTGAGCATCACGATGTCGCCGTCTTCGGCAATTACCGCGTGATCTTTATGGACGCCGCCCAGAACAGCAAGGTCGGCGTGCAGGCGCAGCATAAAGTAGTTGCCGTGAATAGGAATGAAGTAGCGCGGCTTTACGAGCTCAATCATCTGGCTTAATTCTTCTTGCTTGGCGTGCCCGCCGGCGTGTATATCCATGGAAGCCGAGTGATAAATCTTTCCAGCCCGTTTGTAGAGGATATCTTTGAGGCGCTGAACCGTGGCCTCGTTTCCGGGTATGACCGATGAGGAAAAAATAATTGAGTCGTTGGCTTTTAATGAAATCGCGCGGTGTTCGTTGCTGGCGATTCGCATGAGCACTGCTCTGTCCTCGCCCTGCGCTCCTGTGCATAGTATGGTTACCCTGTTTTCCGGAAAGCGATCAAGCTCCTGAGTCGTAATGAATGTGCCGCGTTTAACTTTTAAGTAGCCGAGCTCCTGGGCAACGGCAACATTGGCTTTCATGCTTGAGCCCTCAATCAGAACTTTGCGGTTATACTTTTCCGAGAGCCATATTAACTGCTGTATGCGGGTAAGCAACGAGGCAAAGGTTGCGGCGATTATCCGCCCGGGGGCCTCGGTGAATACAATCTCAAGCGATTGCTGAACTTCTGTTTCGGAAATCTGGTGTCCTTCCATGTCGGCATCAGTGCTGTCAGAAACAAGAAGAAGCGCTCCCTGCCTTCCGAGGTTTTTGAGGCGTTCAACATCGGCCGGCCGTTCATTGACCGGAGTGTGGTCAAATTTCCAGTCGCCGGTATGCACCACGTTTCCGACCGGGGTTTTAAGGAAAACTCCTACGGAGTCGGGGATATTGTGGTTGACGTGAAAGAATTCCGCTTCAAAATCTCCCAGCTTTATCTTTGATTCGGTGGTGATAAGTTCAATTTTCGGCTTTTTGAATGCCGGGAAATCTTCCTGGCGTTTCAAAATTATTCCTCTTGTCAGAGCCGTTGCATACAGTGTCGGATAGCCAAGCGGTTCCAAGAGATGGGGTATTGCGCCGATATGGTCGTAATGGCCATGGGTGATAATAACTCCGCGGATATTTTTCTTTTTATGCTGCAAAGCCGAAACATTGGGAATCAGGTAGTCAATACCCGGCATGTCTTCTTCCGGCCACTGGAGCCCCATGTCAATAATTACGATATCGTCTTTATGCTCATAGACATAGCAGCTCCTGGTTACCTCGCCGCATCCGCCCAACGGCATGAATTTTAAGTAACCATCGTGAGATGATGGCTCTTGGCTTTTTAGCGCTCTATGAGGTCCGCCTGCCTGCCGGACAGGCAGGTCTGCCGGACGGTCATGGCGCCTATGCTGGAATTTTTTATTCGGTGGCATAAGTTATAGGTTTTTCTTTGCAGTGGATTCTCTATGAAAAATCAAATTTCGAGACCGTTTTACGGCAAGTGCCGTAGTCGCCAAGATAGAAAAGTCCAAGTTGAGTAACAATGAAAGAAAAGTCTTGTGTTTTGACGCCCGCAAAAACAGGCTTATCAAGCTTTGCCAATTTAGTAAAAGTCAAATGAGGGCGAAACTCCGCCCCAGCACCTCGGTATCCATATAACTTAATATTTTTCTGTTGAATCTTACCCAACTTTTGTATCTCCGCTTTATCCTTTTCTCTTATGAGCCCTTTTCTTAACGGATTCAATAGTTTGATTATTCTCTCTTGCAACCTTTTAACCCTATTAGATTTACGAAAGCTAATATCTATGTAGCCATTTTTATGCTGTCGATACTTCACTGCTTTTATGAGAAACGGTTTTGTTTTCGATGCTGTTTGCCGAAGAAGGTTTTTGACCCTTGCTACATTCCTTAATGGAAATTCGGTCATATAAAGTGTGATGTGCGGAAAACGATTTGTTCTGTTGAGAACAAATAATCCACCTTTATTTTTTAGCTTCTTGCTTATACTAATTGCTTTTTGAGAAATTGCCGCTGGAGGACAAATAGCTATATTAAGAGATTTAGACCGCTTTTCCATACTTGCTTGCCCCCCAGAGGATTTGAACCTCTACGGCCTTTCGGCCACTAGCTCCTGAAGCTAGAGCGTCTGCCAGTTCCGCCAGGGGGGCGTGTCATGGCAATTAAAATAAATAGAATACAAGAAAAAAGAGTATGCCTGCCTACGGCAGGCCGGGGCTGTAAGCCCCGGGCAAAGTTTCAGTCCAATTAGAGATAAAACTGTATTAAGAAGTATAGCATACCCTCATTTTTCGCGCAACCCTCGCCG
>CAZDKA010000047.1:0-7512 GCA_964505815.1 uncultured Candidatus Saccharibacteria bacterium | reverse complement strand
TAATGTTGACAGTAAATTACCAAAAGAGTATAATAATAGGTATGTAAAACCGTGCTTACGAGGGAGGTGGAGCGGATGATTCCGTTTCTGGTAGGAGGAATCCATCACTCATTCGAAGGCCCCATAGAGATCGACGTAGGTTCCTGCGTCAATCTCCGTGACGCGCCCGGAGGTGACGGCGGATACGACGGTTACTACCGGATTCTGGACGTGAAGATGCGTTGGCTCGGTCGCGATGATTACACCGAAGTTACGGTGGAACGAATTGGTGAAATTAAAGATGGCGAACCTATCTACACGGTGAGTGGCCGGCCTTACTGAAACTGCAATAGTCCGAACAAGCTCAGGGTAAACAAGGGCAGATCGAACAACAGTCTGCCCTTTTCTTAATTCACGCTGGCTGCGCCGCGGACGATTCCGATAAACTCTTTTGGTTGTAAACTAGCCCCGCCGACAAGCATGCCGTCCATACCACCGCCTTTTTTGGAAACGAACGGGCCCGCGTTTCTTGCGTTAACCGAGCCGCCGTAGAGAATCGGCGTTGAAACCCTTTTGACTTTCCATAGGTGAGCAAGTATTTCCCGAATCATGACAAGGGCATACTTTGCGTGTTTCGGTGTTGCGGCGAGTCCGGTGCCTATTGCCCAGACCGGCTCATAGGCGATTACTCCTTTCCGGAAAGCCGCCAGAGATACCCCGGCAAGATCGCGAGAAAGCTGTCGGGAGAGCGCTCCGCGCATTTTTTTATTCGGCATTTTTTTTTGCTCGCCCACAGCGAGCACCGGTCGAAGCCCGGCTTTCAGCGCGGCCCTCACTTTTTTATTAATCATACCGTCCGTCTCGCCAAAACATATTCTTCGCTCGGAGTGCCCGATGATGACGTATGTTATTCTGAGATGTTTTAACTGATGCCAGGAGACCTCGCCTGTATACGGCCCCACATCCTCCCAGAAAAGATTCTGCGCGCCAAGCTTAGTTTTTTTTAGGACTTTGTCGACGCTTTCTAAAAACGGATACGGCGGCGCAATAACCACAGAAACATTTTTAACTCCGCGCGTTCCTCGCTCAATTTCTTTCGCAAGCCGAACTGCCCGGCCCGTGGAGTCGGGGTTCATCTTCCAGTTAGCAATAATAACTTTTTTCATACAAGGATTCATTTTCTCCCGATTTTGTCTGCGGCTTTGCCGCAGTAACAAAATCGAGGATCCTCGATTCGTCACCTGCGCGAAGCGCAGGACGAATCGGGACAATTTGCTATTATAAGTTTCTTCGGCATATTGGCGTAATTATTTATGGAGACCGAGGCGGCCTTTCAAGAATTGCTTCAATTCCTCGCGGTGTTCCTTGTGCCTCAAAATTTCTATGACCGGCGGAAAGAAAGAGAGGATTATAATGAGAATAACGAGCGGGATAATATAGCGGTCAGCATCAGGAATTATGTTCCCCAGAAAATAGCCGAGAAGAGGAAGGCCAATGGCCCAGAGCACCGCCCCGATTATATTATAAGCGAAAAAGGTGCCGTAGCGCATTTTTCCTGCTCCGGCAAGAATCGGGGCAAAAGTGCGTACAACCGGCATGAATCGCGCAAGAATGATAGTTTTTCCGCCATGCTTTTCATAAAAAGCCCGCGCGCGTTCTAAGTGGTTTTTGTGGAAGAAGAATGAATCTTCGCGTTTGAATACGGCCGGGCCGACCCGAGAGCCAAAAGCATAGCCGAAATTGTCGCCAAGCACTGCGCCGGCAAAGAAGACGGCGATCAGGATAAGGATGTTGAAATAATCCTGTGAGGCCAAAAATCCGGCGGTGAAAAGCAATGAATCGCCGGGAAGAAAAAACCCCAAAAAAAGTCCGGATTCGGCAAATATGATGCCAAAAAGACCAAAGTATCCTGCGGCCTTTATAAGCGCTACAAGGTCAATGCCGAAATAACTCATATATTATATTTTGGTCTTCCTTAAAAATTCTGCGGCGCGCTCCGGCGCGATGGTTGAGATATCCATGCCGGTTGAAATTTCAAACCCGGCCCAGATCGCGGTCTTAGGGACGATTTCCATGTGCCAATGATAGCTATTGAACTCTTTGGTGTTGGCCGTCGGCGCGGTGTGAATGAAAAAGTTATGATGAGGGTCCGCAAGACCCCGGTAGAGCTTAGCCAGCGCTGCCCGAAGGGCATCGGCAAAAAACGGAAGGTCATCATCCCGGCTGACTTCAAATCGCGGGTTGTGGCGCTTGGGAAATATTCGCACTTCAAATGCCGCTCTGGAAACATAAGGACAGAGAGCCACAAAGTCCTTGTTTTCGTAAACAATTCTCCGACCGTCTTTTAGCTCAAACTCAAGCATCGCGCAGTGAACACATTTGCCCCTGTGGGAGCGAGCATACTGTGCCGAGCCCTTTAAACTTCTTGCGACATCTGGCGGAATAACTGGAGTCGCAATAAGCTGGGAGTGAGGGTGAAAAACGCTTGCTCCGGCCTCGTGGCCGTGGTTATGAAATATGGATATGTATTCCACGCAATCCTCGTCTTTCAGGGCGAGGTAGCGCTCTCTGTAGGCCATAACTACGCTTTCCACTTCTCTCAGGGTCATCAAGGCGATGGGGCGAGTGTGGTCGCGAGTTATAATAACTTCATGAAAACCTACGCCGTCCATCCAGTGGTGCGGCCCGAGTTTTCTTTCAACCTGACAGACGCCGCGGCCAAAGGCTGGGTATTTGTTCGGCACGACCTCTACAAACCAATTTTTTTTCAGATACGGTAGGTCTTTTTTGGTCAGCCGGTAGCGCTCGCCTTTTTTATCAATGACCAGCAGGGCGTTCGGTATTAGACGCTCAAAAGGACAGCCGCTTTTTGGCGGGATTTTTTGTTTATCTTTCCGGACAAATTGATCCGGGCGCTTGGCGCGTCCGGTAGCAATGACTACCCAGGCGCCGGTCACCAGATCCTGGCGTAGCTCGGAGATATTACGCATATGTCAGAAAGTAGAAAGTAGAAAATAGAAAGTAGAATATAAGTGACACAATATTCTAGATTCTATTTTCTAGATTCTAGATTCTTATATTTGCCAGTGATTAAATTCCACCTGATCCTAAATACATCAAAAAGCACTTGCAAGTATGCTTTTAATGTCACCTTGCTGTCCGGGTCAAATTTCCAGCGAATTGGAATTATTGCGATTTTGTAGCCGAGATGGCGCGCCAAGGCCAGAACTTCAATGTCAAAGGCAAAGCCGGTGATTATCTGGCGGGAAAATATATCGCCGGCCGCTTTTTTGGTAAAGGCCTTGAAGCCGTTCTGCGTGTCCCAAATACCCCACATGCCGAATGTTTGTATGACCAGGTTGCCGGCTCTGCCGAGAATCTCCCTATACCACGGCTCTTTAACGTCTCTAGTTGCGCCTTTAGCATCTTTGGGGTCCCTAGAGCTGATTACCACATCATAACCCTTCTGAAAAAAAGGAATCATGGCGTCAAAATACGACGGGGCAGTGGAGTTGTCGGCATCTGAAAAAAGGCGGATATCGCCCCGGGCTGACAGCATTCCATTTTTTACAGCATATCCTTTGCCGCGGTTTTCAACGGCAACTAGGCGCAGGTTTTTTCCGCCCGAGGCGGATCCGCCCTGGGCGGAAAACTCCGCGGCGAGCTTATTCACTATCTCCCGCGTTCTGTCGCGCGATGCGCTGTCGGCAACAATGATTTCATAATCAAATTGCTTGGCCTTGAGATAGGCCTCTACTTCGCGGACCGTCTTTTCTATACGGCGCTCCTCGTTATAAGTGGGGATGATCCAGCTTAGATACAACTGACTTACGACTTACGACTTACGACTTACGACATTTTTGTCGTCAGTTGTCGGTTGTTAGTCGTTAGTTAATTTATCGAGGTATGATTGCAATATAATTGCTGCCGCAGCCATATCAATTTTTTGCCTTGGAATTCCTGACCGCTCGGCCATTTTAGTGGTCAGGAGCTCATTTTCAAAATCAACCGGCACCCCGACTATGTCACGCAGTTTTTCCGCAAACTCTTCTACGGCCTTAGTTTGTTCCGATGCCCCGCCGGAAAAAGTAATGGGCAGGCCGACTACGATTTTCTGCGCCCCCCCTTTTTTAACTATTGCGGCAATTTCCGCGAGAGCGGTTTTTACATTGGTTACGGTCTTAAACGGCATTGCGATTCTTCCTTCCGGGTCAGAGAGGGCAAGACCGATTCGTTTTGCGCCGTAATCAACACCTAGATACCTCATTAAACGAGCCACTAGCCATTAGGGCTTAGGGTCTAGGGTTTGTTACCCTAGTGGCTAAACCCTATACCCTAGTGGCTAGATTAGGCGTTTTAACAGCTCCTCCGGCGTTGAAACGATTTCGTGAATCAATTTCCGCGAGGAGGGCTCCTCATAAATATCGTGCGGGTAGTGGCCCATCATTGTTTTATGGTCCAGCGCGTAGATGGTTTTGCCGAGGGCGGCTGCGGCAAAAAGTTCGCCGTTGGTGTTCGCCCCGAGATAGCCGTCTTTGTTGAAAATAAAACAGACATCGGCCACCCGCACTTTGCGGAAGAGGTGGTCATACACCTTGCCGGCAACCGCCGCCTTATAGGATTCGTCTTTCATGCGCTCCTTTTCGTGCTGGTTTTCAAAATCTTTTGGCCGGTCTTCAAATTCCGGATCAAAAATAACAAGATGCATGTCGCGCGCTGCGGCAATGACCCGGAGTTTATTGATGAATGCCTCCATGTCTGCTCTAAAGCGCTGGCTTGAGCAAAAGACTACGGATTTCATGATGAGCTGATTAAGTAAATTAAGCGAGTTAAGCAAGTTAAGTAGCCGCGGCATTCATGACTTAATTCACTTAATTTACTTAACTTGCTTAGCTTGCTAATTGTATTATACCTGTTGCATCTAAACAAAAACAACCCCGTTGGGGGTTGTATGCATTATATATTTTGTCAGTAGCGAATCCGCAAAAGCCGGTGGGTAAGTTTTTCGTTGATTTTTCTGGCCATGGCGAGCTTCGTGATCCAGAGCTCAAAGAACAGCCGTCCGAAGATGGGGAACTCATTCATGGTGAGAATCCGCGGCAGATCTTTCTTAATGGCGACCATTACGTCCTCGGCGCTGTGGTATACGTTTTTCCTCCGGAGGATCCTCTTGCCGTTGAACTGTAGGGCCACGATGACGTGGCGCGAGCGGTAGCGCTTGACAATATCTTCCGGCGCGAAGAAATAACAGGGTGTTCCGGCATGGGCTATATTGCCAAGCTCAATCGCCGTCCCGCCCGAAACATCGGTTTCGGCAAGGTGGGTGATCATCACCACGCGTTCAGTCGGGGAGAGGCGGTAGAGAACTTTGGTTTCCGCAATCCAGATCGGCATAAAGCGGCGCGTGAGTTCGGCGATGTTTGCTTTTGCCTGGAGCCGGCGGAGCATGGGCTGAAGGCGGTCCATCCGTATTCTCGTGACCTTCTGGTCAAGCTTAGTCGGGTCGATGACCAGAAGTTTAGCCCCGAGTTTGAGGAATTCTCCGCGCTCATTCTCAACAAGTTCCTCAAATTCTTTCCGCCATCTCCGGCCGTAGTCGCCTAGAACCCGTTTCTTGTTTTTGCCTTCTTTTTGTTGCCGGTAGCGGTTTTGGATTGAGCCGGCAAGGTAGAGATACAGTTTGACCGGCTTTTTCTTGACCTTCTTCGGTGTCTTCGTGCGTCTTGTCCCAGCCATCTCGTCGCTCCTTCCAAGGCGACGCCCCGGTTCTTACGAGGCGTATTTCAAAAAGCAGTTATTTCTAGGGTAGGGGCGGCTGTTGAGAAAGTCAATATTGAGTCTTGTCCAATGCAAGATGAGCTCCAAAGAAGTGACTACAGTTTGGTATTTGTAAAAACTTACGCGATCGCGTAAGTTTTAGCAATAGTGAGACTGCAATATAATTTCATAACCTCCATTTCGGGCTCACCTCCTGATTAGAAAATACTTATTGCCACAAAAGAAAAAGCCGCCGGTATTTCGGCGGAAAGCGATGTATAATTTTGTGCTTAGCCTTTTTAGGCCGAATAGTGAGAACCAAGAATACGGGCAAGTTCTTCGGGTTTGCAGTCCAAAACTTGTTCGATCCCAATTGAGAAATTCGTCCTAGTTTCCTCTTTGCACTCTTCGCAAACGGGGTTAGCTGTAAGGAAACCATAAAGGCCGACAAGAAACCGTACAGGTTTTCTGCACTTGCCATCTTTGCCTACACAGAGGATGGGCTCGCCTGCCTGATTAAGGAGCTGTCGCTGTTTCTGTGTCATCGTATCCTCCTTTAGGCGCAGCCGCGAGATACTTGTTTTGGCACGAATCCTTCGCCAAGGCACCAACCAGCATTGTCCACCTGATGTTTATCCATAACGTCTATGCTCCCTGGGCCCACGCAAACTTTTCTAACGGCATGCCATTGATGGCACTCTGGGCAGAGGCCAGTGGTGACTCCCGTCCCTGATTTCATCTATTTCCTCCTTAATGGTTGTGGTTCAACAGCCACGACCAGTTATGATTGCAAGAATTCTTTTTAGACCACTTTCTTTTTCTTTCCACAAAACCTCGAGCATGCTTTGAGATAGTCGTTTCTCGACAGCCTTACTCATGGGGGTATTTGGATCTGCGTATTTTTTCAACTCTTTGTTTGTAGGATCTGCAAACCAGATGGATTTAGTTGTCATTACTTCAAACTTATCTCCTGGGTCGCTTTGTTTGCGCTCTTTCGGATTAATCTTATTAGGAATATTCTGTCTTTCGAGTTCAGTAAGTAACTCGTCTACTAGCCGGCCAAAGGTTTTTTGCGGCATCTGACTATATCCTCCTTTCTGAAATAACTTTTTAAGGTGCAATCAACTAGTAGCATAAAGCTAAATTTCATGCAACCTTTCTAAGAATAGGTACCACACCGGCTCAAGGCCGGGTGACGACTGCCACTCGGGGTCGCTGGAAAGGGCTTGGGTGAGTGCGGTTAAATCCGAGGTTGCGAGGTGGTGTTTTTTGGCGAATGCTGCGGTGCGCTCGGCAAGGCCGGACAGGCGCTCCTTTCCAGCCCACTCAATGGACCTTGTTTCGTTCGGGCTTCGCTTTGCTACCCCACTCCATATTTTTGCGCTAAAGACCTGCCACTGATGATGCGTTCCGCCCTGTCTTCTGCAGGGGTTAGGCAATTCTTCGCTGAAAAGGTATTCCAGCTTTTCCGCCTCAATGCCGGTTTCTTCTTTTAATTCGCGCCGCGCCGCATCCTGGAAAGAATCTCCGTCTAAATGCCCGGCAGGCAGAGCGAATCCGGCCGGAAATTTTTTCCGTTCAATAATTAAAATCGCCCCGTCTTTTTTGACGAGGATGCCGGCACTTTTATGGTCGCACACCTTATCGCTCATTAAATAAGTTTCAATGCCCGCCAGCATGCTTTTGAGGGCCTCGCGCAGGCCGAGCGGGCATGGCGTGAGCGAAGCGAACGAGCGAGGCCGAGCGGGAGCGCGTTTGCCTCGCTGGGGCAAACGA
>CAZDKA010000046.1:0-7692 GCA_964505815.1 uncultured Candidatus Saccharibacteria bacterium | reverse complement strand
GCCGCTACGCCATTTAAAAACGTCTTTTTGCCTTCGCCGTTCTTGCCGAGGCCGTTAAAACCGGTAGCAATAACCGTGATCTTCAGCTGCCCTTTCTTTAAGCGCTCATCATGCACCGCTCCGAAAATCAGCTTTGCGTCGCGGTCAATTGATTCCGTAATCAGCTTGGCCGCCTCGTGGATTTCCCACATGGACATATCGGGTCCCCCGGAAATGTTGAACAAAACCCCCTTTGCTCCGTCAACGGAAATATCAAGAAGCGGGGAGGAGATAGCGGCTTTGGCCGCTTCCACCGCCCTGTTCTCGCCGGATGCTACGCCAACGCCCATCAAAGCCGAGCCGGTATCCTGCATAACCGCGCGAACATCAGCAAAATCAACGTTGATAAGGCCGGGCATGGTTATCAAATCCGAAATACCCTGCACTGCCTGTTTTAATACGTCGTCGCATATGGTAAAGGCCTGAACCAGAGATGTGTCCTTTTGAACAATAGCCAGAAGTTTGTCGTTTGGAATGGTGATCAGCGCATCCACGCGGTCTCTCAGCTTTGCCCAGGATTCATCGGCAATGCGTGAGCGCTGGGCACCCTCAAACCCGAAAGGTCTTGTTACCACGCCGACGGTAAGAGCTCCGGAATCCTTTGCGACTTCAGCGACAATTGGTGCCGCACCCGAACCGGTGCCGCCGCCCAAGCCGCAAGTGATAAACACCATGTCAGCGCCTTTTAAGGCCTCGTGTATTTCGTCGCGATTCTCTTCCGCGGCCTGGCGCCCCACGTCCGGATTCATTCCCGCGCCAAGGCCGCGGGTCAAATTCTTGCCAATGTGGATTTTGTGAGTCGCTTTGTTGTGGTGAAGGGCCTGGGCATCGGAATTGACAGCAATAAAATCAACCCCGCGCACCCGGGACTCCATCATACGGGTAATGGCTGACCCGCCGGAGCCGCCTACTCCGATAACCTTTATCCGCGCAAATGTTTCGATTTCTGGCTTTATTTGTGGCATGCCAATGTTGTCTAAATTTATAAGCCGAGCTCAATGCGAGGCGCAATAAATTTAGCCACAACATTGAGCACCCCCTCACTCGAAATGACCGGGTAGATTATTTTGAGTAAGAAGGATTTTTTGTAAAACCTGCTTTAGGGTATAGCGAGCAATGCCATTTCGAGTGAGGGGGTCCTCGATTTTATAACCTCGCTTACGCTCGGACAAAATCGGGACAAACATAACCATCCCCTTCCAATTTTGCCACCGCAATCGTGAAAATGCACATAATTGTAAAGCCCTCAAGTGCTCCGCGGGTCGCGTGAGCGAATAGCTCGTCCCCGCATTGGACGAAGCGACCCGCCATTGTTTATCTCGCAAAATTGGCGGGGGAAGGCATACCTTGTAGCACTCGTTAAAATAACTGTAATTGCTGCTATTTTTGAGTTCCTCTAGCCATTATTTTCACAATATGCTGCCGGCTTTTAAAAGGCAAGCCGCCGTTACCCACAGGATCACTGGACATTATGGCATAAAAATCTTGAGCCAGTTTTTTACCAAAGATCCTATTTTTACAATCGGCCGCAGAGAACCCGCTGCAGCAAATCCGCCCGGCTGATCAAGGCGCTTTAGTGCAGCACCCAAAGCAGTCGCAATCGTTGCTCCCCCGCCGAGCGCCTCGTCAAGGCGGATTCCTTGCACTACGCCGCGCTCAACGAGCAGGCGCATTTCCTTTTTGGCAAACTCCCTAAGTCCGGGCAGAAGCGAGGAGCCGCCGACAATAATAACGCCGGCGGGAAGGGAAGCGGCGCGCACATTCTGCTTGAGCGCCTTTTCGGCAAGTTCAAAAATGTCGGCCATGCGAGCTCTTATCACTTCGGCAAGCTCCCGCTGGGAGTATACATCATTCTCGTCCTCAATGAATTCGGCCAGGCGTATAACATCGCCTTTTGAAAACGCGTCGGGAATGGCGTGTCCGTACTTTTGTTTAATTTTTTCAGCGACATCCACGCGCGTCTTAAACATCTGGGCAATATCTTGAGTGGCCAGGTCGCCGCCGACAGGAATGATACCGGCGTCTACCAGCGTTCCTTCGCGGAAAATTGCGTAATCCGAAGTGCCGGCGCCAATATCCAGAAGCATCGCTCCGAGCTCTTTTTGTTCGGGAGTCAGCACCGCTAAAGAGGCGGCAATCGGCGAGAAAATCAAATCATCAATGTCAATTCCGGCCTGATCAAAGGCCTTGACCAGGTTTGAGAGCGAGCGCTTTTCGCCGTCAATGATAAGCGCCTCCACCTCCAAGCGCATTCCAACCATGCCCACGGGGTCATGGATATTACCTTCGCCGTCAATCCAAAACTGGCGCGGCAGGATATGGACGGTCTCGCGATTCGGGCTTTTGGGATGAAGAGCTTCTGCGGCCTGTAGAGAACGCCTGACGTCCTCCCCGGTAATTTCGCCGTCAGCCCTGGAAATGGCCACCACTCCCCTCACGAGCGAGGAGCGAAGGGACGTGCCGCCAAAGGCAACCACTCCGCTCCTTACAGAAATGTTGCTCGCTCTAGAAGCGTTGTGCGCGGATTTTTTAATGGCGCGGCTAAGCGCCTCGGGGTCGGAAACTGCGCCCCTGCGCACTCCTTCGGACGCGGCCTTGCCGACGCCGAGTAGCCGAAGCTCGCCGTTTTTTTCTTTACGGACGACGACGGTAGTCACTGAGCCGGTGCCTATATCAATACCTATGGAAACGCCTCTCATGAATCTAGCCACTAGCCACTAGGGTTTAGGGTCTAGGGGTGTGCGTTACCCTAGTGGCTAAATGAGCGGCTAAGCCCTAGTGGTTCTCTTTAATATTTTCTGCTCTATTTGCTCAAATTTTTTACGGGCTTTTGGTGATCTCTCATGATGCAGGCCGGCAAGGTGCAGGAGGCCGTGAGCGATCATCCATCGCAGTTGATAACGGTATGAATTGCCGTATTTTTTTGCTTCTTTGCGTATCACCGACGGGCATATTATGATTTCGCTATAATCGGGGCCGTATCGAAACGAAAGGACATTGGCCGGCTTATTTTTTCCGCGATAAATCCAGTTTAAGCGCCATGATTCTTTTTTTGAGACCTCAACGACTCGTATTTCGGCCGGCAAGCGCTTTTGAAGCGGTCTTGGCAGGGCTCGCTTTATTTTTTTAATGGCGCCGGGACTAAAGTAGCTCATCAAGTTCTTTTCTAGTAATATCGGCTTGGCGAAGAATTGAGTGAAGAGTGCCGAAAGAGAGCGGTTTCGGATGCATTGCGATGGTTACCCGCCGCCCATCAGTATGAGCGAGTCTTTTATGGCTTCCCTTTTGATGAAGTATAAAAAATCCAAGCTTCTGTAAAGCCCTGATCGCGTCTTTCGGGCATACCTCACGACTGACCATTAGACCTTAAGCCGGAATTAGAACCCTAGCCGTAGTGATAATCTCCCCAGAAAACTTTTCTACGGGGAGCGATTTACCCTCTTTGCGGAGCGACTCTAAATGAAATACGATTAGCTTTTGGATATTCTCGAACGCTTCTTTTGTAGAATCTCCGTCCGCCGCAATACCTAATACCGGCACCAATGCCGTATAACAGCGCTTCCGTGAACCGCTACGCAGATCAGGCGTTATAAGAATTCGATATTCAAGATATTTTCGCATTTTCTTCTTCATACTACCAATTTATAGCGTAGTAACTGAAAAATCAAGCAAGCAACTTTCTCACTATACCACTCACCCGATCCCCAGAGGCCTGACCGCGGGTTCTTTTCATCGCCTCGCCCATGACCCGGCCGAAATCTTTTTCAGTCACCGCGCCGGCGGCTGCAACAACTTCGCCGACGATTTTCTCCAAATCGGCATCGGAAAGCTCAGCCGGCAGGTACTTTTGGATTATTTCTCCTTCTTGGCGCTCTTTTTCCGCTCTATCAGCCCGCCCGCCTTTTTCAAACCCCTCGGCCGCGTCTTTACGTTTTTTTATTTCGGCCCGCAGGACCCGAGCGGTTTCTTCCTCGGTCAATTCCGACTCGCCGGTCTTTGCCCGCTCCGCAGAGGCTTGAGCGAGGCGAGTGCGCTTTTCTATCTCGCGATTGTGGATGGCGGCTGAAACCATACGCAGGGTTGAAAGCCGGAGCTCATCCTTTGCGCGAAGCGCTTCTTTCAGGTCGCTTTCAATTATTTTTTTTAGTGCACCCATACGATTTTATCATCTTAACAACCTCAGTATCGGATTTGCGGGAATCAAGCACCTAAAGGTTTTTCTGGGGCTGAGTTACCTTACTCTCTATATAAGAGGGGCCTCGGTAGGGAAAGATCCGCTATCCACTGAGCCTCTTTTGAATAATTACATCAAAAAGACTATTAAGTTCTCTGAGTTCTTTTTCACTGACAAAAAGAGCTCCAGCATCACGGGCCATTTGCAGTGCGAGTCTTTTGTCGATAATGTCTTTAAAGAACTTAACTTCTTGTTCACTCCCGGGCTCAAGAGCAATTGTTTCGAACTTCTCAACTGCTTCGTCAACCGGTTCTTCTTTTACTGGAGGTTGTTCTATATCAAAAATTTTTTCAAAATCCTTCCCTCCATAATAGTAATAACGGGTTACTCTTAAACCCGCTTTTGTTCGTTGTTCAATGACAACACTTATTAAGGGAATTTTAGTGTCTGGATGTTCTCGTTTGGTTTCTTGATATACATCTTCTGGTAATTTTGAGAAATGAACCGTTGTTTCGCTATCAAGATTATGCCCACCTTGACGGATACCATGGGTGCGCAAAGGCGCCAGTCTGTTAAACTTTTTTAAAAATTCAGCCACAGTCGCATCTTCCGGTGGGCTAATCTCTTCTGGCGAAGGGGCTCCCGATTTGTATTCTTGGCTCATATGCGTTTTGAAGATATAACTCTCTTCCGTAGGCATCACTAAGTGGCTAGCGAAGCATACCATTTTTCTTCATCAGGTTGGTGATTTAATTCTACATTCAAACGAGGCATTTCGAATTTTCATTTGCGATTTCATCAAAAGCGAGTCGGCATGCTTTTTGAGGGCCTCGCGCAGAGCGAGCGGGCATGGTTTCCCGCTATGAGCGGGAAGAGCGAGCTCGAGCGGGAGCGCGTTTGCCTCGCTGGGGCAAACGATAGCGTCCCGAAAAAAGCATGCCGACGAGCGCTGCATCATGAAGAAAAAGGCGACTGGCGAATAGTTTTGGGTTTCAGACGGCCGAGTTTTTTCAGCAGGTCGTATTCTTTCTTGAGTTCAAGCCGCCTGAGGGCGCTTGCCTTTCTCGCTCTCCGGTTTGGTTTTTTGGAACGAAAACGGACCTTCCTGGCTTCAAGCAGGATTCCGGACTGCTGAACGTTTTTGGAAAAACGCCTGAGGAGCGCCCCGGTGGTTTCTTTTTCTTTTCTGATGGCGTACACCATAAGTTCAGAATCTAGAATTTAGAATCTAGAAAATAGAATAATTTTGACGGATTCTAGATTCTATTTTCTACTTTCTATTTTCTCATTCTTGTGGCTTTCCCCATCCTCCCAAGAGGTGAAGATGAAGATGGTCTATAACCTGCCCGCCTTCACGACCGACGTTGAACACCAACTTGTAACCTTTTAATCCTATCTCTTCAGCAACGTGTTTTGCCGTGTAGATGAGCTTGGCTATAATATCGCTGTGATCCGCCTCAAGATGGGCAATTGACTGAATATGAATTTTTGGAACGACCAGCAGATGGACGGGCGCCTTGGGGTGCAGGTCTTTAAATACTTTCACGTCCGGATCTTCGTAGAGCACTTCGGAAGAAAGCTCGCCTTTTGCGATTTTGCAGAAAAGACAATCTTTCATAAACTTTCATCGCTCACATGAGGCGAGGCGTGCCGTTTCTTTTTCATCGGGCTGGCGGTGGGATCCTTGGGCGTGAAAATCGCTAAGCGATTTTCTAGAAGAAAGAGGCGTGAAAAAGAAATGGCACGCCAAGCATCATTTTCTTAATCTCTTCTTCAATGTTTCAATCAGTTTTTCCTGCGGAATGGTTTCCTGATTGCCGGAGGACATCTCGCGAAGGATTATTGTGCCGTCCAGCGCCTCTTTCTGCCCGACGATCAGGGCGTATTCGGCCCCGACTTTATCGGCAATCTTCAGCTGGGACTTTATGCTGTCTTTTCCCAAAGATTCGGCCATGCTAATCCCGGCTTTGCGCAAACTCTCAATCAGGATAAAACTTTTCTTCTTGGCAAGCTCGCCGAGTTGGGTCAGAAAAACTTTTGGAGAAGGCCTCTCCGGAAGCTTTACGCCCGCGGCTTTCCAGGCAATTATTATTCTCTCTAGGCCGAGTGCCCCGCCCGCAGCCGGAACAGGTCTTTCTCCGATTAATTCCGCCAAATTATCGTACCTGCCGCCTCCGCCAAGCGCAAGACGCCGTCCTTCTTCGTGGGACGAGGCCTCCTCGGTTTTCTCGTTATTTTCGACAGTCCTGTTTTCGGGAGCCGGAATTTTCTTCTCGCCTTCTTCGCCGACAAACACCTCAAACACGGTCCGGCTGTAATAATCAATTCCTCGCACCAAGTACGGGTTCAAAAGATAAGGGAGCTGGGCATCATCCAGAAATTCAAGTAAGAGTTTAAAGTGGCTATTGCAGCTCTCGCAAAGGTGATCAAGAATCTGCGGCGCGCCTTTGCGAACTATTTGGCATTTTTCCTCTTTGCAGTCAAGCAAACGAAGCGGGTTTTGACGAAAACGTTCTTTGCAGTTTTTGCAAAGCCCTTTGACCCTGGCACGATAGTAGGCGGCGAGTTCCGAGCGATAACGCGGCCGGCATATCTTGCAGCCGACCGAATTCACTTCAAAGATGGCTCCGGGGATGCCGAGCTCATTTAAGAAAGCGTAGAAGACCTGAATGACCTGGGCCTCAACCACAGGACCTTCCTCGCCAATGGTTTCAAGCCCCCACTGGCGAAATTCCCGAAAGCGGCCGCGTTGAGGACTCTCGTGACGAAAGAATGATCCGAGGTAATAGAGTTTAACTGGTTGAGGCAAGTTCAGCATGCCGTGCTCAAAAAAGGCGCGCATTACGGGAGGCGTCCCTTCCGGCCGGAGCGACAACTGGTCTCCGCCGCGCGTCCTGAACGAGTACATCTGTTTGGTCACAATGTCGGTGGCCTCGCCGGTGCCGAGAGTAAAAAGCTCGGTATGTTCAATATGCGGCGTGTCAATCCTTTCAAAACCGTAGAATTCAGAAATCTCCCTGATTTCTTTCTGCAGTTTTAACCACGTTCTTTGCTCTTCCGGAAGAATGTCGTGCGTTCCTCTGGGAGATCGCAATTCTTTTTGTCTTTTTACAGACATAATCCTAATCCACAAATAATATTCTAATCTGCTACTAGCCCAAGTTTATAAACCGGCCAGGCGCGAAATACGGCGCGGCCGACAATAAGATGGCGCGGCAGGGGACCCCATGCCCGGCCGTCGGAGCTCTGCGTGCGGTTATCGCCCAGAACAAAGTAATCGCCGCGGCCTAAAACCGCAACTGTGACGCCTTCGGTTTTAACCGAATCGGAAAGATACGGCTCTTCAAGCCGAACGCTTTCTGCGCCGTCAGCTGTTTTGACAAGTACTTTACCGTCTTTAATTTCTACCCTTTCTCCGGGCAAACCGACGATCCGTTTAATGAAAAACTGCCGAGGATCAAGCGGGTAGCGAAAAACAA
>CAZDKA010000045.1:0-7792 GCA_964505815.1 uncultured Candidatus Saccharibacteria bacterium | reverse complement strand
ACGCAGTCGAACAAATTTCAGCTACAAAACCTTTACCCTGTTAAATAATTTTGCTACGCAAAATTAGCGCGAAGCGCTATTTAACAGGGTGCTGAATTTTATGATTACTCACTTCGTTCGTAAATAAAATTCGCATGCCGCGCTTTTCATTCGCAATTGTCCTTCTCGTTATTGCCGCAGCCGTATTTTTCTTCGGCCTTTTTCCGGCATGGCAGGGCGTTGGAACGGTCCGCGCCAAAATACAAAAACTCATTCGTCTGAACGACGAACTGCAGGAAATCGCGCAAGTCCGCGATCAGTTAACCGCTCAGTACAACGCCATTCCGCAGAGCGACGTCAACAAACTCTCGGCCATGCTGCCATCGGGATTTGGAAGCGCGCAATTTTTGCGCGACATAGAAGCCCTGGCAACGAAACATGGCATGTTTTTGAAAAATATTGACCTTGTTACCGAGGTCAAGCCGCAAACCACCCAGATCCAGCTTCCCTCCCAGAGCTTAGTCGTCCCGCTTGACGTCTCTTTCGGTATACGCGGGAGCTACGAGTCGCTAAGATCGTTCCTCGGTGATCTTGAAAAGATGGTGCGCA
The DNA here is from genome assembly GCA_964505815.1 of uncultured Candidatus Saccharibacteria bacterium. Taxonomy (GTDB): domain Bacteria; phylum Patescibacteriota; class Minisyncoccia; order Sungbacterales; family SURF-37; genus CAZDKA01. The sequence continues at coordinate 7,204 of CAZDKA010000045.1, read as the reverse complement.
TTGTTGACTTATCCGATATTTCTTTCAGCGGAATACAAGCGGTGGACCAAAAAGGCCCCGTGCTTTTTGAATATTCTCTAAAGGGCGTTACGTACTATACAAGGTAAATAGCCAATAGGGTATAGGGTTTAGCCACTAGGGCGAAAATAATTTAATCCCTATACCCTAAACCCTAGTGGCTAGTGGCTCGCATATGCGTCAAACTATTCTTTCAATCGTATTCTTTGTAGCGTTGATCATCACAGGAGTTTTTTTCTATCAATATTTCACCGGCGGCCCGGAGATTTTCGGAGTGGACACGGCCGGGCAGGTGGATGAACGCCTTGCCGAGTATAGGAAAATTAAGACCCTCCGCCCGGACCTCGGCGTATTTGCCGATCCGTTCTTCAAGTCGCTTTTCGGTCCGGCAGCCGTTTTCGACACAGGACCGGTAGCGCCGGCAGCCACTCCCGGACGGACAAATCCGTTTTCGCCGTTCTAGAGGTATGGCCTCCCCCGCCAATTTTGCCAGATTGGTTAGGGGCGAGCCGCTTCGGAGACGGGGCGATCTGCTACGCAGATACGCCTTGCGTCTGGCCCCATCGAGGGATGCGCTATTCGCGCACGCGGCTCGCACAATTTATCTTCTTTTCTGCACGCTCGAGCAGTTCATATATGCAAGGGCAAAATTGGAGGGGGATGCGCATGTTTGTAGCGAAATTTATTTCGCTACTTGCTCATAAATTTCGACAAACATGGCAAAGTCAATCGCCGATATTCTCGTTCAAAAAGGAATTCTGCAGCAGGACGCCGCGGCCTCTTTTCGCAGAGAAGCGAAGTCCTCGGGTCAGACCCTAGAAGACGTTCTTTACCAGCACGGCATGCCGGAGCGGGAGGTAGCTTTTGCCAAATCAGAAACCCTTGGCATCCAGGCGCGTTTTTTGGAAGGAGGCAAAGTGCCTTTTGAGGTGATTAAATATATTCCCGAGGAATCGGCGCGGTTTTATCAATTCGTACCGATTGGCAAAGTTGAAGGCGCGCTTGAGGTCGGAATGGTCAACCCCGATGACGTCAACGCTCAGGAAGCGCTGAAGTTCATCGCGACACGTCTTAACATTCCATTCAAGGTCTATATCATTACCCCAAGCGATCTCAAGCAAGTTCTTTCCGAATATAAAACCCTTGGCGGGGAAGTAACCAGGGCGCTGACCGAGTTTGAAAAAGAAGTGGAGGTCAAGATTGCCGCGCGCCCTCCCAAGGCCGGGGAATTGGAAAAAATGGCCGAGGAAGCGCCCATTACCAAGATGGTGAGCGTAGTGTTGAAACATGCGGTTGAGGGCAGAGCTTCCGATATTCATATTGAACCAGATCCGCAAAATATCAGGGTGCGTTTTCGTGTTGACGGCGTTTTGCACACAAGCTTAATTCTGCCCATTGATGTTCACGCCGCCGTTGTTTCCAGGATCAAAATCATGACCAACATGAAAATTGACGAGACGCGCATCCCCCAGGATGGGCGATTTCACGCCCGGATAATTGACCGCGAGATTGATTTCCGTGTGGCCACTTTCCCGACGCAGTATGGCGAAAAAGTGGCCATCCGAATTCTTGACCCCGAAGCGGGTATTAAAAACCTTCCTGATCTTGGGTTGGAGGGGCGAAATTTGCAGATGCTGGAAAGAAATATCAAGAAACCTTTTGGCATAATTTTGCTTACCGGCCCGACCGGTTCCGGAAAATCAACCACGCTGTATGCACTTTTAAGCATTTTAAATAAGGAAGGGGTTAATATCGTCAGTCTGGAGGACCCGGTTGAGTACTATATCCCCGGAGTCAATCAATCTCAAGTGCGGCCGGAGATCGGCTATGATTTCTCATCAGGCCTCCGCCAGATCTTAAGGCAGGACCCTGATATCATCATGGTCGGCGAGATCAGAGATCGCGAGACAGCACAACTTGCAATTCACGCGGCACTCACCGGTCACCTTGTTCTTTCCACCCTGCATACGAATAATTCCATCGGCGTTATCCCGCGCCTTATTGATCTTGGCGTTGAGCCGTTTCTGCTCCCTTCAACTCTTATATTGGCCGTTGCCCAACGGCTGACGAGAAAACTTTGCCCCGACTCCAAAGAAGAAGTGAAAGTTGAGGGACGGGCCAAGGAGATTTTTGAAGACGAATTAAAAACAATGCCGGAGGTAACGCGAAAAGAGTTTGAGAAAGCCATGGGCGGTACGATTTATGAAGGGGTGTCTTCCGCGACCTGTCCGCAGGGGTCCAAAGGGCGGCTCGGTGTTTTTGAAGTGCTTGAGATGACGCCGCAGCTTGAGAAGATTATTCTTTCCGGACCGTCAGAAAGCAAAATTGCCGAGGAGGCGCGCCGCCAGGGCATGATTACCCTCCGGCAGGATGGCCTGCTGAAAGTGCTCAAGGGGACCCTGGGGATAAAAGAATTGCTGGAGGTGGTATAATTGGATAAAACCCTAAACTCTAAGCTCTAAACTCTAAACAAACCCCAGTGACCAAAATTCAAAATGTCTTTGGCTACGAAATACGAAATGATACGAAATTACGAAACTGTTTTTCGTATATTCGTAAGTTTTTTGTATTTCGTAGCAGCGTTTTGTTTAGAGTTTCGGGTTTAGGATTTTGGGTTTCCCGTGCCGTGCGCGGGCGGGGGTTTACCCCGTTAGAGATAGGACGCGGACGCAATCACCGACAGGAAAAAGAAAGCACACCAGAAAGATATTCCGCTAATACTCTCTATTTATTACAGATTGCGCGTCCGCGATCTCTAACGGGGTTTACCATTGTTGAAATGCTCGTTGTTATTGCTATTGCCGGCATGCTCCTTTCCGGAGTGCTAGTCCTTTTCCAGAGTTCTCGCGCAAAGTCGCGAGACGCAACGCGTGAACAAAATATTAAAACTCTTCAGAACGCCTTAGCGCTCCATGCCAACAGCCGCGGAAGACATCCTATTGCGGTCACAGAGGTTGTGTTGACCGGCACTGACTCGGTATCAACCGATCTCAAAAACGCCGATGCCATACCCCAAGTGCCGTTTGATCCTTTGAATCAAGGCAACTATCAGTATCGCTACACTTCTGCGGACGGCTTTACTTACACGCTTAGATATTATTTGGAAACTAACACCATTCAAGGGAAGTCAGCCGGCGAGAATTCGGCTGGCCCATGATATAAGAATCTGGAATCTAGAAAATAGAATCTAGAATACGAAGACGTTATTCTACTTTCTACTTTCTACTTTCTATTTTCTAGGAAATGACAGCAGCTTTCCAGGAATTTGACGAGTTGATACAGGCGGTCTTCAAGCAAGGGGCCTCGGATTTGCATATTAGCGTTGGCCGGCGTCCGACCCTGAGGGTTGACGGCAGCTTGATTGAGCTTGGCAAGTTTCCTGTATTGACTCCGGAGCGGGCCGAGGGTTTTGTGTTTGAGATTCTTTCCGAGGACCAGCGCGCGCGTTTTCTTGAGGATAAAGAACTCGATCTTTCCTATTCTTACAAAGACAAGGGGCGTTTTCGCGTCAATATTTTTTTTCAGAAAGGGTTTATTGGCGCGGCACTCCGTCTCATCACCACGAAAATTAGAACAGTTGAGGAATTGAATCTCCCGCAAATTCTTCTGGAACTCGTTCAGCGCCCCCAGGGTTTTCTTTTGGTCGTCGGGCCCACAGGACACGGTAAAACCACGACGCTGGCCGCGCTGGTTGATTACATAAACCACACCCGAAACGATCACATAATTACTATTGAAGACCCGATTGAATATTTGTTCACTTCAGACCGTGCGATTATTGACCAGCGCGAAGTCGGCATTGACACCAAAGATTTCCATCGAGGACTCCGCTCAATGTTTCGCGAGGACGTGGATGTCGCTATGATCGGCGAGATGAGAGACGCCGAAACAATGGCCGCGGCCGTGACCGCCGCCGAGACCGGACACCTGATTCTTTCCACCCTGCATACCAATAACGCCGCGCAAACCATTGACCGCATTATTGACACTTTCCAGCCGGCCCAGCAGGCGCAGATTAGGATTCAGCTTGCGGCAAGCTTAATCGGTATCGCCTCCCAGCGTTTACTGCCCAGGGCCTCGGGCGGGCTGATTCCAGCGGTGGAAATAATGATTTCCAACCCCGCCATCCGTAACCTGATACGCGAAAACAAAACCCACGAGATTGATATTGTGATTGAAACTAGCTCCGGAGAGGGCATGGTCTCGCTAAACCGTTCACTAGTTGACCTAGTGAGAAGAGGCGAGGTGACGGTGGAGACGGCACTTACCTATTCGCTGAATCCTCAGGAATTTAATTTGCTGATGAGACGCTAAAGCGACCCCAATTTACGAATGACACCCGAATGATTCGAATAAATCTTTATGATATTCGAGACATTCGAGTGAATTCGAGTATTAGAGTAGCTGTGTGCGAAGCACAATATGCAGTTTACCTATCAGGCGCGCACCCCGGAAGGCGAACCGAGATCCGGGACGCTTGAGGCCCGCTCCCTGGAGAGTGCCGCCGAAACCCTTCAGCGCAATAACCTAGTTGTCGTCGAAATCCGTCCGGCAGGCACGGCGCTTTCGATTTTCGCAACGCCGCTGAAGATTTTTGAACGCACTTCTTATCGCGATGTAGTTATTTTTTCAAGACAGCTCGCGACTCTTTTTGAAGCCAAAGTGCCCCTGACTCAGTCACTGAAGACCTTGGCCGGCGAGAGCGAAAATCCGGCATTTCGCCAAGCCATCGGCGATATCCTTGATGATGTAAGCGGGGGCGCCTCTCTTTCTCAGGCATTCGGACGGCATTCCTCCATTTTTGGCCAGTTCTACATCAATTTGGTTCGCGCCGGAGAAGAATCCGGAAAACTGGAAGAGGTCTTCAATCATCTGGCCGATTATCTTGAGCGCTCCTATGCCTTAACCAGCAAGGCCCGCACTTCGCTTATTTATCCGGCTTTCATTTTCTTTGCGTTTATCGGCGTTATAATCGTCATGCTCGTTGTTGTTGTCCCGCGCCTGAACGATATTTTTAAAGACCTTGGCCAGGAGTTGCCGTTTTACACTCGCGCCATAATAGGCATTTCGGGTTTTCTGCTTAATTGGGGGCTGGTGTTACTGGCACTCGTGGTAATTAGCGGTATAGCGCTTTGGCGTTTTTTCCTGACCGCAAGAGGGCGCGATATCTGGGATAACGCTTTAATCCGTTTGCCGCTTATCGGCGGGCTTCTGAAAAAAATTTATTTGACGCGCCTGACCGATAATCTCGCCACTCTGATTGTTGCCGGCATCCCGATTATCAGGGCGCTGCAAATTACGGCTGATGTTGTCGGCAACCGGCTTTACATGAAAATAATAATGGACGCCGCCGACTCGGTTAAAGGCGGAAGCACAATAAGCTATGCTTTTGAGCGCTACCGCGATGTTCCGCCCCTCGTGACTCAAATGATTCGGATCGGCGAGGAGTCCGGCCGCCTTGATTTTATTTTGAAAAGTGCGGCGCGCTTCTATCAGCGCGATGTGGATAACCTCTTGGATAACTTCGTGAGCTTGATTGAGCCGGCGCTCATCATCATGCTCGGACTCGGCGTGGGGGTGCTGGTTGCGGCAGTGCTTGTGCCGCTATACAACCTCTCGGCCATACTATAAAATGGGTTATCCACATCCCCACTTCTTGATGTTTTGGATTTGATGTACACTTATAAAAGGTCGCCTTAAACCAAGTGTGTAGAGAATTGCTATATAAAATGTTTGGGAAAATAGGTAAAAAGAAAACTGGTTTCACCCTTATTGAGCTTTTGGTCGTAATCGCAATTATCGGAGTTTTGGCCTCCATTGTTCTTGCCTCTTTGAACAGCGCCCGCAGAAAGTCGCGCGACGCGAGAAGAGTAGCCGATATCAAGCAGATACAGCTTGCTTTGGAGCTTTATTTTGACGCAAACCGCGAGTACCCGGATGCGCTTACGCAACTTGTGCCAACCTACATTCCGGCGTTACCCGCCGACCCTCTTGGCGGCGCTTATCCCTATGACAACTTTGCAGACAGCGCGCGAACAGCTTGCGCTGAGGCAAGTGGTTCCTGTATTTCTTACCACCTAGGCGCGCTTTTGGAGGAAGCTGGCACGACGCCTCTTTCGAGTGATCGTGATTTGGATAGCGTGGCGGGCACCAGCCCGGATGGTCTTAGTACAGCCGCAGCTTGTGCGGCGGATGCGGCCGCTACTGCCGCGACTGACCGATGTTATGACGTGGTACCGTAAGGTATGAGTTTTTGAAATCCCCCGCCGAAGCGTGGGGATTTTTGTTTTACCCCCACAGGGCAGGCGGGACACTATGCCCGCTCGGCCTCAGAGGCCGCTCGAGGGCTTGCCCGCCTGAGATTCTTTTTCGGCTCCGATTGTAAACAACGCGTTAAATTCTTACAACACTTTGATAAATTTCTATGGAACGTGCTTAACGGTGGAGTTGGTGTGGGGGTATACTAAATACGATGTCCATTGTTATCCCGTTAGGCATCATTCTCCTTGGTCTTGCCGCCGGCAGCTTCTTGAACGCCGCGGTTTTTCGCTTGGGGACCGCCGAATCTGTTATCTGGGGGCGATCGCACTGCATGAGTTGTGAGCATGTTTTGGAGTGGTATGAGTTGATTCCGGTGGCGAGCTTCATTATGCTGGGCGGACATTGCCGCTCTTGTCATACGCCGATTTCCTTTCAATACCCGGTTGTTGAGATTATTACTGCTGCGGTATTTTTTTTAGTCCACCAAAGCTATCAACGCGTTCTTTTCCTCGGCTCACCCTTTGCCCCGCACACCGCTTTTCTCGGCGATTTTGCCTATTTTGCCGGCCTTATCTTTTACCTTGCCGCGGCTTTCCTTTTGCTCGCCGTTGCGGTGTATGACTATCGGACGCTTATTGTTGCGCCCGCCTTTATGATTCCTTTGTTGATACTCGCCGTTCTCGCTCTTGCCTTTGAGTTTATTGGCGGCGTTCCCCTTGCGGTAATCGGACAAACCATTGGTGCTGGAGCAGGGGTATTTGCCGTTTTTGCGGCGCTTTGGTTTTTTTCGCGGGGACGGGCCATGGGTTTTGGTGATGCCGAGCTTGCCTCTGTCATCGTACTTTTGCTCGGTCCTGCCTTGGGACTCGCCGCACTCCTTTTTGCGTTTTGGGCCGGGGCCATCGCCGGCATTTTCCTGATTCTT
>CAZDKA010000044.1:0-7824 GCA_964505815.1 uncultured Candidatus Saccharibacteria bacterium | reverse complement strand
TGGTGCGCGGGAGAGGACTCGAACCTCCACGCCCTTGCGGGCACAGGCCCCTCAAGCCTGCACGGCTACCAGTTACGTCACCCGCGCGTATTTTATTTCTTGCTGGCTTCAGTCCCTATAACGCTTGCTTCTCTGCCGACAACCCATTCCTGCTTCATTTTCTTGCGGATTTCTTTTGCCGCTTTTTCGCGAATATAATAGAGCTTCGCCCTTCTTACTTTGGAGCGCTTCAATACTTCTACCTTATCAATTGTCGGCGAGTGAATCGGAAAAATGCGCTCTACCCCCACGCCAGCCGCAACTTTTCTAACAGTTATCGTTGCCGAAATGCCTTTGCCGTGTTTTCGCGCAATCACCAGGCCCTCAAAAGGCGCCAAGCGCGATTTCTCTCCCTCCTTTATTTTTTGAAAAATGCGAATAGTATCGCCGGGCCTTATGTCGGGAAGGTCGCTCCGCAAAAATGGTTTTGTTGCTTCCGCAATAGAAGTCATGCCCTGTTTTTTATCACATTATTTCTTTCTTCGCAACTCTTTCAAAAAAGTTTTCAGGTCATCGGGTAGCGAGGCCTCAAAGGTAAAACGCCGCCCTTCCGGATAACTGAAAGAAATTGAACGGGCGTGCAGGAATTGACGCCGGAGTCCCGTGTGGCTTGCTGCCTTTCCGCCACGCTCAGCGCGGCCTTTGGGAACGCTTAGCGCCCCGCCATATAAGCGGTCTCCCAGAACCGGATGTCCGATGGAGACAAAATGCACCCGGATTTGATGCATGCGCCCGGTTTTGGGCACTACCTCAACAAGAGTCGCGTCACTGAAGCGCTCAAGCACGCTAAATTCAGTGGAGGCCTCTTTTATGGCTTTTGCGTGCCTTGCATGAACGGTGCGCTTTACACCGTGGCTCTTCAAAGTTCCTATGGGCAGTTCAATAGTGCCTCGGTTTCTCGCGACTTGTCCTTTCACAAGCGCTAAATATTTCTTGGTAACTTGGCGGGTCTGAAAAAGACGCTTCAGGCCCGAAAAACTTTCCTGATTTCGCGCAACCACCATAACTCCGGAGGTTTCTTTATCCAGCCGGTGTACTATGCCGGGTCGTATACTCGGCTCATCGCCCACTTTCTTGATTTCCGGATATTTTTTAATAAGCCAATCAACCAAGGCCTCGCCTTTTTTGACGGAACCGCCGGCGTGCACTGGCAGGCCGGCGGGTTTATTCACAACAATAAAATTTTTGTCTTCGTAGATAATTTGAGGCTCCATGTGCGCGCTGAGGGAATTGAACCCACGACCTACTCTACGTCAAAGAGTCGCTCTACCACTGAGCTAAGCGCGCTCAGAAATTTTTAAAATGAATTGGCGCTCTTCCGGGGTGTAGAACTGCGCGTGTCGCTTCGCGACATGCTCGTTACACCCGTCAAAAAGCAAAGACATTTGCTTTTTGACCCACTGAGCTATGGGCGCTTAAAAATTTTTCAACGGGGGTTGAGAGGATCGGACTCCCGACTGATGTTTTGGAGACATCCGTGATACCACTTCACCAAACCCCCATAAGTTCAATAGGATACCCTATTGAACTTACACAAACCGTGGATTATTTTTTTGTTTCTTTATGCAATGTGTGCTTTCTGCACACAATTGCGTCGCTCGTTAACACTCGCTCCCCAGAATCCTCTCGGTTTCTGGCGCTCGTCGCTTCGCTCCTCACTGATTTCCTCCACGGGGGAAACCACGGTTTCCCCCGAAACCCTTTCACGCCGCTATTGTCGCAAACATTATTTTTTAGTTTCCTTGTGTAGTGTATGTTTGCGACACCAGCGGCAGAATTTTTTCAACTCTATCTTTTTCTCAACCGTTTTCTTGTTCTTGCGCGACCAGTAGTTGATGCGCTTGCAAACGGAGCATTGTAATTTTATCAAGTTTGGTTGTGCCATATTTGTCTATGAGCGAAGCGAGTAGCTACAAACATGAGCATCCCGCTCCAATTTTGCCATCTTTAGTAAAACATCCTTAAATATGCCTCTACCCTACCAACTGTTACGCACCGCGTGAGCGAATAGCTCATCCCAAATCGGGCGAAGCGGTGCGTCTCGGCGTAGCTCGCAAAATTGGGGCGGGGCGGCAACATTATTCTTAAAGCCCGAGGAGAGAGTTGAACTCTCGTTTAATCCTTACCATGGATTTGTTCTGCCGTTGAACTACTCGGGCAATATCATCATGCCGCCGAGAGGATTTGAACCTCTAATCCCTTGCGGGAACAGCGTCCTAAGCGCTGCGCGTATTCCGTTCCGCCACGGCGGCAAATTTAGGACGGACAACGCGTCTGCTTCACCCTCCCATCTTTTGCGCGTATGTCAGTTCCGCTACCCGAGCAAAAGGTGGGAGGGCAAGTTTTATCACTTGCCCATTGTACGGAATATAATCGAAAAATCAAACAAAATCAATACAAATTAAGCAAACAAGGCGGCTATGACAATTATACAACTAATAAGCGGTCGCTTATTAGTTGTACAATCCTGAAAACATAAAACCAAGACCAACAACAAAATCCCGCTCGCGCGGGACTTTGTATTCTATAAAGAAGTTCGTGTTATCTTCGCTCAATGGCATTTCCCACGAATTCTCTCGCCACTCTCGCAAACAGCGCCACGGCAATACCAACCAACCCCCAGACCAGCGACTTTCTGGCTGTTGCAACTTTCTCCTCGTTTCCGGCCGCGGTCAGGAATTGAAACGCGGCAACAAGAAGCATGATGATGGCAATGGAGAAAATAATCGTCTCAAACCATGTGGCAATCTGAGCAACCAGGTTGATCACATCCTGAGCGTTTCTCGGTCCTGCGCCCTGCGGCTGGGCAAGGACGACAAGCGGAAAAGCGGAGAGTCCTGTTGCGGCTGCCGCAATGTATGATTTTTTTAACATATCGTCGTAACTTACGACCAACAACTCACGACCTACAACAACGTTGTTAGTTGTTAGTTGTCAGTTGTTAATTGTTAGTTTATGCTCGACCTTTTAGTGGTGGTTAAATTCGTCGTTGCTGATATAAAAACCGGTCATCTGCCGCCTCGCAATACATCCTGAATTATAGAGATAAGTCCTTTGCCGGTCAACACAATGGCCAGCCCAACTACTGCCCAGAGAAGCGCTCGTTTGGCTTTTTTTACCTTTTCCACATCGCCCGCGGAAAACATGAAAAGGGCTGCGGCATAAAGTATCACCACCACGGAAAGGGGGGTAACTATTAGCAGGGCGTAGCCGGCGATGGCGTTGATGATGTCGGTAAAGCTTTGCGTTTCCGGGCCCAGGGGGTTTGGTATCTCCTGCGCCAAAGCCGCCGGCGCATAGAAAAGTTGTGCCGCAAACGCAAGGTAACGACAATTATAGAAACGGCAAACGAGACGGTTCATATTTATCTTGCTAAAGACAAACTAAAACCGGCTACTAGCGATTCCTCAAAAAGAGTTACGCCGGCAACATATAGTAGAATTGCCGCAAGTTGTAAGTCCATAAAGCAATCATAACACTTGCGTACCAGTTTAAACAGGTCTTTTTCCACAAGCAATAAAGGCCCTGTTTTGACTCACCTGTCTGGTGATTACTGAATACTAAAACGGGCAGACCCCCTGAGGAATCCTATTCCACGGGCCGAATGTGCCGAAGAAGCTCTGCTGAGCAAAACTGCCGGTAAGAACTTTAATAGCCGAGTCCACCAAAAGCCATGAGATGAAAACTATAACCATGCCGATGATTGCGTTAGTAAGTATTTTCTTTCCAGTGGTTACTCGCGATTCCGAGGTCGAGCCGATCATTATCATCAAACCTCCGACAACTATCATTAGGCCGGCAAGAGGGATCGCTATTTTATAGATAAGAAAATTCGTAATATTGATTATCAAAATGCCGAAATCGCAAATGGAACACGGGTTCTGGCCGGGGCCACCGCAGGGCACAAGACCGCCTTGGGCGAAAACTGCCGCTGGTAAAAAGAATAGAGCTGCGGCAAGAGTGAAATTAAAAATTAAACATAAAATATTAAAAAATTTGGAGTTGCCGAAGGCAACTTCTTGATTTTTTATTTTTGATTTTTTATTTTTCATTTTATAAGCAGGTTATTCAATCGAGTATGCGCCCTGCCTACAGCGACTTCGGGCGTCGCGGTCTTATTGACCACCGAGTCAATCATTTCCGTGAGCAGTGCCAAGATTTTACCCTCATCCGTAATAAGCCAGGTCTTGGCCGAAAGCACTTGTTTGTAAAAAACATCAAGATGCTCTTCCGGCGCTATCTGGCCGACCAGGTCGCGACGGGCCGGAGCGAGCTTCAAGGCCTCACTAAATATTTTATCGTTTTCTTTGTCGCCTAACCACAAGAGAAACCCCCAGGCCTCCGTTCCGTTTCGCGACTGCTTGGAAACCGCCTCGAAGCTATAGCGTCCGAAATACATGTTTTTTGAGGAGCTTTCCGGCTGAGGGAACGGCGCTACGCCAAAACTCAAATGCGGATTTTTGTCCGTTATCCGCGAAGCATCACTCGCGTATCCTACAATCATCGCGGTCTTGCCTTGAGCAAAAGCGTCAAGCGAGTTTGGGAAAAAACCGGACCAGGTATAAGTACGCTTAGCGGAATCGGCAAAAGAGGCATAGAAAGAGAGCGCAGTTTCGCTCGGTTCCGTAATGCCCAACGGCGCGGTATGGGAAAGAAGCCCGCTCTGACGGGCCTCGCGATCAATCAGTTCAACGCCCGACTGAATCATAAGCGCTGAGACAATATCAACCGCGTGTTCTACGTTTGCCGATGTGCCGAGCGCTACGCCGGAGCGGACCACTGTTCCAACCTCGCTGTAAATGGTAAGGCGCTTTACCGCATCAGTTAGCTCCTCCCAAGTTTTGGGCGGAGAGAAGATGTTGGCCGAGTTGAAATAATCGCGGTTGTAATAGAGCGCTAAAGTATCAAGAGTTAGCGGCAGGCCGAGAATTCCGCCGTCCTTGGAAATAAGCTCAAGAGCGGCGGCGTCAAAAAAGATGTTTTTGTAATCGCGAGCCAGGAAAGAAAGCTCCTTTTCGGGCAGAGGCAGCAGCTTGTCTCTATGCTCTTCAATCTGGGTGTTCCTCAGTACAAAAATGTCGGGGCCGGTGCCTCCAGCCAGCGCATTTAGAAGCTCGCGTTCATAGCTTACCGGATTTTTTTTCTTATATTCTATGGTGACGTGCCGAAGTTTATTATGGTATTTCTCCCCGATACCGCGCCAGAGTTCATCGTCTTCAAAGCCCCAAACCGTGATGTTAAATTTTTGCGGAACCGGCTGATGGAGGCCGGGGATCACGCCGAAAATAACTAGGAGAGTGATAAATATTATCACGCCGATCACTCCAAAAATAATGAGTTGCGCCCGGTTAAAAAGCATATCAAATATAAAAATATCAAAAATAAAAAATTAGATAGCCGCCGCGGGCGGTCTCAACATTTTTTATATTTTCTTTTTTATTTTTTATATAACAGCCCATAGTGGTGCGAGCCGGCCTCAAATTCTTTATCCGACATAAATCCGGCCTGCCCCAGAAGCGATTGGGCGAGTCTCTTGGGAACGCGCATTTCTTCGGGGGGACCACCCGGAAAAGGCATCTCATCCCATTCAATTACCGCAATTTTCCCTCCGGATTTTAGAACGCGATAGGCCTCTTTCATCACTTCAAGTTTTTTTTCAACCTGGAAAAGAATATTTGAGACGATGACTATATCCACCGACCCCGCAGGAAGGCGCGAGCCGCCCGGAAGCTCCAAGTCGGCCCATACCGCCTCAACATTCAGCAAGTGTTCAAGGCGCGCTTTGGATTTAATTAGGTCAAGTGCCGATTTTTGGATATCAACCGCGTAGACCTTGCCCTCCTCTCCGACTCTACGCGCTGCGGGCAGGGTATAAAAACCCGCCCCCGCTCCGAAATCGGCAACTATCATTCCCTTGGCAAGCTCAAGATATCCGATGACTCGTTCGGGATTCAAAAATGCAACACTTTGAGAACCGTTAGCCATGTTATGTAGCTAAAAGCTGAAAGCTGAAAGCTGAAAGACGAACGACTAAAGCAGGCGGGGCTTTTGTCCTTTGGCGTTCGTCTATTTAGAGTACCGTGACTGAAGCAACGGCGTCTCCCGCGGAAAGCTTCATCACTCTTACCCCCTGAGTGGAACGAGAGAGCACCGCGATTTGCTGAATTTGGGTGCGGATGACCTGGCCCTTTTTGGAAATCGCGATGAGGTCGGTTTCTCCGGAGAGCGCTCTCATGCTTACTATCGCCCCGTTCTTTGCCGTGAGTTTGGCGGTCTTTACACCGCTGCCGCCTCGGCGCTGGCGCTTGTATTCTTTGACGGGTGTGCGCTTGCCGTAACCCTCCTCGGTCACCACCAAAAGCTGCATCTCTTTCCCCTTCTCCCCTTCGGGAATGACGTCAAAGCCGATCACTTCATCGTCTTTTCTCAGACGGATCGCCCGAACACCCGAAGCGGCCCGGCCCATCGCTCGTACATCTTTCTCCGAGAAACGGATTGACTGCGCCCGTTTAGTAACGGTGATTATGTCGTCTTTACCCTTCGTGATTTTTACCCAGCGCAACGAATCTCCTTTTTTAAGTCTGATGGCAACGAGGCCTGAGCGCCTCACCTCGCTAAAAGAACTGCCGGCTACTTTTTTAATCATACCATTTTTTGTGGTCATCACTAAGTAGCCCTCGTGTTTCTCGCCCTTGGCGCGCTTGGGGGCGCCGAGTATGGATTGCACGGTTTCACTGCCGCCTATGGATATAAAATTATGAACGGCCTTGCCGCGGGAAGTGCGCGAGGCCTCGGGAATCTCGTAGGCCTTAATTTGGTAGACCTTACCGAGGTCGGTGAAAAACAAAAGGTCGGAGTGGGTGTTGGCCGTAAGAAAATGCTGAACAACGTCCTCTTCTTTCGTTTCCATGCCGACCACTCCTTTTCCGCCGCGCTTCTGCACTCGATAGGCCTCGGGCTTTACGCGCTTGACGTAGCCGCCATGGGTGAGCACCATAATCGTTTCTTCCTCGGGAATAATGTCTTCTTCGGCAATCTCCTTAGCGGCGCCCTTGACAACTTTGGTTCTCCGCTCATCGCCGTATTTGGCTTTCACTTCAGAGAGTTCTTTTTTAACAACGCCCAGAATTTTCCGGCTGTCTTTGAGCAGGGCTTCCAGGTCGCGGATGAGCGAGAGTTTTTCTTTTAGTTCGTCCTCAATTTTTTGCTTTTCCAAAGCTGCCAGGGCCTGCAGTTTCATTTCCAAAATAGCGGTCGCCTGAATGGCGGTAAATTTAAAACGGGTGATTAAATTTTTGTGAGCGTCTTCCTTGTCGCGCGATTTTTTGATGGTTTGTATAACAGCGTCAATCTGGTCAAGCGCTTTCTTGAGGCCATCCAGAATGTGGGCGCGCTCTCTGGCGCGAGCCAAGTCAAATTCCGAGCGCCGACGCACAATCACCTGGCGATGTTTTAAATATTCTTCCAGCGCGCCTTTCAGCGAAAGAATCTGCGGCTGTATGCCGTCAACCAGCGCCAGCATGTTCATATTGAAATTCTTTTCAAGATCGGTAAATTTATAAAGCCCATTTAAAACTTTTTGCGGAAAGGCCTCGTTTTTCAGGTCAATTGCGATGCGCAACCCTTCTTTGTCGGACTCGTCGCGAACATCCCTGATCCCTTCAATTTTTTTGTCTTTGGCGAGCTCAGCTATTTTGGTAATAAGCTCGGCTTTATTCACCTGATAAGGAATCTCGGTGACTATTATTTGTTTTCCGGACCTGCCGCCTTCTTGCGCCGAGCTTG
>CAZDKA010000043.1:0-8082 GCA_964505815.1 uncultured Candidatus Saccharibacteria bacterium | reverse complement strand
GTCGGCCGGCTGGATGCTGTGGAACCCGAATAATGTTTACACCGAGCCGGCATTGAAAAAAGAGTAAAAATAAGTTAGAACTGAAGAGTCCGCACAGGACTCTCTTCTTTTCGCCGGAGTAGCTCAGTCGGTAGAGCGACGCATTCGTAACGCGTAGGTCGGGAGTTCAATTCTCCCCTCCGGCTTTTCTTGCATAATAGCACTCACTATGCTATTTTTTTCTTAGTTCACAATAACAAGGAGAAGATACTAACAATGAATAGGACAGAAAGCTGTATAATCATCTGCGATGGCTGCAACGTAAGAGAACCCTTTGAGCACAGATGTCATGGTTATAGTTCAGTTGTCTACGGAGAACAAACGAACAAAATTTGTGGTTGTCGTGAGTGTAGAGAACAAGACCTGCGGTTTCCTTCTTCCGCCCTTGTTAAAATTAGTGATAATCAATTCAGTAGATGAGCTTCTTTAACAGAAGCTTATTTTTTATCCAAAAATCGGCATAAACCTTTTGACTTTTTTGTTTCTTACGGTTATCATTACGACATATGACAAAACGAGAATTTACTGCCATTTATCAAAAGCGGGGCAACCGCTACATTGCTTGGGTTGAGGAAATACCCGGCGTAAATACGCAAGGGAGAAGTAAACAGGAGGCAAAAGAAAATTTAAAAGAGGCCCTGCTTTTGATTTTGGACGCAAATCGTAAATTAGCGGCGAGGCGTTCAAAACTTATTTTTCGTGAACCGCTCCGAATAGGTATTCCTGCATAAATTGATGAATCGCCGGGCATTGATAACGCATCTTAAAGAACACGAGTGCCTCTTATTCCGTGAAGGGTCGAAAGCAAAAGTCTTTGCTTTCGACGGGCATTACGAGCAGTTGCCGTAGGCAACAGCGCAGTATTATGCCCTGGGGCAGAGGCATTCTGTTTTTCATAACCCTAAAAACGGATGAACGTCCACCGTGCCGCGTCACAGTGAAATTGACAATTTTCTTGCTAATAAAATTTGTAAAGATTTGGGCATTATTCCTATTTAAGAAGTAATAAAGCTCGGCATAGATAAACCTCTCATCCCTGCCAGACAGGTTACCTAAACGGGCCGAGTCCGTCGGGCTTTAGGCGGCGCGCCGAGCTATCTCGGCCTTTTCTTTTTAATAAGCATTTGCTACAATTTTTGTGTATGCCAGAAGAAATTCAGCAAAGAATAGAAACATTAGAAGCTAAAATCCGCCGCATGGCGGACCGTCTTTGATGTTCCCGCAAAGAAAGAGCGGGTTTTGAAAATTGAGGAGGAGATGTTGAGGGCTGATTTTTGGCAGAATCGCGAAAAGGCCCAGAAGACGGCCTCGGAGCTTGCCGAACTGAAGCGCGGAGTAAAGGAGTACGAGCATTTTGTTTCCGAAGTCGGCTCGTTGAAAGAGCTTACTCAGCTCGGCGCCGATGATGAGAGTTTGCAGAAGGAAATCAGCGTAAAACTGAGCGCCCTTGAGCGCGAATGGAAGGCGTTTGAAACCGAGAAGCAGTTTAGCGGTCCGTATGATTCGGGAAATGCCGTGCTCTCCATTTTTTCGGGCGCAGGAGGAAAAGACGCCGAGGATTGGGCAGCGATGCTCTTAAGAATGTACGTGCGTTTTGCCGAGCGCAGAGGACTTAAAATGAGAACTCTGCATGAGCACTGGGGAGAGTTTCAGGGGCCATCAGGGTGGGGGATAAAAAACGTTTCAATTGAAATCCGCGGGCCACACTCATACGGCTGGCTGAAAAAAGAGAGCGGCGTGCATCGGCTTGTGCGTATCTCGCCGTTTTCTGCAAAATCCCTTCGCCACACTTCTTTTGCCTTGGTGGAAGTGACACCCGAACTCGTCAAACCGGCAGAGGTTGAATTGAAGCCGGATGAATTGAAAACTGACTTTTTCCGCTCATCAGGTCCGGGCGGGCAGAATGTGCAAAAGCGTGAAACCGCGGTTCGCATCACTCACCTTCCAACCGGAATTCAGGCCGCAGTTCAGTCAGAGAGATCGCAGGAGCGAAACCGCGAAATCGCAACCGAGCTTCTTCGCTCCAAGCTCTATCAAAAGAAGTTGAAGGAACAGGAAGAAGCCGCTGCGAAACTTAGGGGCGAGGCCTTGTCCATTGAGTGGGGGAATCAAATCCGCTCCTACGTTCTTCACCCCTATCAGATGGTGAAAGATCATCGCACCGGAACGGAAACATCGCAGATTGATAAAGTGCTTGACGGAGATTTAGACGAATTTATTGAGAGTGAGCTCCAAAAATCCGATAAATAATTTGAGGGATTTTTGGCAAGCGAACCTCAACCCTGTTAAATAGCGCTTCGCGCTAATTTTGCGGAGCAAAATTATTTAACAGGGTGCTCAATTTTGGAGTTACTCGCTTACGCTCGTAAACAAAATTGGCATGATACTTTTCGACAACGTTTCAAAAATTTATCCCGTTAGAAGTAGGACGCAGACGCAAGCGTCCGCGACTTCTAACGGGGTTTACAGCCCGACGTCAGTGGCGTTGAAAAACGTCACGATTCAGATTCAGCCCAAAGAATTCGTATCCATAGTCGGGCATTCGGGCGCCGGAAAATCAACGCTCTTGAAGCTTTTGATTGTTGAAGAATTGCCGACCGAGGGCAAGGTTTTCGTTGACCATGAAGAGGTAACAGCTTTGCCTAAAAACGAACTGCCGAGAATCCGTAGAAAAATCGGCGCCATTTTTCAGGACTACCGTTTGCTGCCCGGTAAAACCGCTGCGGAAAATGTTGCCTTTGCTATGGAGGCCGCAGGACGGCCCGAAGAGGAAATTCAGCAGAACGTTCCCGAGGCGCTGGAAATCGTCGGCCTTCTTGATAAAATGAATCAATTTCCGCACGAGCTCTCGGGCGGCGAGCGCCAAAGAGTCGCAATTGCGCGAGCCCTGGTTAACCAGCCGGACGTTATAATGGCTGATGAGCCGACCGGCAACCTTGATCCGGTGAACACCTGGGAAATAGTCCGGCTTCTTGAGCAGATTAACGGCTTAGGGACAACGGTGATTCTCGCCACCCACGACAAGCACATAGTGGATCATCTTGGACGGAGAGTCATCACGCTTGAGAAAGGAGAAGTGATACGCGACGAGGCCAAAGGAACTTATCACGTATAGTTAATGTATGTACGCCGTACAGACCAAAAGAATTGTAAAGAGCGCCTGGCTCGGTTTTAAGCGAAACGGACTCTTGTCCGCCGCGTCGGTCTTGATCATGGGCCTGACTCTTTTTGTAATCGGCGGACTTTTGCTGCTCTCGGTCGTGGCCAATACCATTTTGACCGAGCTTGAAAATAAAATTGATATTTCGGTCTATTTCGTGCCGGGAGCTTCCGAAGAAGACATTTTGAAAGTAAAAGGCGAAGTTGCCTCGTCGCCCAATGTAAAATCGGTGAACTACATCTCTCAAGACGAGGCCTTGCTTGTTTTTAAAGAACGGCACAAAAGCGATCCGGTTATTGAGGCCTCGCTCGCCGAGCTTGGCGGCGAAAACCCGCTGGGCGCGACACTAAACATTAAAGCCCGGAGCCCCAATGAGCTTGCCGGCGTTGCCGAGTTTCTGGCTGGCCGGAAGTACGAAATAGTTGACAAGATTAATTATTTTGAAAACGAAACAGTTATTGAGCGCCTTTCCTCGGTAGTGGCCGGCGTTCGCTCCATAGGGATTGTGCTGGTACTCGTGCTTTCTTTTGTCGCCGTGCTCGTTGCCTTCAACACCGTGCGCCTCGCGATTTACACCGCCCGCGACGAGATTAATATAATGAAAGCGGTCGGCGCTTCAAACTGGTTTGTTAGAGGGCCGTTTATTGTAACCGGAGTTATACACGGCGCGCTCTCGGCTTTTGCGACTTCCTTTGCCTTCCTGCCGGTTGTCTGGGCTGCTTCGCCGAAAGTTTCGTTTTTCATGCCGAAAATTGACCTCTTCGGTTATTTCATTTCCAACTTCTTTGAATTTTTACTCGTCATGACCGCAATCGGCGTGAGTTTAGGCGTTTTATCAAGCGTCATTGCCGTCAGAAAATATTTGAAAATATAAATCTTAAGCAAAACCCCCTGTAAGCTGCCGGGGGTTTTGATTTACCATCACACCCTCTTCTCCATTTTAGGCCGCGCAACCGAATCTCTTTTAGTGGGCGAGCCGATATGCCTTTGAGGGCCTCGCGCAGAGCGAGCGGGCATGGTGTCCCGCCGAAAGCGGGACGAGCGAGCTCGAGCGGGAGCGCGTTTGCCTCGCTGGGGCAAACGATAGCGTCCCGAAAAAGCATGTTGGCGAGCCCTGCTTCTATTTAATCTCAACGGTTGCTCCGGCCTCTTCCAGCTTTTTCTTCATCTCCTCGGCATCGGCTTTGGCCATTCCTTCTTTAATCACTTTGGGCGCTGCATCCGCGATATCCTTGGCCTCTTTCAGGCCGACATTGGTGAGCTCTCTCAACGCCTTGATGACCTGGATTTTCTGACCGCCGGCGCTTTTGAGCTCAACCGCAAACGAGGTCTTTTCCTCTTTTGCGCTGTCCTCTTCGCTTGCCGCCGGGGCCGCTGCCACGGCCATCATAGGTATTGAAGCCGAGACGCCGAATTTTTCCTCCAAGGCTTTCACCAGCTCGGAGAGTTCGAGAACGCTCATCTTCTCGACGGCCTCCAAAATTTTTTCTTTCTCCATTAATTTGCTAAAAGCCGAAGGACGAACGACGAAAGTTTTAGTCGTTGGTCTTTAAGCTTTTGACTTTATTTAATACTACGACCAAGTTTTTTTGATTGGCTTGTAACACGTTAACTAATCCTCGGAGCGGTGAGGCAAGGGTATGGGCGAGCATGGCGAGCAGCCGTTCTTTGGGCGGCAGTTTGGCGAGGGCCAGCAGTTCTTCTGCGGAAAGGATTTTTTTCTCCAAGAGGCCCATAGGTATTTTGAACGTTTCGTTTTGTTTGCTGAATTTTTGGGCGAGCTTTGCCGTATCAACCTGATTTTCATATCCGAAAATAACGCCGATTTCTCCCTCCAACTCCCGCGGATTCACCCCGAGCCCCAGGGGCTCCAGCGCTCTTTTCAAAAGAGTTTTTTTGGTAATTTTAAGTTCGGCTCCGATTTTTTTCAGTTCCCTGCGAAAGGCATTCAATTTCGCTACTGGAATTCCGCGGATTTGCGAAAAGAGCGCGATTTTTTCTTCCGCGAATTTTTTGGCAATTTCCGAAACAACTTCTTCTTTTTGTTTTTTATTCAACATAATTTTGCTTTCAAATTAAAAGCGCGGCCAGCGCGACCGCACCAAGGATAATATAACAAACCACGAAACATCCTCCTCGGCGATCTTTCAGGCCAAAATGCGTTTCGTATTTGTTCTATTCCTCGGCGGGTATGTCCCCGCAACTTATCTCGGGGCCGCTGTCTTTGGAACGGACAAGATGCACCCTACCACAACATGGGAAATTTGGTCAAGGGCCAATATTCTTGTTTATAGCGTCTTTGTATGGCATAATAACGGCAAGTGTTCTTGAACAACTGAAAAAGAGGAGAAACAGCGATGGATTCCATCAGGCTTGGCGTCGTTTTTGACGGCGGCGGATTTGCCGGCGCTTACAGCGTCGGCTACATCAAAGCCGTCCATGCTCTGGGCTTGAGGCCCATTTATGCTCAGGGGGTTTCTGTCGGAGCGCTTACCGGCGCCGGGTATGCTGAAGACAACGGCGACCCTTGCAAAGCCGAGAAGATCTGGCTCAAGACGGAACGCGAAGGCCCGCACGCCGTTTTTCCTACGCTGGATATTGCCCGCAGGATGTTCAAATCAAGCTTGTTCGCAAACCAGGGCGTCTCTAAGCTCGCCGACACTCTTGATTATCCGACACTCGTCAGCTCGCCGATGCGTTTTGACAGCATTGTCTATAACGAGACGACGAGGCGGCAGGAGATTTTTTCAAACCACGATCAGCGCTGCAAAGAAAATCCTTTTATTCTCCGCCAGGCCATCATCGCTTCCTGCAGCTTGAACGGCTTCCTTGAACCCGTAAACATCGGCCGGTGCACATACTCCGACGGCGTTTCATTCCTCATCAAACCCGTCGTACAGTACGGCGCGAATACCATTTTCGTTTTTTTGAACAACGCCGAAGACAGCCCTCCGCCGACAGGGGACAAATGGTGGCTGTACCGTCTGCTTGCCGGTATTCACGCCATGAATAACATTTTGGAAGAGAAGGAAATTGATGCCGCCGAAGGGGCGAACCAGAACCTGTCGGCGTTTGAAGAGATTGCGAACGTCTTGAACACAGCGAGTGCTGCCAAGCGCCTTCTTTTGGGGAAGACCCTGCGAAATCTGCGCTTTACATTTGAAGGCAAACGCCCCGTAAATGTCGTTGTTTTCCGTCCGGCCAGGCAGATTCCGACACTCTGGACGCTCGGGTTCAAACCCGGCGATATCTCCAAGGGGATCGCGTACGGCTACGACGTAGGCATGCGAACGATTGAAAAGTTTTTGTCCCGCCCTCAGTGAGGGCGGGAATTTCTTTCGCGTTTGCGTGAGTCTATTGGCTTGCTCGTGGGCTTCTTGTTTTACTCGTCGCCCCCGGAAGGAATCGCCTACAACCCTCGCCGTCTTCCGCCGGCTCGGTCGCAGGCCGCCCCTCGCGGTTTTGCTCGCCAGCTGCTCGCAAAACATCGCTGCGGTCTTCGATTCCTACACGCAAGCCAAGCAGTTGGCTTGCTCGTGGGCTTCTTGTTTTACTCGTCGCAGTATTCTTAAAGTAATCCGAACGCATTTCGCCGCCTGCGGCGGCGAGGAATTCCCCCCGCGAAAATTCGGAAAGGCGGCGGAGCCGCACCGCTGACAATTTCAAGTTTTTCTTTGGCGGCAAATTCTTTATCGGATTTCTGAACAACTGCCATTTTGGAAAACAGTACTTAAACCAATCGTAGCCATTTCTATGTATTCACGATTACCTAAAACTTTAATCATCATACCGCTTGGATTGCGAGGCTGTATGTTTGTATATATTCCGCTTGAGCCAAAAATTGCGTCGTATGCATCGCAACCTTTTGTATCGCAACGAGAAAAAGTTTTATTTTGGCGATCCAAAATCAGATACACAACCGGCTGGGATTGGGTGCAGTTTGTTCCATCGCAATCCAAGCGAGTTTTTGGCGTGCATTGCAATTTTTGCCAAGCGTCAACTGTTTTAATGTCTTCGTTAATTTGCTCAAAAGCGGCGTTTATTTCTTTGTCCTCGTTTTTGGTTGTGCCTTGTTCCTGCGGCGAATTATTAGAAGTTTTTAATTGGTTCAGTTCTCGATTTTGGTTGTACCACATAAAACCAAAAACGATTGCCGCGATGAGCAAAACGCCAATGATTAAATTTTTGTTCAACTTTTCCATAAACAAATTATTTTCTACTTGCCTCAATCGCTTCCGTTCCGCCACCGAGATGAGCGTATGCAGGCAGCGCGCGGGCACCTTCTATTTCCGCTTTTTCGGATTCGGTCATAGTGACTACTTTTTTGGTTCTATTAAAACGAATTTCAATCGTGCCCGCGCGGCCGTCAAGAACAGCAACAACCTCTTGCGGAGTCCAGCTTTTAATTTCGTATTCCAATTTTTGAGCCAAGAGATTGCCGCTCGCGCTATCTGCTTTATACGCACGAGCTTCTATACAAAGCCCTCGCGATTGAAGGCAAGAAATATCCGTCGTGTTAATTTTTTGCTCGGCGATTATTCCATTAGAGGAATCGGAAATCCAACTACCTTGTGCGCTAACATAATCTCCACCGTCATAAAAAACAGGAGTACCCCACGGCAGAGAAAGACTACCACCCTTGAAGTGAAAAGTGTCGTAAAGGATAAAACTTTCCACAATGACAACTGCGCCGAGCAAAATTGCGGCAATTTTCCAGTTATTCCATTTCGCTTTTTCGGTTTCCATATGATTAAAAATTTTTCTTTCCCCCAAAATCAAAATATGGTTCGAGCCGATGTTTTTCTTCAGGTTCTTTGGCAGTTTTTATCGGTGCGGCTCCGCCGCCTTTCCGAATTTTCGCGGGGGGAATTCCTCGCCGCCGC
>CAZDKA010000042.1:0-8523 GCA_964505815.1 uncultured Candidatus Saccharibacteria bacterium | reverse complement strand
CGATTGAACGTGATATATTAAAAACTAAAGTTGCATTTCACTAGGAAATTTAGGGGCAGATTAACCCCTTAATTATAGCAGATAGATAATTGTCTGTCAATAGCAACAAAAAACCAGCATTTATGCTGTTTTTGAACCAAATCATTTTTGCTTTTCATCAATACGCGAGTCACGCCAGAAATTTCCCATTATGGATTAAGTCTTGCGTAGCATACCATTTATTTTTCATCGGGCTGGGTCGCAAAGCGTTTAACATCCAAGCGAGGCATCATATAAAATTTTTAATTCCGAGCTTATCTTAAGCGAGGCATGCCGTTTTTTCTTCCTCGGGCTGGCAGTGGGATCCTTTGGCTATCACATATGAATAGAGGCGGGAAGAAAAAATGGCATGCCGAGCGTAAGTTTGTCACGAGCCCGAGCTGAAAAATTTTATAGGATGGCGAGCTACCTTTTTGACATCAAACTCCTCTTATACACATCCAAGTGCTCCAAGGCAAGGCCGGTGCCTTTTGCCACTGACAAGAGCGGGTCTTCGGCAATATGGGCTACCACTCCGGTTTCCTGAAAGACCAATTCATCAATGCCCCTCAAAAGCGATGTGCCGCCGGACATCACAATCCCCCGTTCCATTATGTCTGCGGCAAGTTCCGGCGGCGTTTGATGCAATACGTGTTTAATTGCCTGGATGATTTCGCGGAGCTCGTCGGCAATCGCATCGGTTACTTCGGCTGTTCGTATTTCAATAACGCGCGGCAGGCCGGTCATAAGGTCGCGTCCTTTTATTTCCATGGCGAGCTCTTCTTTCAGAGGTACGGCGCTTCCTATTTTTATTTTTATTTCTTCGGCGGTGCGGTCGCCGATGGCCAGATTGTAATTTCGTTTTATAAAGTCGGTTATGGCCTGATCCAGTTTATTGCCCGCGACTTTCACCGACGTGGAGGCGACAATCCCGCCCAAGGATATGACGGCAACATCGGTTGTTCCGCCGCCTATATCCACTATCATGTGGCCCGACGGCTCATTAATGGGAATACCAGCGCCAATGGCGGCAAGCACCGGTTCTTTGACAACGTAGGCCGCCTTGGCTCCGGCTTTGGTTGCGGCCTCCACTACGGCTCGCCGTTCGGTTGAGGTAACACCAGCCGGAACAGAAATCATGACCTCTGGGCGGAAGACGCGGAGTTTGCCCATGGTCTTATCAATAAAATAGCGGAGCATGGCTTCGGTTACGCGGTAGTCGGCAATAACCCCGTCTTTCATCGGACGGTACGCGACGATGGTTTCCGGAGTGCGCCCAATCATTTCCTTGGCCTCATTCCCAACCGCGAGAATTTTATTATCATCCTGGGATACGGCAACTACCGAGGGCTCGTTGATAACTACCCCCTGCCCCTGGATAAAGACCAGGGTGTTTGCCGTTCCAAGATCAATGCCTATTTTTTTGTTGAACATACGAATTCACAGCGACACTAATACACGAATGCACTCGAATGACTCGAATGCTTATTCGTAGATTCGTGTGTCATTTGTAATTGGTGTCGCTTTATATTCTTTCTATGTTTGCGCCGAGTGAACGCAACCGCTCATCAATTCTTTCGTATCCGCGGTCAATATGTTCAATGCCGGTGATTTCCGAGGCCCCTCTGGCGGAGAGTGCTGCAATGACTGTGGCAATACCCGCTCGTATGTCCGGGATTGCAATACGCTCACCATGAAGCTCGGTCGGCCCGTTTATAATGCAGGTATGATTATACGTCTTTCCGCGAAAACGGCAAGGGAGGTCGCCCTGGCACCCGTTTTCAAGAGTAACATTAGCACCCATCTTGATAAGGTCCTGGGTGTAGCCAAAACGGTCTTCGTATACGGTCTCATGGATGACTGATTTGCCCTCGGCCTTGGTGAGAAGCACGGCCAGGGGCTGCTGCCAGTCAGTCATAAAGCCGGGATGGGTATCAGTTTGGATTTCAACAGCTTTTAGCGGCTGGCCGCTCCAAAACGCAATGCCTCGCGGTTCAACGCGGAAAGAAGCTCCGATTCTTGAGAGAGTGTTTAAAAAAGTAATCAGATGCTCATGCACTGCTCCGCGAACAAACACTTTTCCGCCAGTGGCAATCGCGGCAGTTGCGAAAGATACCGCCTCATTTCTGTCAGGCAGAATGGCGTGTTCAACTCCGTGAAGTCGGGAAACACCTTCAACCGCCACCTTCCGCTCTGTGCCGAGCTCAATTATCGCGCCCATGTTCTGAAGCATCTTGATCAAATCAACCACCTCCGGCTCCACAGCGGCATTGCGTATGACGGTCTTGCCTTTGGCGAGCACCGCAGCAAGAATCACGTTTTCGGTGGCACCCACGCTCGGATACGGAAGGGCGATATCCGCGCCTTTTAAGCCGCTGGTTTCGGCGCGATACAGTGAATCCGAAATTTCAATATTGGCCCCCATTTTGGAGAGCGCATCAAGGTGGAAATTGACGGGTCTTGCCCCAATGCTGTCTCCGCCGAGCACAGGAACTTCAGCAACTCCCACTCTCGCAAGAAGCGGGCCAAGGGCCAGTATGGGAATCCGGTTTTTTCGGCTCAATGCCTTGACGCGGGAGCTTGTTACTGCCGGAGTGCAAAGTGTCACGCCGTCTGATTGGTAGCCGATACTTGAGCCGACCGCCCTCAAGAGTTCCGCAGTGATTTCGGTGTCGCCGAGCAGGGGAAAATTTTTAAGCCGGCAGGGCTCTTCGGTCAGAAGGGTCGCGATCATCATTTTCGTTGCGGCATTTTTGGCACCTCTAATTAGTACTTCTCCGCGAAGCGCTCTACCGCCTTCAATTGCAAATTTCTCTGGCATAATTCTCTAAAATTTAGAACGAAGTGAATAAATTTTAGCAAGAATTATGACCACCCCGCTCTAATTTTGCGCCCTAACTGTTGCGCGGCGCGCGTGTGTTCACCCCGTTAGATAGCGAAGCATCTAACGGGGCGGGTAGCACATCCCATTACGGGCCCAGCTGAGCTGGGTGGGCGAAGCGCGCCGCCATTATGTTTGGAAAGGCAGAATTTATTTTAGAAGAATGTTGATTTACAGGTGCAAAATTAGAGCGGGGCGGCATACCTATGAGTACATCGCCATCTTATGCTCTGCTTTCTAGTGTTGCAAGCATAATGTATCTGAACTTATGCATGCGGTTTGTCCACCAATATTTCCCGCGGTTTTGCGCCTTCCCCCGGGCCGATAATGCCGCGCTCCTCAAGTATATCCAGGAGACGCGCAGCCCGAGCGTAGCCGATTTTTAACCTCCTCTGCAGGTAGGAAGCTGACGCTTTCCCGGCCTGAATCACCAAGTCCTTTGCCTCGTCATAAAGCGGGTCATCGGCGCCGCTATCAAATTCATCCGGCATAAAATCGGATTCTGCCGGCTTGCCTTCAAAAATTTCATCATCAGCAGTCGCCTCATTAGGAACATATTCGCTCAAAAATTCAACAACTTTCTTTACTTCCGGCTCGGAGACAAAACCGCCCTGAATGCGCCTTGGTTTTGCGGTATCGCCGGCAAGAAAAAGCATATCGCCGTTGCCGAGAAGCCTCTCGGCTCCGCCCATATCAAGAATTGTTCGCGAATCAACCTGGCTTGCGACCTGAAAAGCGATTCGTGAAGTGATATTGGCTTTAATAAGTCCGGTAATCACTTCCACTGACGGGCGCTGAGTAGAAACTATCAAATGAATGCCGACTGCTCGCGCCATCTGTGCGAGTCGTATAATCGCTCCTTCAACTTCGCGCGGAAACGTAACCATAAGGTCAGCCAGTTCATCAATGACTATAACCAAATAAGGCATCAACTCGTGCTCCTCTGCTTTTCCGGAAACAACGAGCGCGTTCAAACTTGCGATGTCGCGCGCCCCTGTATCGGAAAGAACATCATATCTCCTCTCCATTTCTTTGCCTGCCCACCTGAGGGCGGCAACTGCTTTTTTGGCGTCAGTTATGGGCGCG
Source organism: uncultured Candidatus Saccharibacteria bacterium (assembly GCA_964505815.1). Lineage (GTDB taxonomy): Bacteria > Patescibacteriota > Minisyncoccia > Sungbacterales > SURF-37 > CAZDKA01. Next base: position 4,538 of record CAZDKA010000042.1, on the reverse strand, counting down.
GTCAGAAGATGCGGAATGCCCGAATACACCGAAAGCTCCACTCGCTTCGGATCAATTATCAAAAATTTCAGCGTCTCGGGGCTGTTGCGGTAAAGAAACGATACTATCAGTGAGTGTATGGACACCGATTTTCCAGAACCAGTCGCTCCGGCTATCATTAGATGCGGCATCTTGGCAAGATTGGCGTACACAGGAGTTCCGGCAACATCGCGGCCGAGCGCGAAAAGAAGGGATGACGGGGATTCATTATAGGTTTGATTATCAAATAAGCTCCTGAGACCGACAAGGGCAATGGAGCGATTTGGAATTTCAATGCCGACAAGGGACTTTCCCGGAATCGGCGCCTCTATTCTAATAGGATGCGCGGCAAGGGCGAGTGCCAAGTCATTGTGCAAGGCGATAATTCGTGAAAGCTTCACTCCTTCTGCCGGTTTCAGAGTGTATTGCGTTACGGTCGGCCCCACTGAAACCTCGCCCATCTCAACGTCAATTCCGAAATTTTGAAGTGTGCGGCGGATTATGTTTGCGTTAGCGCGAATATCTCCTGAGGATGGCGTTCCGCGGTCATCACTAAGAAGCGACAATGGCGGTTTTTTGTATTGAGGGCGCTCGCGCCTTGGTTTCAACTCAATTTCGCCTTGAGCATTTGATTCTTCAATTGCCTGCGGAGTGGCCACGGCAACGGCTTCCTCCGCTCTCGCCTCCGTAAGCGGCGGCTCAGGCATTCTTTGCTCTTTCATCCGAGAGGCGGCCTCGCGCACATGATCAGCCAGTTCTTTAAAACTCTCTCCCGCTTCTTTTATAAGGCCTCCTGGTTCTTTTTCTTTATCCTCGCGATCTTCGCGCTTCCATTTGACAAGCAGCGGGATGTTCAGCATCATTAAAAATCCCGCGCCGAGAAGTCCGATTTCAATAATAAGTCCGCCCCAAAAATCAAAAACTTTGAAAAGCGGTAGATTGGCAAAGTGCCCTATAGCCCCTCCGGCCCTGCTTCCCAGAATAAGATCGGACAGAGCGAGAGCCGATACAAGAAAGAGCGCTCCGCCAAAAAGCGTTGCCGCGTATAATTTTTTCTCAAAAGATAAAACGAATGAGAAGCCGACCAGGGTGAAGGTAAGCGGTGCTAAAAAATAGGCCTGTCCGACCGCAAAATCAAGGGCGCTTAAAAGATATCGGCCGACCTCTCCGGCCCGCCCCCAATAAGCAAGAAGAGAAATCGCGGCCAGTACGAAAAATAAAATCGCGAAGATACTCTTTTTGGTATGCGGATTCAAATCGTCGTGCCATCTCTTTTTCGGCCGGCCTTTTTCAACGACGGTCCGCACTATTTTTTCTTTTTTGCGACGTGCCATAATTGTCGAAATTTTGGAGCTAATTTGTAGCGAACAAAATTTCGCTACAATTATGAGCATCCCGCTCCAATTTTGCCACTTGAATATGCAACATCTCCAACCCCTTCATGCGCGAAACGCGCCGCCTCTCTACTGGTTGCAAAATTGGGGCGGGATGCCATACCTTAATTTACAGTTGGCACTTTGGCCCCAATATAACAGTAAACCCCTCGCCAGGTTTTTCATGATTATGAACTTTTAACTCGATAATGCCGTTAAAGCGAGGATCAAAAATCAATTTATCGTTGCTTGCCGTAAATCCGAAATCCGGGCCGGGGTCGCGAACGGGATTATGGGGATTCAATCCAATCTTGAGTATCGCACCCGAACGATTCACCAGCACCACAAGGCAGCCGACACTGCCGCTGCCGTCTCGTATCACCCGGGACGGCTTAAAACTATTTCCATCGTAAATGACCGCAGGCGTGAGCTCAACCTCGTTAGCCGGTTTTATTTTTACGGCGCCGGTTGGGACATCCTCGAGTTTTATTTCGTTTTTGGGCGGCTCTACCTGTATCCCCCACTTCAAAAATAAATTAGCTCCGACAATAAAGGCGGCGATTACCGCGGTAATAACCGCGAAAAATATAATAAGTTGTTTAAGGCTGATGCTATTCATACAGGCATTCTTAGTATAACCCATTTTTTAACCCTGAGCGAGCCCTTTTTGAAGAAAAATTTTTGTGAAAAGTTATACACAGCTCTCAAAATAAGTCAAAAAATGTGTTATAATATAAAGGATGTGATCAAAATTTGGAAACAGGCAAGGTCGAGCAAATTTTGACAAAAAAATCGCATGGATCCCGTTAAAAGCCGCGATCGCTACGAGGCTATCTAGCGGGATAAAATGTATACATAGAGTCAAAGTATAAATAGCAGATACGGTCGTATTAACTGATCGCGATCTGCTTATAATGGAATGAATCCAAAACAATTTCTTCTGATTGGCGGTGCGGTTCTTGCCGTAGTCGGGGTTGTAGGATTTCTCGGCATTATCGGGCCAGCGGCAAATCAAAGTTTGTTTGGCATATCTTGGTACTTCACGAATGGTGAAAACTGGGCTCACCTGATTCTCGGAGTCGTTGCACTCCTTGCCGCGTATCTCCTCGGAGACGTGTGGCAAAAATGGCTTGTTGTCGCAGTGGGAGTGCTCGGGGTTCTTGCCACACTCTGGGGATTTCTTGTCGCCGGGAGCCCTTCACCAAACTTCTATGGTGCAAACCTTGAGAGCCCTGCGGACAACCTGCTCCACCTCGTAATAGGCCTCTGGGCGCTTTGGGCCGCGTTTTGGGGCAAAAAAGAGTCAGTATCGGCTGTACCGCCCACTGGTTACTAAAGACTCAATAACAAAACATCCCGCAACGCGGGATGTTTTGTTATAATACAAATATGAGAGCATTTTTCACGGCCATCATCGTTCTTATAGTCCTTGCCTTCACTTTTACCACCTTGCCTTCCGACTTTGCGCGCATTCTGACAAATTCTATCGGAACCGAATTTCTTCTTAAAACAATGCGCGAGAAAACCTTTGGCAAGAATCCCGTAGAGACCAGAGCCAACCTCATTGATGAGATTGAGGGAACAATCCAGGAACTTGAGCATGAAGTGGAGCGTCTTTCCCATTCGCGCGGTACTGCAACTTCTTCACTCACTTTAGACAGCAAAAAGAAAAATACGCCCCAAGAGCTTCTTAAGAGGGCCGAGGACCTTCTTGAAGAGCTTAGGGCCAAAAACGCCGAGCAGGGTCTTCTGCAAGGTGCTGCTGAGAAAGCGATCGAGCGTGTTCTACCCGGTAAAAATTGCTCCTCTATATGCCGCCCGCAAAATTAACCAGAATGCCCTGGTATGTTCTGATATTCGTCATCGGATTTGCCGGGGTATCGCTCTGGAGCGCTTGGCTCGTAACCCACCCTAAAACTATTGAAAGCGGGCTTACTCCCACGAGTTTCAAAATACCATTTGAAGAAGTGACTCTTGAAACCAAAGACGGTGTTGCCATTTCCGGCTGGTTTATCAAAAATGATTCTCCAAAAAAACCAGCGCTAGTAATTATCCACGGCTACCCTGCTGAAAAAGGCGATATGATTTTTATTGCCAACGACCTCCGTTCCGACTTCAATCTTCTCCTTATTGATTTTCGCTCTTTTGGAAAATCCGGCGGCTCTTTCACAACGCTTGGGGCACGGGAGCGTCTTGACCTTGCCTCGGCCCTGGATTTTCTTGAGAAGCGCGGTTTTAAAAAAGCCGGGGTTCTCGGCTTTTCGCTTGGCGGCGCAGTAGCCATTCTTACTGCTCGAGACGATCCGCGAATTGCCGCGATCGTTTCCTATGCCTCGTTTGCCGACTTAACCATTCTTGGGCAGGAAACCTACCGCAATCTTTTCATTTTTCGCTATCCATTAGTTGAACTCATGAAATTCTGGAGCAGGATTTTTTGGAACGTGGATACCGCACTCTCGCCTGCCGAAGCCGCAGGCCGTCTCGCTATTCCCGCGCTCATCATCCACACCAAACCTGACGAACAAATCTCGTTCCGCCACGCCGAACTCCTCAAGGAAGCGTTAAAAGGAAATACCAAAGCCGAGTTTTATTTTCCAGAAAAGGGCCGCCATGGCGAACTTCCGAATGATTTTGAAGAAAGAGTGAAAAATTTCTTTTTAAAATATCTTTAGGAATAACCCCGCACTAATTTTGCGGGCTATTCCTTCTTTCCTACCACGGAACTTTTCGCACGAAAAGTTCCGTGTAAATATAAATGTAATGCGTATCATAATATAATCTGTAATATCAGCGGCAACCGGCTTGGGTTGGCAAAATTAATGGCGAGACGCAAGAGCTCTCCGACTTTAGTCGGAAGCTCCCGTCTGCGGGGTTCTATTATCCCGTAACTTCCGCAACCGAAGGGAGCGCTGAACCCCACACATAACTTGTTATGTGTGGGGTGAAGTTGGCGAGGATCCCGCACCTCACGAACTGACGCCTCGGCAAGAAATAAAGTCAGTATCGCGGAAGTACGGGATCGCGCACTCTAACATCACTTCGTTCGGGATGGTGCGGTGATTTGCAGCTCCCCGACTCAAATCGGGGAAGCAAATGAAAGTTATCTGTAACCGCACCAGAGAGCTGGTGCGGTATCTTATTTTGAGA
>CAZDKA010000041.1:0-8938 GCA_964505815.1 uncultured Candidatus Saccharibacteria bacterium | reverse complement strand
TCTAACCACTGAGCTACACGCCCAAAAATTCCGTAATTAAGCGGCTTGCATCAGCGTCCGGAATTCTTCGCGCTCTATAGTTTCTTTTTCAATAAGACGCGCGGCGATTTTATCAAGTTTCTGGCGGCGGCGAGTCAAAATATATCTCGCACATTTATGGGCTTGGTCAATTAATTTTTTTACTTCCTGATCAATAAGGCGCGCCGTTTCCTCTGAATAATTTCGCTCGGTCGTAAGTTCACGGCCGAGAAAAATAAGCTCCTCGCGTTCGCCGAGAGCCATGGGCCCGATTTTTTCCGACATTCCGAAACGCGTAACCAGCGAGCGCGCAAGGTCAGTGGCTTTTCTCAAATCATCGGACGCGCCTGTGGTAATTTCGTTAAAGACGACATGCTCGGTGACGTATCCGCCAAGCGAAACAGCCAGTTCGTCCAAAAAATAGGAGCGTGAATAAAAATGGCGGTCTTCAGTCGGAAGTTTTAACGTATACCCCGCCGCGCGCCCTCGGGAAACAATGGAAATTTTATGCACCGGGTCGGCATACTTGAGCGAGGCCGCGACCAAAGCATGCCCGGCTTCGTGATAAGCCGAAATTTTCTTCTCCTGCGGCGAGAGCAGGCGGGATTTTCGTTCCGGCCCCAGCATCACTTTTTCAATAGACCGTATCAAATCCATTTGCGCGACTTTTTTCCGGCTCTCCCGCGCGGCTAAAATAGCCGCCTCATTCACCAAATTAGCCAGATCCGCTCCGGAAAATCCCGGCGTGCGCGTCGCGATAACCTGTAAATCAGTATCATCGGCAAGAGGTTTGTTGCGTATATGAATTTTCAAAATATCGGCGCGGTCGCTGATATCCGGCAGATCAAGTACCACTCTGCGGTCAAACCGGCCTGGCCGCAATAGCGCCGGGTCAAGAATGTCGGGGCGATTGGTTGCGGAAAAAACTAAAACTTTATCGTCGGTTTCCATTCCGTCCATTTCCACCAGCAGTTGATTCAACGTCTGCTCCCTTTCGTCGTGCCCTCCTCCAATTCCTGCGCCGCGGATTCTTCCTACAGCGTCAAGCTCGTCCACGAAAATGATGGCCGGAGCGGCTTTTTTGGCAAGACGAAAGGTGTCGCGGACGCGGCTGTTATGTAGGAGCGTCGGCTTTTCTCCACCAAAAAATGCTTCGCCGTCGCAACCAACTAAATCGTAGACATATCCCTGATATGCTTTTTTAACAATTTTCAATACCTTTGGCTTCTTAAACTGATTAGGACTTTTATTGATAAGGTTTTCATGCCAAAGATTACTTGTTTTGCCCACGCTAAGCCGCCAACTAACCGTTTCCGGCAAAGGTTTTCTATTCCTGCCTATGATTCGTCCTGCGGGGCTTATTGTCTTTCCGATGCCAACCTGGACTCCATGCATACTCAATAACCATGCGATCTCCTGTATTAATCTTTGACTTACCGAAGTAACGCAGAGTTTCTGTTCGCCTGTAACATACCCATCACCACGAGTGTATCCTTTAACTAATTCATAAACATACTCCCACGGCAGATTCCACACCCATTCGGGAAGATGTTTTTTATGGCTGCCCGTGCCGCAGTGGCGCGTGAAAAACTCAGCGAGCACACGGGAAGATACTGTAATCCGCGTACTGTTGGTTTCCGGGATGTGCTTCACGAACGGCATTTGTGAAAATACCCGTTGCAGTAACGCCACGCAGTCTTCGTGCAGGACTATTTCATGCGTACCGAACACAAATTGTGTGTAATATTCTGTAGTCCTCCCCTCTGCAAGATAGTATCCCAAAAGACGCATCAAGTCGGGGGTGACCATAATTTTTGATGGAAGTCCAGCATGAATGCTCGGACGGTTGAAAAATTTCGGCAGATGTTCTCTGTTGACCCATGAGCCGGCTGTGGCCTGACTCACGCCTACGCGTGCGCCGATTTGTTTCTGTGTCATTTGCCCCGCGTGGGCGAGAACCCACTGATATTTTTCCTGAATCTCTTGATACTCTTCCTCCCATAGCCCCAGCTCCGGAACAGCGATCGAATCAAACTCATGCGCCTTCACTTTATGAGTCGTTCCAATTCCTGGCATAAAGACAGAGCGTACCTTAAAAGGTAGATTAACCAGGCAGTCATCGGGGGTAAGCTCGTCAACGCGTTTTTCTCGGACATAATTCTTTTCACGAACAAAAACGCCGTGGTCCCCTGTGGCGCGGATTACGCCTCCTCGGTAATGAATTTCGTAAATAGTGTCCGCACGATGTCGATATACACCCTTCACTGACACAAATCGGGATCCGCCCAGATTAAATTTTTCAGGATTATTTTTGAATCCTCGGAAGCCCGTTGGCGCACGTCGCATGCCCAATGTCTCCAGTCCCTCAACCGGCACTATAAAATCGCCCCCGTTGTCTTCATAAAACTTGTCAATGACTTCTTGGATTGGTCGGAGACGAATAGTGCCATTTTCCCGTATAAGGACCGGAGTGTTTCCTGTTACAGAAGCGCCCACACCTACAAACATCTCAATAAATTCTGACGCGGAAATATGAAAGAACGGAACACTAGCCTCTCCCGCTACAGCTTTTGCCAAGAGCGTTTTCCCGCTTCCCGGCGGCCCCATCAAAAGCACCCCTTTGGGAATTTTGGCGCCAATCTCCAGAAACTTCTTCGGGTTTTTTAGAAAATCAACAACTTCCTTCAGCTCCTCTTTGGCCTCTTTCACTCCGGCAACATCTTTAAAGGTGAGCCGCTCTTTGCTTTCGGGAGAAATCAGGCGCGCCCGCGATTGCCCGAAACTAAAGGCCTGCATGGACCCTTTTTGAACCTGCCGCGCCGTCCACCAGATAAAGAATCCTATCAGAAGAATAGGAGCAAGAAACGGAATTATAGCTCCGGCCCAAAAAGCAAAACCGCCCACCCCTTTCACTTCAACCGCGATTCCTTTGAGGCGCTCTTCGGTTATCCCGTAGTCGCGCAAAAGCTCAACCAGGCCGACACCGATTTCTTTTCTGGATGTTCTAATGGTGCCGTCTTTGAGCGTGACTTCCAGGTCGCTTTCCTGCACTGCGATTTTCTGCACTTCGCCGCCGTTAATGGCGGTCACAAGCTCCGAGATTGAAATCTCTTTTTTCGGCTTGAATGAATCGGTAATTAGCGCCCAGACTCCGGAAACCAGCACCAGAATAATCAAGGCATATACAATATGTTTTGAGAAATCCTTCATAGGTAATAAAAATGATACTATGAAGTTTTGCGTTAATCAAGGTGTCCAACCCCGCACTAATTTTGCAAGACGTGCTACGGCGAGCCGCTTCGCCCGCTATGGAATGTGCCTATTCGGCACACGCGGCTCGCTCAAAATAAAATCTTTTAAAAAATAACATGCATCAAATGTTTAGCGTCGCAAAATTAGTGCAGGGTTAAGTATTTGTAGCTACTCGCGCTACTCCGCGGCTTGCGCTCGCAGACAAATACTTAAAATTGAAAAGCCCTGACCAGTCATCCGTCCCGTTTGGGAGAATGACTGACCAGGGCCTCTGTTCCGCAGTTTTGCCCCTGCGTAGCGGCCGCCCTCGCTCTCGCGGGGCGAGCCTCGCCCTTATGGGCGGGGGCTAGTGCTTACTACTCCTCGTCGCGGCCGCGGTAGGGACCGCTGCCGGACCGGCGCTGATCGCGCTGGCTACGGCCGCGATCGTCACGGGGCTTGTTGCCCCATGGGCTGCGGCCGCGGCTCTGCCGATCGCGACGCGCCTTCTCGGCCGCGAACGCTTCGTCGTCGAACGAGGACCTCGCGGTGGTCTGCTTCTGACCCTTCTCAATGCGCTCGAGAAGAGCTTCCGCGTCCGAGCGCGGCATGAAATTGAGGTACACCGGGCGCTCACCCTTCTCCCTCAACTCCTTGTTCAGCTCCCATTCATGCGCCTTGTACTGCTTCTTGCACGCATGGCAGAACGCGTGCAACCGCAGCTTCCCGGTGGTCTTGTCCTTCAAAAGGCAGAAATTCCCTTCGGGAATCTCCTTCCCACCGGGGAAGGTTTTCCGCTTGCCGTCCTTCACCTGGAAAGACGACACCGGCTGGAACACCCGCTCCACGCCAGCCGAGGCATCCTTGTCACAGACGACCTGCTTGCCGTCGTCACGACGATCCAACAGTGCCTGGTAAGCGGCCTCGTCCTTCTGCTTCTGCTCCAGGGCCGCCTTCAACTCATCCAACGTTACGCCCCAGAACTTGCCGACGATCTCGACAAGCTCCCGATAGCCGATGACGTTGAAGAGCTTCCCGTCCATGTAAAACTTGTGCGCCTCCCTGCTTAAAAGGTTGGCCGCGCTGCCTTCACCGCCATTGGCCGCCTCCCATGAATTAATGAGGCGGTCGATCTCCTCGCGAGCCACGGTGCCATCGGCATTACGCTGAAGACGCTCTGCCTCTGGCACGGCACCATCCTGCTCGAGCCGCAAGGTGTTACCAAGAGAACCAAGAATCTGCTTGGCAATCCGAGCAGCTCTCGCCAAGAGATACTCGTAATCTTCCTTGGCGAGGAGAAACTCTCGTTCCTCCGCAGACGCCTCGGCCGCTGCCGGCGTCACAGCCACCACCTCCGGCTCGGCCACCAGTACCACCTGCCCATCCTTCTTGCTCTTCTTAGCCATCACTGTCTCCTTTGCCTTTTCGCAGCGCGAAAAGGCTGTCCGAAAAAAGTTTTTAGTATTTAGTATTTAGATTCCTCCACGATTACGCGCCTTGCTGGCACGGGGCCAGACCATTCGCCTCCTTTCTTTGTTTTGCAGTTTGTATTCAGTTGTCAAAGAATCTTTACTACAGATAATCAATTATATCCTTTTCGGATGGGAATGTCAAGGCTTATTTCATCGTCTTGGTAAGCCCCGACCCCCATATGCAGGATTTTGATGTCCATGCAGACTTCCTGTCCCAAGGACGAGCCAAGCGGTATTTCCAACATAAGCCGCCCTCGCTCATCAACCGCTTTCTTGCCAAAAACCGAAAAAATTTTCTTCGGTTTTTGCCCATCATTCGCGGTGAACACACCATAGGAGTAGTCAAGCCGAATCTCTGGCAAGGGTTTATAGTTGATGTCGGGGTCAAAGAAATCAAACACGAGTAACATCTTCTCGGCCTCCGCCCCGAGCATAACCAGCTCGGCCCTCCCATTCCTATCCCCTTTTAAGAGATGACTTTTTCCGTTTGCCCTGTAAGAAATCTCAAAACCGACCATTTTGTTGTTCCTTTCTCAAACTCAAAACGCTGTAAATACTATCTAGCCCTCGCAGCGTTTTTGAAACCCTTCGCCTGTTCGGAAAGCAATGTCAGTAACTCGCGGTCGAACTCCTCATGGCGATCTGCCGAGGAAAACTGATACTCGGCGAGGAACGACGGAACCTGCGAGGGAAGAACCTTCAGCGCGACCATCAGAGCGCGACCCTCTTCCCATTTAGGATAGAGCTCGAGCACATGCACGAGCGCGCTAAGTGTGTCCGGCCGGATTTTCAAAAAGACCGGCTCAAACACCCAGCCATCCTTCATTCCGGGCCGATAATCCACGAGCGGGCCGGCGAGGTCTTGGTGCGCCTTGAAGTTCGGCTTCCGCGGATGCGGTCGCCCGAAACCCCAAACTGCGCCTTCCGAAGCTCTGGCCGCCGCGATCCTCGCGTTCTTACGCATAATTGTCCAATGAACGAAGGCCTCGCGGATGCCCAGCGTCTCGGCTTGTGCCTCAAGCTCGGAAATCCGAAACAAAACCTGCCCCGACTCCTCGCTCGTAGCGCTACCAAAAAGATAAAATTTCATGGTTGCGTCCAGAGACTCTTTCGCGTCCCCTTTCCCGATCGGTCGGGGACCCGCATAGTGCCGATGCGACTCCGGCCACTTGATGGCACGCGCCTTTTCGGCATCCTCACCGATAAAAACAAAGGCGCACTCAATAGCTACAAATTTCGTGATGTCAACGAACCTAGCTTTCCAGGGCTTCGCCTCCGTCATTTCTCTCTCCTTTCGGTTTTAACTTCGTTATACGCCCTATTTTGAGCCCAAAGCGGCTTGTCCTGCCTTTCCAATCTATTTTATCATATCCTTGACAAAAGTCAAGGGCTGGGTGTATAATACCGAAGTAAGCACCTTACCAACAAAAAGGGGGGATGTTTTGTGGCTTTTACAGTCAATGAGACGAAAACGCCTTACACAGTTTCCGTTATTTTTCCGCCAACACCAGCATATGATGCTTTCTGTATGGTGCGCGACTGGATGAATGACGAAAAAACCCTGATGAGCGCACTGAAAATTCCTGGCGGCAAGGTTGTCGGAAACGAGAAGCTCGGCGAGGCCGGTAAAACGGAAGTTGTTGAGGAGACCGGCCGGCGTATCGAAAATCCCACCGAGATTATTCTCGTTGTCCACAAACAGAGCACTACCGAAAGTGTTAAGTATCATCACCACTACTTTTTCAAAGGCGGACCGCCGCTAGAGCCAAACGCGCTGCAACCCCAGAAGAGCGAAATTGCCTGGGTTGGCTGGATGAGCGAAGCCGAGATCAAAAATGCGATCTGGCCGACGAGCGGCCGAAGCGAGTTCCTGGCGGCTCATGCCTTAGCTCTGCGCTGGTACTTCATCCGTGATAAGTATTTCCGAAAACGGGAAGAATGGGTTATCCACCGTTATGTTCTCCATGGAATCTTCTACAAATCCTGGGGAATTGATGAAGAAAGCGGAACCATGATTGTCTGTCAGGACGAACGCTGTGCTGAAAAGATCTGCCAAGAAGGGCGCATCTTCAAACCAAGAGGCGCCTTTGATGAGGAGCGCCCGACCCAGCGCGAACGAGCGTATGATGAAAAAGAAGAGGACGATCGGGTGTTTGATCGGATGCTTGACCAGAACGAAGATGAGGTCGCGGGAAAAATTCAGGAAGCGATCGTCGCCGGCAAAACAACAGCGGCTTACGAGCCAGAACTCAGAAGCAAAAAAGTAAAGTTCGTGCTTTTTTACAGCACACAATTTGAGGATTACGTCCTGCTCCGCGAGGATGGCCGGCCGGACAAGTTCCGGCTGTTCACGGATAACAACTTGAAAAGCCGCGCTGCAGTTGAGGAACGGCTGAAGATGTTTGCGAACGGCGCGGCGGCGGATTTCATCATTCGCGCCGTGTACGAAGAGGACGTTGTTGTCGCTAATCTGGATAAGATACCGGCAGGATTCCGGTCCCTCTCTCTGCAGAGTCCGCCGCCATACCACTCTATTGGACCTGACGACCTTTACGCCATACAGGACGGACTGAAAGCGTGGACTGCCAAAAAAAATAAGGGCTCGTTCTTGTCATGGGTTGACCACCACTGGAAGGGAGAGAGGTCAAATTGGATCACGGTTGCGATTCCTGAAAATCCTGATAAAGGTGATAGAAATAGGGAATCGTTTCCTTGGCTGCGAAAAGAGAAGCTAACGAAAAAACGCGCCCGGTAAAATTCCCTGAACCCTGAACAAAGAGCCGATGTACTACCTCGGCTCTTTTATTTTTTGTCCGCAAGAATACCCTGCGGTTTTACCGCAGGAATGAATTGCGGGAACAAAAAATAACCCCGCCACAATTTTGCCGTGGCAGAAGGTATCGGGAAGAACATGGGAAGAACTGATGTCATGGTGCGAAGCGCGTGTGCGAATAGCGCGCCCCGCCTATGGGCGAAGCGCTTCGCCGCGGCTGACGCGCAAAATTGGGGCTGGGGTATTTCAAAATAAATACCCTGTGCTCTTTGGCACAGGGTTACCGATGGGTTTTACTTTGCTTCTCCACCACAATAAATGCCAAAGTTTTCAAGATGCCGAGCGAGGCGGCCGAGAGGCAAGCCGGCAACGTTTTCATAATCGCCTTCAATTTCTTTCACAAGAAATGCGCCGAGGCCCTGAATAGCGTATCCCCCTGCTTTTCCAAACGGTTCCCCGGATCTTACGTAGGCATCAATCTCCAAATCCGACACAGGAAGAAAAGAAAGTTTCGTTTCAGCCGAGTCGGTAATAAAGCTGTGGGTGTCGGCGTCATAAACCGCAATACCGGTAATAACCGAATGCGTACTGCCGCTCAACTTCGTAAGCATTTCTTTGGCATGCTCCCGGTCGCGCGGCTTGCCGTAAACCTGGTCGCCCAAAACCACGACAGTGTCAGCGCCCACAACCACCGCGTCCTCGTTAACCTCGGCAACTCGTTTGGCTTTGGCGAGCGCGAGGGCTTTGACGAGTCGCTCGGGATCGCCAATGGTTAATGAGCTCTCGTCAAAATTACTCGGCACCACCCAAAACTCAAACCCGAACTTTTGGAAAAGCTCTTGGCGTTGAGGAGATGACGATGCAAGTATTATTTTTTTCATAATTTAATTTCTGCGGCGATAGTCGCCCCGCCCCTTTTTCATAAAAATATCGGCGATCTCAATTTCTCCGCCTCTCAGCGTAAATAAAACTCGCCACCGGCCTATGCGGGTGCGGAATCCATTAGTTGCGCCTCCCAGCTTTTTCGTGTGCGGCGGAAACAACCCGTGTCGTAAGATATCGAGCGTTTTGTTCAATTTGAGGCGGTATTCTTTGGACGCGCGCCGCAATCCCTCTATGGCTCTCGGACGCAGAGAGATACAGCTCATGGGAGACGGAGCATCTTTTTAACACCCGATAAAGGCAGTAATTTTTGATTCTTTGGGTCAGCCAGCGCTTCGGCCAATCGTGCCGCATCTTCTAGGTCTTCTTTAATTTCCGCCCATTTGCTATAGGTCTTCCAATCCAAAATCACAAAACGTGGCTTGCCGTTCTCCTTTAGAATAGACGGTTTTGATCTTTTTAGAGCGCGCTCAATGGTCTTCGTAGTCATATTTCCACGATATCATTTTCTATGCTTCAACACAAATCCTATATTCTTGAAATAATGCGGGGACAATTCCAA
>CAZDKA010000040.1:3467-9179 GCA_964505815.1 uncultured Candidatus Saccharibacteria bacterium | reverse complement strand
ATCTAATTGTTCCGGCCTTTTCAGCAATAATGTCTATTTCTCCCCATGGTTTTTGATAATTACACAAAACTATAGCATATCCTTTGGATAGCAGATAATTTTTTGCAAGTTCTTCTCCTATGTTTCCGAATTTTCTTTTTTTAGAAGGCATGTGGATAATCTTAGCACTTGTAAAATATGAAACTATGATATAATGTTTACCAGGTAAACAACAACGTATAAAACATGAAACATCATCAAATTTACTACGAAAATCTAATAAACTTCATTGCTGGCTTAATTGTAGGTGAGGGATCTTTCTACTGGACAAAAAACAAGCAGGGCGCATTGAAAACACCAGCATTTTCTCTTCGTATGCATATAAGAGATAAAGAACTTGTAACAATGGTAAGGGACGTTCTTGCGCCGCATGAACGAGTGTACGAATACCAACATGCGGGAAGACACTATGTTTACTTAATAATACGTAACAAAGCTGATCTCAAGAACAGTGTCATCCCACTTTTGTATCCTAAGTTAAGAGGATATAAAAGAGAACAATTTGTAAAATGGTTCAAAACGTTTGGGGACAATGATACAGCAGAAAGCCATCGCTTTATCTTTAACGTATTTAAAAAACAATTTCCGGAACTATACGAGGCCTAAAAAGTTTCATGATTTACATGTCGTTTTAGAAACGACGTTAAGCAATGTGTCGTTAATATATTGTCGCTTAAATTTTATGTCGTTTACTTAAACAAAACTTATTTTCTGATATAGTTAATAAATATGTTACCGCCAACTCGTAAACCAGTGGTCCTTATTGTTCTTGACGGCTTCGGCATTGCCAAAGAAGGCAGAGGAAATGCTGTTACTCTTGCAAATACGCCGAATTTTGATTTTCTGCAAAGAAACTATCCGTTTACTACTCTTCAGGCCTCTGGTGTTGCAGTTGGTCTTCCATGGGGAGAAGCAGGCAATTCGGAAGTTGGGCACCTGACAATAGGGTCCGGCCGGGTGCTTTACCACCACTTGCCTAGGATAATTTTTTCAATAAATGATGGCTCATTTTTTAAAAATGATGCGTTCTTAAAAGCCGCGGAGCATGTGAAACAAAATAGTTCCTCACTGCACATCCTCGGTCTTACTTCTTCCGGCTCAGTTCATAGCTATATTGACCATCTTTACGCGCTTTTGGAGTTTACAAAACGTGAAACACTGCCGCGGGTCTTCCTGCACGCTATTACTGACGGCAAAGATGCTCCTCAGCAAGAGGGCGCCGTATTTCTTTCCGGATTGGAAGAAAGAATAAAAAAAGGGTGGCCAACTGCAACCATGGCCTCGCTTGTCGGCAGGTTTTACGCCATGGATCGGGATGAAAAATGGGACAGAATAAGAAGCGCTTACGAACTCCTGGTTGATGGAAAGGGTAATGAGTTTAACGATACTGCCGCATATATCAACGAGTCGTATCAAAAAGGTCTTACTGACCAATTTATTGAGCCGGCTTACAGAATAGACGAGGCCGGCAAGGCAGTCGGCAGAATCAGCGATAACGACGCCCTGATTATTTTTGATTTTCGCGAGGACTCTATGCGGGAAATCAGCGAGGCCTTTGTAAGGCCGGGGTTTGATCTCTTTCCTAAAAGAAATCTGCAAAATTTCCTTATGGTAACCATGACTGAATACGAAAAAACTATTCCGGCCCTCGCGGCTTTCCAACCGCTCGAGATAAATTGGCCGCTCGGCCGGGTTTTTTCTGATGCCGGGAAAACACAGCTCCACATCGCGGAAACTGAGAAATACGCGCATGTAACCTACTTTTTTAACGGCGGGCAGGAAAAACCTTTTGTTGGGGAAGAGCGCATGCTGGTACAAAGTTCGGCTGTGCCGCACTTTGACGACAAACCCGAGATGATGGCCGAAGAGATTAAAAGCCGGGTGCTGGAAAATCTGCAGAAATACGACTTTATCCTTGTGAACTTCGCTAATTCCGATATGGTCGGCCATACAGGAAATCTGGAAGCTACCCAAAAAGCCGTTGAAGTTGTTGATAAAGTAGTGGGCGAAATAACTGCGGCGGTTACGGCATCTGGCGGAGTATGCATTATCACAGCGGACCACGGCAATGCCGAGCAAAAAATAGATCCTGTATCGGGTAAACCGGCCACCGAACACACCCTCAATCCCGTTCCATTTTTCTTAGTCGGCGAAAAGTTCAAACTGGACGCCGAAAAAAGTAAAGAAACAACAAAAAAAGAGGAAGAAGAGACGCGAGGAATACTCGCTGATATCGCGCCGACAATTTTGGAGATTATTGGCCTGCCCAAACCCGACGAAATGACAGGAAAAAGTTTACTAAAGATACTTTTGGGTTAAAAAAACGAGGTGTGCGCAGATTGCTCCACGCACACCCCTAATACGCTCTTGCTACCTTTTCGTTCGCTCCGCCTGCATCTTAGCGTTGACCTGCTTGATGTGGTTTTTCACGCTCGCTGCAAACTCCGCAGGGAGGACGGCATCAGCGATACGGGGAATCTCCATACGGAGCAGGACGTAAATCATCGGCGGGTAGCCGACGAGTCGGCTCTGGATGGGTTTTCCAGTGAAGCCGTTCACGCCGCATTGGCGATTTAATTATACATCCAAGCGAGGCATCCTAAAAATTTTCCATTACGAAGATTTTGCTATTTGAGCGAGGCGCGCCATTTTTTCTTCATCGGGCTGGCGGTGGGATCCCTGGGCTATCACATACAAAAAGAGGCGTGAAGAAAAAATGGCAAGCCGAGCATTATTCCATTTGTCAAAATCGGAGTTCTGGAAAATTTTTACGGGTGCCGAGCGCCACTTTATTCGCTTCGTATTCTGATTTTTCTGGTACTCGCGTACGATTTTTTAGGAATTTTTATGGTAAGAAGGCCGTTTTTCAGAGAAGCGTCGGCTTTTTCGCCATCAACCTCTTCCGGGAGAACAACTGATCGCGAAAATTTCCCCCAGTAAAGCTCTCTTGCGTAAAAACGGTCGTCACTCACCTCCTGGGTTCTGTTGCGAACGCCCCGAACAACTACGCTGTCGTTCGTTACCGTGATATCAAGATCCTCCATCCTGACGCCGGCAACAGTTGTCTGGACAACGAAATACCCCCCGTCATCATAAACATCGAGCGTTAGTTGGCCTTCCTCGTCGTCTCTGCCCAACCCGCCAACTTCGTATTTTGCCGGCGCTACTTCTTCTTTTTCTTTAACCGGCGGCGGCTTTGCGGTCTTTTCCTCGGCTATCAACCGCTCAACGATTTCGTCTTCTTCCTCGTCAGTTCGGCTCGTTTCTGCCTCAGCTGGCGGGCTCTTTTTGCTAAAGCCAAAACCGGAGCGCGTTTTCGTCTCCTTGCTTTTTGCCGGCTTTTCCGTAACCGCCGGGACTTGCTCTTTGGCCGGGCTGTCGTCGCGAATTTTGATTGAACCGGTTAGTCGTTCAAAAAATGACTTTGCCATAATTCTTTAAAATTTAGAGTGCGGCGAATAAATTTTAACTAGAATTATGAGCATCCAGCATCAATTTTGCCATGCCATCTCAGACAGTGCTGAGCCGCCAAACCGCTTGGCATATACTTACGGAGCGCGGGCGCCGAATAGGCGCATCCCGTTTTGAGCGAAGCGCTCCGCCACAGAATGAGATGCAAAATTTGGTGCTGGGTGCCATACCTCTAGTATTCCCGCAAAATTGGAGCGGGGAGTCATACCTTTTATCTATTCCCGATCCGCTGGATTATCCCGTTTTAGCCGCTCAAACTCTACGAAAACTACAAAGGCCATCATGAACAGGAGAAAGATCAGGAGGTTTACCGCCTGCGGCGTGGTTTCTCTAATAATAATAAAGTAGTTGAAAAAAGCATGCAATATTGAGGCAACTGCTACGCCGGCAACCACGAAGTGCCGACGTTTCGGAGTAAAAAGGGAATGAGCTAGAAAATAGCCGACAATTCCGGAGGAAAGCGCGTGCAAAAGATTGGCGCCCAAAAAGCGGTTTGCGGTCAAAGCAACTCCTGAGCCAAAATCAACCCCGAAAACCGGCACGGCAAAAAGCACGTTTTCAATCGCCGCAAAACCAAGAGCCGCGGTCATCATGTAAATCATTGCGTCAATCGGCTCGTCAAACTCCGGCCGGCCGACAACCAATGTTTTTACCGCAGCATACTTTAGATATTCCTCAACCACGGCCACTATCATGAAAATCGCGAACGCATTGCCGAAAATTCCCGGTAAGGCGTCGGTAAGCAATCCGCCGCTCGCCCGCCTGATATCGCCAATTAAAATAAGCTCGGCCACGATGGCTAGAAGGGCCGCGGCAATACCGCCAAAAAACACAGCAACAAGCAGGTGTTTCGGCTCAGGATGTTTACGGTCTTCACGAAGATAAAAGAACAGCCAAAGAACCGGCGGCAGAAAACTTAATAAAATGTATCCTGCGTAAGCAGAAACTAGTGCAGCCATAACCTTTTGTAACTTACGACTAACAACTTACAACTTACAACAAATCATGCTGTCAAATTTTGGTCAGTCGCCAGTCACAGTTGTTAGTTGTTGGTTAATTAGTGATGGGCCATTCTTCGACCATAAGGACGTTCTTCTTTTTTATCGGCAGATGGGACCAGATTTCTTCAGTAAGAAAGGGCATAAAGGGGTGCAGGAGTTTTAACAGCGTAACCAGGGTGTATGACAACACCGCTCCGGCCTCGTCAGCGCTTTTCGTTTTGGAGTATTCAATGTATTTATCGGCAAAGTCGTGCCAGGCAAAGTCATGAATAGTATGCAGGGCCTGGCCGAAATTGTATTTTTCAATGTCGTTATCCGCCTCTTTTTTTATCTTTTCCAATTTTTCAAGCAGGACACGGCCGGTTTCGTCACTAACGGCCGGCGGCGTATTCTCTGCCTCAACTTTCCCGTCTGTTTTTATCGCGATAAAACGCGCGATATTCCACAATTTGTTGGCGAATTTCATGCCGGCGCGAACATGCTCCTCTGACCAATGAATATCCTGAGTGCCCATGGCCTGCCAGATAAGTCCGAAACGCAGCGCGTCACTGCAATGCTCGCCAATCAACACCATGGGGTCCACTCCGGTGCCAAGCGACTTGGACATGCGCTTGCCTTCTTTGGTAAGGATGGTGGCATGGATTATTACATCGGAAAACGGCTCTTTGCCTGTAAAAAACTTTCCGGAAAACACCATTCGCGTAACCCAGAGATTAATAATGTCCCGCGCCGTAGACAGCACCTGTGTAGGATAGAATCGCTCTAAATCGGTGCCGCTCTGCGGCACACAAGTATTTTTATTTTTGATTTTTGATTTTTGATTTTGAGCGCAAGCGATTGGCCAGCCGAAAACCGCGAACGGCCACAAGGCCGAAGAAAACCAAGTATCAAGAACGTCCGGGTCGCGCATCCAATCGGCTTGGCAGGCGGCGCACTTAATTTTTGGCGGGGTTCTGCCGGCAAAAACCGTCTGTTTTTCGCCTTCGCACCGACAATACCAGATAGGAATCTGATGCCCCCACCAAATTTGCCGGGAAATGGTCCAGTCTCTTACGTGCTCCAGCCAGTCAAGATACACTTTTTGCCACCGCTCGGGGTGAAATTTTACTTTGCCGCTCTTGACCGCTTTCTCTGCCAAGTTGGCAAGTTCTTTCATTTTTAAAAACCACTGCAAGCTCGGAATCGGCTCAATAGTTGCTGC
>CAZDKA010000040.1:0-3367 GCA_964505815.1 uncultured Candidatus Saccharibacteria bacterium | reverse complement strand
GTTCTTTCATTTTTAAAAACCACTGCAAGCTCGGAATCGGCTCAATAGTTGCTGCGCAACGATAACAAATCGCGACATTGTGCGTGTACGGCTCTTCTCTTTCCAAAAGCCCTTGCTTTATAAGCTCTTCAACTACTTTCTCGCGGCATTCGCCGGCTTTGAGCCCTTTGCAAATTGTGCCGGCTTCGTTCGTCATCTTGCCGAACTTATCAATAACGGTGTGGCGGGGGAGGCTATGACGCTCGGCAATTTCGGCATCCAGCAAATCATGCGAGGGCGTTACTTTAACGGCGCCGGTGCCGAATTCCATCTCAACCGCATCATCGGCCACCACAGGAATTTCCCGGTTTTGAATTGGAAGCGTCACTTTTTCGCCGACTAATTTCTTGTAGCGCTGGTCTTTCGGATTTACGGCAACCGCGGCATCTCCCAGCATTGTCTCCGGCCTCGTCGTCGCCACTACGATAAATTTGGAATTTGTTTGTGATTTGTGATTTGTGATTTGTGATTTTTCAACGACGGGATATCGAATATAGTAAAGCTTTGTCTCAACTTCTTTGTATTCAAGCTCCAAATCCGACAAACTCGTCTGGCACCTAGTGCACCAGTTGATTACGCGCTCGGCCCTGTAAATCCAGCCTTTTTCGTAATAGTTGAGAAACGCCTCTTCAACCGCTTTCTGATAACCTTTGTCCATGGTGAAGCGCGTTCTTGACCAATCCATGGATGAGCCGAGTTTTTTGAATTGGTCCAGAATTATGTTCCCGTATTTTTCTTTCCACTCCCAAATGCGTTGAACCAATTTCTCGCGGCCGAGGTCATGGCGCGTCTTTCCTTCTTTTTTGAGCTCTTTCTCAACCACGTTCTGGGTGGCGATTCCGGCGTGATCCGTGCCCGGAAGCCAGAGGGTTTTGTAGCCCTCCATCCGCTTTTTTCGTATTAAAATGTCCTGAATCACGGCGTTGAGGGCGTGCCCCAGGTGAAGCGAGCCGGTAACATTGGGCGGGGGCGCAACAATCGTAAATGTCTTTTTGCGGTTTTTGGCTTGTCGTTTTAAGGGCAAAGGGAGCTTATCAGGATTAAAAAAACCCGACTCTTCCCAGAGGCGGTAGATTTTTTCTTCAGTGCCCTTCGGGTTGTATTGCGGCGCCATTGCGGTTGACATAATTCGCCTGTATTGCTACTACTATATTGCGATTATTACACAAAATCACGCACTTTGAAAACTAAAACGGAAAGGAGATCGGCCATGAACACTGACTTGTCTTTACGCTTTGGGGCTAAAAGCGCAGCGGATGTAACGGCTACTGGGCTGCACTACCAAGAAGAAATGGATTGCATTTACGTAAAGAACCCTGCGACTGGAGCAGTGATCGGCGACGTGCCAAGTTTTTTCCCTGCCGACATGCTTCCGTCCGTTGAGGAGTCGGCAAAAGAAGCACAGCAGTATTGGCAATGGGAGATTGTGGAACAGGAAAAAGAGGCGGTCTTCCGGGCAGTCATTAGGAAACTCGAAGAACATATGGGGCCGCTTGCGCGAACCATGACGCTGGAGGGCGGGAAACTCTGGAAATGGGCAATCGCCGAAGTGCAAGAAGCGATTGACACGCTCTGGCATTATCACGGCGAGATTTCGCGCTGTTACACCAACGACGGTTTCACAAGATGCCAGATGCCGGACAAAAACGCCTTTTCGCTTCGCATTCCTTATGGCGTAATTCTCAAAATCTCTCCGTGGAACTTCCCACTTGCTGTCCCCATGTGGGCAGTATGCGGCGCGCTTGCCGGCGGCAACTCGATTGTGTTAAAGCCGGCGGAACAAACGCCGTTTACAATGATGTATGCGGCGCTTCTTATCCAGGAAGCGATCAGAGAGACAATCCCGCATCATAAAGCTTTCAATCCGAGCGCTCTTGTACAAATCGTCCAGGGCCCTGGTGAGACAAGCGGCAAGCTGCTTGTTGAAAGCCTCGACTATGATAAGGCGACATTCACCGGAAGCGGGGCTGTTGGTTTTCGAGTTGCTGCGGCTGCGGCAAGCCGTACGAAAAACGGCAGACCCTATGGCAGGCCCTGTCATCTTGAGCTTGGCGGACACGCGGCAATGGTGGTATTGGACGACTTTGATGTTGATTTGGCCGTTGCCGAGGCGATCAATGCGAATTTGGGCGACAGCGGTCAAAGATGCGTCTCTGCGCGAGCAATATTCGTACAAGAATCCATCTACAATGAATTTCTGAGTAAATACATTGAGGGAGCGCGAGCGCGCAGGATCGGCCATCCCATGGATTTCAAAACCGAGATGGGGCCGCTGGTTTCCGAAGAACAACTAAGGCGCGTACATGGGATGGTACTCAAGACAGTACAACAGACTGGCCGTAGTCCGCTCCTTGGCGGCTATTGCCTCAACGCCCATACTATGAATATTATTCGTAGTTATGCGCAAGAAGAAAAACTCAACGTTGACAAAGAGGCAGTTTGCGCTGGTGGCTATTATTATGCGCCGACAGTCTTTACCGAAGTGCCGTACAATGTCTGTGCTATGGACGAAGAAATCTTTGGTCCGGTCGTTGTCGTCAACCCTCTCCCGGGCAGAAATAGAGAAGAGGCGTTCTGGAATGCCGTGGAGCTTGTTAACAAATCTGACGCTGGGCTTTCCAATGCCCTCCTTACTAATGACCGGCGCCTTTCATCGCGTGCGCCAGGAAGATTCCGTACAGGCATCTTGTATATAGGGCGCGGCCCGACCGGCGCAGAACTAAATAAATATTTCGTGGCAATCAAAGCGTCCGGCTGGGGAGTCGAAGGCAAGAGCATTGACCACTGGACGCAAATCCAGCAGGTCTATGACGACTTTCACGGAAAATTAAGGATGGCCCAGGCCGGAGCCGAAAATAAGATGAAGGATATTTATTCGGCTGATATTTCTCCCCTGGAAAAAGATTAAGGAGGAACGCATGGATCAAGAATTGCTGAAGGGCATCCCAAAAGAAAGGAGGAAAGAATGAAAAATAGCAAGAATCGTAAGAAAAGGACGGGTCAAAAATTCATATGCCTGTCTTGCGGAGGTTCGGATATCATTGATCGAGATTTGCTGAAAATCCTACAGCACCTTGCCAGCATTTACGCGCCTAAGTAGTTAGCATACAACCCCGATATTCTCGGGGTTTTCATTTACACCGTGCGATTCGTGGATCAAGCTCGGCTCGATGGATTTGCATAATATTTGTGGATTAGTGTTATAATAGAGTCATGAACGAGATCGGCAAAGTGACCCACTACTACGGAAAAGTAGGCGTTGCCATCGTCAAGCTCTCCGGCGCGCTCAAGGTCGGCGACAAAGTAAAAATCAAATCAGGCGCTTCTG
>CAZDKA010000039.1:0-9179 GCA_964505815.1 uncultured Candidatus Saccharibacteria bacterium | reverse complement strand
GACGCAAACCCGAGCCAGAAAACCAGCTCGAGTTTCAACAAAATTATTCATTACCCGTTTGGCAGCGGCCTTGGCCTATTATAAGGCCAACTCCCGCGGGGCCCACGTGAACCCTATTATCAGTGGTCGTTGCGCCGCCTGCTCCAGCATATAATCTAATCCATGTGCCAGCCTCGCTTCTTAACTCAATGCACCCGCCTCTGCTTGCAGTCGTAGTTTCAACCGAAAGAGTTGACGTGCCAAGCGCGCCGCCAATCGCAACATCCCCGAGAATACCAACTTCAAGATATGGAGTTGAGCTTCCCATAAGTCCAACCGCCGCGCCGGTAATGGTTGAGGTGCCGCTTCGAACATCTATCGCGGAGTTAAATGTTGACATACCAGAAACCGAGAGGCCAGAAGTCGTTGCTATACCAACACCAAGTCCTCCGCTCAAGTAACCTGAACCAACAACACCAAAATCAACCGTAGGAGAAGTAGAAGATATGCCGACGCGGCCTCTGAAAACCGCTAGATTATTTACTAAAAGGTTGCCATCGCTGGTGGTTGCGTTGCCAACACCTAAACCGCTGTCAAAGTAACCATCTCCGGTCACATTAAGACCCGTAACCGTAGGCGTCCCGGAAGCCGCGCCCAGTACCGCATTTCTTGTATTAGTAAATATGCCGTCGGAAAACACGGTAGAACTTGCGTAAATAGCGCCGGCAACAGTTGTAGTGCCGGTCATGGTTGATTCGCCGGAAACAGTCAAAGTGCCGCCAGTATTAACGTTATTGTTAATCGTTGTCGCCGCCCAAGTGACGAGCGCGACAAAAAATACTGCCGCTATTGCTCCTAAAACCGCGGGCAGGATGCTTTTCGCATTAGAAAACGAGAGAGGTTTATTCATATGAGAGATTATGACACGGATATTATCCGGCTAACGGCGGGATAATATGCCTTAGATAATTTTTATTAATTTATGTATAAGTACAATATTATTTCCAGTGTACTTCTCCCCTCCAAGGCAAAGAAAGTGGTGCTGTGTGGATAACCTAGGGGACTTGAAGTCCGAACCAGTAAAATTTGGCCCGGGTTTCATAAAAATTACTCATTGCCAGTTTGGCAACGCGCTCCAGACTCAACAATTAAACCACTGCCACCGGCCGGAACAACACCTATGCTACCCGTGGTTGTTCCCACAGAACCGGCATAAAGTCGAATCCACCTTCCACCAGCGTCTCTCAACTCAATACACCCGCCTCTGCTTGCAGTTGTGGTTTCAATTGATAAAGTTGACGTGCCAAGCGCGCCGCCAATCGCAACATCCCCGAGAATACCAACTTCAAGATATGGAGTTGAGCTTCCCATAAGTCCAACCGCCGCGCCGGTAATGGTTGAGGTGCCGCTTCGAACCTCTATTGCGGAGTTAAAGACACCCATTCCAGCAACCAAAAGCCCGCTTGAGGAACTTGTTGCCGTACCCACACCCAATGCCCCAGAAACATATCCAGAACCAACCACTCCGAAATCAACCGTAGGAGAAGTGGAAGATATGCCGACGCGGCCCCTGAAAACAGCCAGATCATTGACAAGGAGGTTGCCGTTGCTGGAAGTCGCATTGCCGACACCTAAGCCCCCGGTAAGATAACCGGAACCGACTAATCCAAAATCAACTGTAGGAGAAGTAGAAGATATGCCGACGCGGCCCCTGAAAACCGCGAGATTATTTACTAAAAGGTTGCCATCGCTGGTGGTTGCGTTGCCAACACCTAAACCGCTGTCAAAGTAACCATCTCCGGTCACATTAAGACCCGTAACCGTAGGCGTCCCGGAAGCCGCGCCCAGTACCGCATTTCTTGTATTAGTAAATATGCCGTCGGAAAACACGGTAGAACTTGCGTAAATAGCGCCGGCAACAGTTGTAGTGCCGGTCATGGTTGATTCGCCGGAAACAGTCAAAGTGCCGCCAGTATTAACGTTATTGTTAATCGTTGTCGCCGCCCAAGTGACGAGCGCGACAAAAAATACTGCCGCTATTGCTCCTAAAACCGCAGGCAGCATACGGCGAGTATCAATAAACATAGCGTTAGATTTGCTCATATAACGTAACATATGTAATGGCACAGAATTATCCCGCCCCAAGCGGGATAATGTGCCTTATATCAATAAATTAATACTTATACACAACTAATTTTAATTATAAAATTCTTAAGAATCTATGCAAAATGAGTTATACACACCCTCCTAATGGCAACTCCAAAAGTCAAAATTTTATATGTTATTACAAAGTCCAACTGGGGCGGCGCCCAGCGCTATGTGTTTGATTTGGCGACAAACCTGCCCAAAGATACCTTTGAACCAATAGTGGTTACCGGCGGGGATGGAGCTCTTGCCGAAAAACTTAAACGGTCAGAAATCAAAGTAATCACTCTCCCGACACTCCAAAAAAACAACAACTTTTTATCTGTGGTATTCTCGCCTCTCAATATCGGGGCCTTTTTTCAATTGGTCGCTATATTTTGCAAAGAACGGCCGGATGTAGTTCATCTCAATAGTTCAAAAATCGGCGGGCTCGGAGCAGTCGCAGCTTTTGTTTCAAAACTAATAACTAAAAACTATAAACTAAAAACTATATTTACAGTCCACGGCTGGGGATTTCACGAGGGGCGTCCGTATTGGCAGAAAGTGTTCATTGTTTTTTCTTCACGGCTCGCGGCTCTGTTTCAGCACCACATCATTCATATCAGCAAAAAGGACCTTGCCGCGACTCACAGCTACGGTATTATCCCGCAGGAGAGGGCGGAATACATCCCACTCGGCATTTACCAAGAACCTATGTCTTCTCCGGTCGGGTCGCGCTCGTTCTTCTGCAAAAAAATCGGAATAAAAAAGGACGGTCTCTGGGTAGGGACAATTGCCGAACTCACGAAAAATAAAGGGCTCAATTATTTGGTTGACGCCGTCAACCAAATAAAATTCAAAATTCAAAATTCAAAATTCAAAATTGTTATTATTGGTGAAGGAGAAGAAAGAGAGAATCTGCAAAATCAGATTCGCGCGCTCGGACTCGAAAACACGGTGCATCTTGCCGGATTTGTCCCGGAAGCGGCGCGATATCTAAAGGCATTTGATGTCTTCGTGCTCCCCTCTCTCAAAGAAGGACTTCCGTATACCATTCTTGAAGCCATGCATGCAGGATTGCCAATTGTGGCAACCAGCGTCGGCGGAATTCCGGATGTTATAGAGCACAAAAAAAACGGCATTCTGGTGCCGCCGGGAAACCCGACTTTGCTGGCAGACGCCATAACGACCGTTTTTGCGGATGCGAATCTGCAAAAAACTATGGTCGGGAATGCGGTAAAAAACCGAGGACGCTCTTCGCTATCGGATATGGTGAGAAAAACAAACTCACTTTACTTAATAACATAACAATCTGTGTCCGATCGGGGACATAAAATGTTATGTTGCAAAAAATCCGCATACAAAACCTGCAATATAAAAACCTGCAATATAAAAACCTACGCGAGATGATGAATTTTTTTGAGCTCGGAGATTCCGTCTTCAAAACTTATTTCCGGCTCCCAGCCAAGCAATTCCTTTGCCCTTCTATTGTCAGCAAGAGTTTCTCGCGCCTCACCCTGCCTCGGCTCAACGAAAACTTTCGGCCCGCCGATCAAATCCGCAACTTCCAGAATGCTGTAATTTTTTCCGCAGCCGATGTTGACGATTTCCCCTTTTCCGACATTTCCGTTTTCCATTGCAAGAAGTGCAAGAAGGTTGGCGCGGGCCACATCGCGAACATGCGTAAAATCCCTTCGCTGATGTCCATCGGGCACAACGGTCATCGGCAATCCTTTCGAGCGCTCGCCTAAGAAGATACCGATGACCGTCGCATACGGACCATCGGCATCAGTGGTCTGCCGAGGCCCATAGACATTAAAATAGCGCAGTGATACGGTTTCAAGGCCGTAAAAGCGGCTTACCATTTCGCAATAGCGTTCCCCCACTTGCTTTTGAATCGCATAAGGAATTACCGGCAGAGGCGGCATATCTTCATGAAGCGGCATCTCGCCCCGGTGGCCGTACGCCGAAGAAGAAGCAGAATAAACAACACGCTTCACGCCGGCATCCCTAGAGGCGAGCAACACATTCAATGTGCCGGTGATATTAATATCATTCGTGAGGCGCGGTTCACGAATTGAAAGTTGCATTCGGGGTTGGGCTGCAGTATGAAAAATACCCGCCGCGCCTTTGAAAATCGGGATGAGTTTTTCAAAATCGCGAATATCCACTTCATGAATAGTAGCGCGCGGATTTACTCGCTCTCGTTTTCCGGTTAGAAAATTATCTACTACATGCACATCAACCACATGCGCCTCATCTCCGCGTTCAATCAACATATCCACGATGTGTGAGCCGATAAATCCGGCACCACCGGTTACAATGTATTTAGCCATGCTTTTCTTTGATACTTCCCTACAAATTAAGAGGTAACATACAATAGGAATCAATGGTCATACAGCGCAGAATCCTAAAGTCATTCATACTCTTTGCGGGCGATGTCGCCGTTCTTTACGCGGCGCTCTTTATTATGGTGCTGGGACGATACTGGGACTTGCCGCTCGGATACTATATCGCAATTCACTTACCCCCATTCTCAATCATATTCGCGGTCTGGATTGCCGTATTTTACGTCTCTGGTCTTTATGAGTTGCGCGTTGTGAAAAACACTGCCGCATTCTATGACCGCCTTTACAAAACATTTCTTTTTAACACCGCCGCTGCCTTATCCGTTTTCTATCTTCTACCCTATTTCCAAATAACACCCCGTGCGAATCTTTTTATAGTCCTAGTCCTTGCTGTTCTCTTGATTCTGGCCTGGCGCTGGAGCGCACAAAACATCATGGCCTCCCGCGGGCGAAGTCGTGTTCTTTTCTTCGGTATCACCAAAGAAGTGGTGGAGCTTGCCGACTTTTTGAGACAGAATCCTCAACTCGGCTACCTCCCTGTCGGGGGTATGGCCGCGGGCGAGGAAGAAGTAGAGGAAAAAATATCTGAAGATGCTCCGTTTAAAATATTTTCGTTAACCCATAACCTCCTGCATATTGTCAGAGATGAAGGCATTGAAATCGTTGTCCCTTCTTCAGAGATCAAAAAAAACGAGGTGTTGATACAGATGCTTTTTCAAGTCGTTCCGCTCGGCATTCCGGTCTTTGATTTCCTTTCTTTTTACGAGGCCTCCGTAGGGAAAATACCTGTCTCACTGGTCGGCAAGGTATGGTTTTTGGAAAATCTGGTCGGGGTAAAGAAAAATTACTACGAATTCTTTAAGCGCCTGCTTGATCTTTCCGTTGCGTTCGTTCTCGGTATTCCGGCAATTCTGACCTTTCCGCTGGTTGCGTCTGCAATCAAACTTGATTCGCCCGGAACAATCTTCTACAAACAGCTGAGGGTGGGCAAAGGCGGCAGGGAATTTTGGCTTATCAAATATCGCTCAATGGTGAAAGATGCCGATAAAATGAGTGGATTTAAAGATGACGGAGTCGACACCCGCCACACCAAAGTCGGGGCGGTATTGCGAAAAAGCTACCTTGACGAGCTTCCGCAAATTATAAATGTTGTAAAAGGCGAGATGTCCTTTGTCGGGCCGCGGCCTGAACGGCCGGAATTTGTAAAAGGACTCAAAGAGAAAATCCCGTTTTACGAGATGCGGCTTATGGTAAAATCTGGCATTACCGGCTGGGCGCAGTTAAACATGGAAAATGACGCTTCGGTGGAAGATGCCCTTGAAAAAATCCAGTACGACCTTGCCTACATTAAAAATCGCTCTATATGGCTTGACCTCACTATAGCGTTCAAGACCGTCATGGTTATGCTATCAAGAGGCGGCCGCTAACCTCAGAATCTGAAAAGTAGAAACCAGACCACCAGATCTCTGAAAGATTTCGTCGCCATGACACTTCTAGATTCTACTTTCTAGATTCTTATTGTTGAGTTTCTCAGCAAGCTGAGAGTCGTGTGTGCTCACTTCTTCGATCGTCAATCCTTGCTCGGCAAGGATTTTTTCGTTGAAGGCGCGGTCGGCATTCAAAAGTTCAACTCCCCCGGCAAGGCCGAGTGAAGCAAAATGCGCAATCAGCGCATCAAGGTCTTTCGGAAAACAATATCCGCCCCAACCCTTGTATCCGCCGTGATTGACATCCAAATGGGAATCGCCAATCCTGTGATCCGCAGACATGCCCCTCCTGACATTTTCGTAATTCACGCCGTGCCCGGCCATCCCGCCTTCATGCAACTTGCGCTCCATCGCCTCGCAAAGAAACGCGAGGGCGTTCGCAAAATTCACCTTCCGAACAAAATGCACGTTCCCTCCGTACTTAATTATTTCCGCCTCTGTTGCCGTAATTTTTATCGGCGTATAGGTATTGAGCCCCCAGGGAGACATAAATGGCGCCTTCGGCAAAAGCGAAAGCACAAAGTGCGCGGCATCAATAGATTCGCTCGTGAATCCGACAATCTGGCGATCCGGACGCACCATATCCTCCCAGGCATGGCGCTCGGTCAGAAATTCAGGATTGAATAGAAATTTATGATGCGGGTATTCCTTTTGCAACCGCTCGGTTGTTCCAGGTGGAATGGTGGATTTGATAACTATAATTTTTCCGTCCCGATTCTCGGGGCGAGACTCGTCCACCACTGTGGAGGGTTCACCCTTGATGGAACGCACCGCCTCATCAACGATAGAGACATTGCAGGAACCGTCAGGATTTCTGGGCGATGGTACGGCAATAAAAATTACGTCCGCTTTAGAAACATCGTCAAAATAACCCTTTTTCGGATCTAT
Organism: uncultured Candidatus Saccharibacteria bacterium; assembly: GCA_964505815.1. GTDB lineage: Bacteria > Patescibacteriota > Minisyncoccia > Sungbacterales > SURF-37 > CAZDKA01. The sequence goes on along the minus strand of CAZDKA010000039.1, from coordinate 2,353 downwards.
ATCGTAGAGAAAAAGGTCTTTGCCGCGCCCATAACCTTTAAACTCCTCAAACCAGCGCTTGAGCGGAGTACCAACCATCCCAACGCCGACTATTCCCACAGGAACATTTGCCATACTACAAATACTACTCCGGCGAGTATCAGGAAGTTTTTATCTGGAACCGCCGGACTTGCGGATTTCTTCTATTACCTTCTCTCCCTGCGCTTTAAATCTCGGCTCAAGTTCAATTGCCTTTCCAAGCTCGGCGATTGCTTTTTGTTTCTGGCCAATTTGGAAGTACGCGCTACCAAGCTCAGCATGATACTGGGCACTTGACGGACTTTGAGCTACGAGTTTTTCCCACACTTTCACCGCCTTCTCCAAATCTCCGACGGCGCGGTATGCCTCGGCATACTTCGCATCGGCATATATTCTGGTACCGAAATGCTTTTCAACAAGGTCTTCTCCATCCTTTGCTTTACCGGAAACAATCAAAACGATGGCGAGATTATGTACCGCCTCAGGATATTTTTTGTCAAGCTCGTAGGCAATACGCAGCACCTCAATGGCTTTATCAGCCCTATTGCCTGAAAGATGCGCTTCGGCGGCGACGAAATAGAACTGCTGGCGCTTGGCGGAAATGGCGAGCGCTTCGCTGATGGTGCGAAGCGCGTCCTCTTTACGGCCGGCGGTACTATAGGCATTGGAAAGGAATGCCATGGCGCGAACATCAGATGGCTCTTCGCGTCTTTGTTTTTCCATCTCTTCCACAACAAAAGCAAGATATTTTTGCTTATCCTGCGCGGCGATCCCCGGGTCACTAAGAATATTATTGCCGACTTGATTGGCCTGCTCGCGGATTTCGGTTGTACCGAAGGTATTAAAACTAATCCCCCTACGAAACTCCTCCATAAGGAGATCCGTCTTGCCGGCCGGATCGGGCCGTCCAGTAATGACGAGGGCGCGAATAATGGATCGCGCCGCCAAAGCCGGTTTGATATTAAACATAAAGAGCGAATACCCAACCGCCGCAATCGCAAGACCGACAAAAAACAACGCCGCCGGAGAATTTTTTAACGAAGCCGGTGCTACTCTCGCTATCTCCGGTTCGGCAAGGGAAGAGTTGTGGATCCAGGCAAGCACGGTAAAAAATAAAATATAACTCGTCAAATTATCAAAAACTAGATTGTTTTGCAAAAAGTGAGTGGCAAGAAGAGCAGTTATTCCGGCAAACGTAAAGCGATCAATGCCTCCTCCCTTGAACGCCTGAAAGCACAAAAAGAGCGCGCCGCCGAAAATAGAAAGGTAGGCCCCAAGCCCAAGAATACCGGAGGCGGTCAGCCAGTCAAGAAATACGTTGTGAGCGCGGTCAAACCACGGCTCATTTCTCCATAGAGACGGCTCGTAATATTTTGAAAAAATATAAACAAAGCTTTCCTGGCCCCACCCGAGAACCGGCTTCTCCTGCCAGGCCCGAAGTGCCATCTTCCATATAGTCAAACGGCCCTGCGTTGCGGGGTCGTCAAGCATATTCACGAAACGGCCAAGCGTGTCGCTAGAACGAACGAACTTCGTGTCTTTCACGAAAAAGAAAACAACGGGAACGAGTAAAACCACGACGACCGCGGAAAGCGCAAGTTGCCGGATGCGTCCTTTTTCAAGAATGGCGAGAATGAGAGCGAAAAGTATGGCGCCCGCCATAAAACCGAGGAGAGGGCCGCGAGACGCTGTGTAATAAAGAACAACGGCTTCAAGAAAAAACAGGGCGGCGTACACGCCTTTCAACCAAGAGATTTTTGTCTGGAAAAAGAAAATGGCGATAAGGAAAAGATGAAAAAGAAGATAGACCGCCAAGTAGGTTGCGTTGCCAAGCGTTGCATCAACGCGAGTTCCGCCTTGATGAATTACGGCGCCGCCCGAGAGCTGGACAAAACCATAAATAGTAACAATGGCGCTGACGGCAATGGAGGTGTTGAAGAAACGGCGCCAATCACGGGCGTTAGCCAATACGCTTCCAAGCATCAAGAAATACAAGAAAAGATGCAGATGTCCAAATAGTCCTTCCATACGCTCGTATGAGGACCAAAAACTTTTATATGGCGAGAGGCCGAAAATAGTGGCGAAAACAAGAACGACAATAAAAACGGCGTATGCAATAGTGAGTAGAGAAATCTTCGGCCGGAAACGAGGCGAGACAACCATGAGCCACCCCCAGAAAACCGCTAAGATTTCAATAAGAATACGGAAAGCAAAATTCTTCCCGGTAATGAACGGAAAATACATACTCCGCGTAACAAGAAGCGGGAGAAATAGGACAAGCAAAAGTCCGCCTTTTAGAATCCATGAGAGAATTTTTTCGGTTTGAGACATACCA
>CAZDKA010000038.1:9310-9525 GCA_964505815.1 uncultured Candidatus Saccharibacteria bacterium | reverse complement strand
GTAGAGCTACTGGATGGTTCGTAAGGGCGAAAGCTCGGCGAACCAACCAAACTCTGAATGCCTATACAGGACCCTGCACTAAATAACTTTTCGTTGCGAGGTGAAGAAATTTTGAGCGAGAATTTTGAAGGATGAGGAAGGAGTATCCTCTGTGATACGACGACGAGTCCTGAAAAATTCGCAGCCAAAATTTCAAGCTGCAGTAGAAAAGGTTA
>CAZDKA010000038.1:0-9300 GCA_964505815.1 uncultured Candidatus Saccharibacteria bacterium | reverse complement strand
CGAACCTGGAAATAGCTGGTTCTCTCCGAAATAGCTTTTGGGCTAGCGTCGGATCACGCGTCTTGCGAGGTAGAGCACTGGAAGGTTCGGAGCGGGGAAACCCGCCCGAACCTATCAAACTCCGAATACGCAGGGCGTTATTCCGGCAGTCAGCAGGCCGGGGCTAAGCTCGGTCGTGCGCAACGGAAACAGCCGTTGATCGTAAACTAAGGTCCCCAAATTCACGCTAAGTGTAAAAGGTGGTGAAGATTCTCATACATCGAGGAGGTTGGCTTAGAAGCAGCCATCCTTTAAAGAGTGCGTAACAGCTCACTCGTCTAGAATCTTTGCGCCGAAAATTTATCGGGGCTAAGCGTGGTACCGAAGTTACGGCTCTCTTGTCTCCGACAAGAACGCGGATCGTCGCGGATCAAAACGCGGATTTGCGCGGATAAAAATATCCGCGTTTATCCGCGTGGCAATCCGCTTATATCAGCGTTCTCGCCGGAGGCGAGAGGGGGTAGGAGAGCATTTTCTGCGCAGTGAAGGTTCACCCGCGAGGGGGACTGGAGTGCAGGGAAGAGAGAATGTTGGCACAAGTAACCGCAAATCCGGTGAAATTCCGGATCGCCGTAAACCCAAGGTTTCCTTGGCGATGACAATCATCCAAGGGTTAGTCGGTCCTAAGGCAATGGCGAAAGCCGCAGCTGATGGACAGCTGGTTAATATTCCAGCACTTGATATTGTTTCTAAGGCATGACGGAGCATAGTATGCGGGGCGAATTATTGGATTTTTGTTCGTGCCGCAAGGATGGCGTGCAGGCAAATCCGCACGCAGGGGCAACCCGCATCCAAGCGTCGCGAAAATTTCTTGGAGCAATCCTTGAAAAATTCCGCAAAGCATGCTTCCCAGAAAAGTGTCTATGAAGAGCATTATCAAACCGTACCGGAAACCGACACAGGTGGGTTGGTCGAGCAGACCAAGGCGAACGGGTGATTCCTCCTTAAGGAACTAGGCAAAAAAGCAGCCGTAAGTTCGCAATAAGGCTTTCCTCTTGTCCTTCGGACAAGAACGCGGATCGCCGCGGATCAAAACGCGGATTTTCGCGGATAAAAATATCCGCGTTTATCCGCGTGGCAATCCGCGTGTATCAGCGCTCTTGCCCGGAGGGCGAGAGGACGCAGCGAAAGTACCCCTGGCGACTGTTTACCAAAAACACAGCTCCCTGCTAACTCGCAAGAGGATGTATAGGGGGTGACGCCTGACCGATGCGAGAAGGTTAAGTATCTCGGTCGCGGGGCGACCTCGCAAGAGGCCGCTTCGCGGCTCTAGGTACCAAGCCCTCGTCAATGTCAGCGGTAACTATAACCGTTCTAAGGTGAATTGTTTGCCTTAGTAAAATCTGGCCAAATGCTGGAACGTCTGTGGATAAAATCCTGTAGTATCCGGCACTACTATGGTAAAATACGACCATAGATACACATGGGACGCCATAGTAAAAAAGCGACCGATGCAGACAATCAGCAGGAAAGGTTCAGAATTGCGAACTGGATTGTTGGCTTTACGGATGGAGAAGGATGTTTCTCTGTCGCCGTGATCAAAAACCCCACTACGAAAGCGGGAATTCAGATTTTCCCGGAGTTCGTAGTAACGCAAGGGGCGAAAAGTTTACCGGCGCTGGAGAAGATACGAGATTATTTCGGGTGCGGAAGAATCTTCATCAACAAGCGATACGATAATCATAATGAATATTTGTATCGTTATTGCGTTCGCTCTGTGAAAGAGTTGAACGAGAAGATAATTCCTTTCTTTAAGCACTACAGGCTCTATACGTATAAACAGAACGACTTTTCTGTATTCGAAAAAGTCGTTCGAGCAATGATCCAGAAAAAACACCTGACTGACTCCGGAAGAATAAAAATTCTCGAACAGATTAGTCAGATGAATCGAAAGAAGAAGCGATTCTGAAAATCCCCAGAGACTATATGCCAGACCAAGCACTCAATGTTTTGAGCGCTCGGAAGATATAGTCCGAACTCTATAGCGATATAGAGAGCGGCGCAGAAATGTCGCCGCCAACACAATGCATTGTAACAAAAATTGAGCGCAATTCCTTTTCGGGTAAGTTCCGAAGCGCACGAATGGCGTAACGATCGGGGGACTGTCTCAAGGAGGAGCCCGGTGAAAATACAATACCCGTGAAGATGCGGGTTACCTGCAGTTAGACGAAAAGACCCCGGGAGCTTTACTGCAACTTGATATTGGATATAAGTTTTTGTTGCGTAGCATAGGTGGGAGGCTTTGAAGTCCTGTTTCTGGATGGGATGGAGCCGTCAGTGAAATACCACTCTGTGAAAACTTATGTTCTAACTCCCTCGGAAGCGGGTTTATGTTTCTGTAACAGTTGTATTTGGGTCATTCGGGTGCATTCGGATAATTTGGGTCGCATTAACGCGATCCGAATGATACGAATAAACATCCGAATTATCCGAATGATTATGGATGGGAATATAAACCCGTAAGCCGAGGGAAGACAGTGTCTGGCGGGCAGTTTGAATGGGGCATTTTCCTCCCAAAGAGTAATGGAGGAGTTTAAAGGTCGGCTTAGCGCGAATGGAAACCGCGCCGGACCCGTAAAGGGAAAAGCCGGCTTGACTGCGAGGCGGGCATGCCGAGCAGATGCGAAAGCAGAACTTAGTGAACCGATGGCCACGTCCTCTTGTCTTCGACAAGAGCGCGGATTTACGCAGACATCAGGCGCTTCGCGCCAACGCAGATATACGCGGATGATTCAAAATCCGCGTTGATCCGTGTTGCAATCAGCGTTGATCAGCGATCTCGCCGAAGACGAGAGGATACTTACTAGAACAAGGCCAAAGATCAACGGATAAAAGCTACCCCGGGGATAACAGGCTAGTCGCTTCCAAGAGTCCATATCGACGAAGCGGATCGGCACCTCGATGTCGGCTCACCCTAGCGCGGGGCTGGAGAAGGTCCCAAGCGTTTGGCTGTTCGCCAATTAAAAGGGTACGCGAGCTGGGTTCAAACCGTCAGAAGAACCAAATTACATCGAGAATCACACGGCGGCTTTCCCGCGTAAGCGGGATCGAATAAACCGACTCATATCGGTGGATTCCTGTCGTTCCGGCCTTGCCGGAACACGCGGATTTACGCGGATAACAACGCGGATATACGCGGAAATTGATTAACCAATCTGGATTTGATAGGATAATACCGAGGGAAGTTGTAACTAACCAAAATTACTAAATCTATGAACGAAAACTTCGAAGAATTAAGGTCTAAACAAGAGAAAAAATCAGAAGAGACAAAGGAGAGGATTCGCCCTCTAATCGAGAAGAGAGAACAAATTCTAGCTAAGCTTACTCCAGAAGAAAGAGAAGAGTTGACAGACCTTGAAGACGAAATTCGTAAATTAACGCAACCAAGTTTTTAGTTAGTTACTGACCCCGTAGAGACTTGTCGCGAAAGCGGCAGACCAAGCACATAAAATTTTATGTGCTCGGTAACACGTCGGTCTCCTTTACAAATTCAGGGCTTGTCCTGAGTTTGTCGAGGGATGATGGTATAGTCCAATCCCTCTAGTAATAGAGGCAATGACGCAGATAAGCGCAGATTTCAACGCAGATAGTATCCGCGAGAATCAGCGTACAGATCAGCGTAAATCCGCGATCAAAGAAAGCGTGAGACAGGTTGGTCTCCTATCTACTGCAGGCGTTGATACTTGAGAGGAGTCGTTCCTAGTAAAGTATTGCTACTTGCCGCGGTAACGCGGCATGACAACTCGGCTAATAACGGTGGAGGCTTTAATTTGCAAAAGTTTTGCGGTCCAAAACTTTTGAGAAAATAGATTAAAGTTAATACCGTGGGAAGTCTCGCCAGCGTAAACGCTGGCGCGCAGAATCACGCAGACAATACGCAGAAATACGCCGAAGAAATTCCGCGTCGTTCTGCGTTAAGTCCGCGAAGTTCCGCGCGTCGTTGCTTTGCAACGACGATGACCCCGTAACGACTCGTTCCCGGCTTTGCCGGGACGGATAGTTGTGAATTTCACAGCTATAATATGCCGACACCCCACTTCGGATTAAAATTCGGAAGGGTGAAGATATAGTCTACACCTCTGGTGACAGGGGAAATGGTTTCGTGATCCGCGTTGATCCGCTTCTATTATTCGTATAGATCCGCGTGAATCCGCGATTTTGCGAAGCAAAATGTGACGAGAGGACCGGAATGAACGAACCTCTGGTCTACCGGCTGTTCCGCCAGGAGCACCGCCGGGTAGCTATGTTCGGAAGGGATAAGCGCTGAAAGCATCTAAGCGCGAAGCCCACCTCAAGATTAGGTATCGCAGGTCCGTGAGAGATTATCACGTTGATAGGCCGCAGGTGTAAGCGCAGCAATCCATTCAGCCGAGAGGTACTAATAGACCGTTTTTACTCCCCGTCCAGGACGCATTACGAATACCTGTTTTTATGCACGAAGTTTCTTTTTTGCCGGTGTTTTACTCAGGCGTGTCCCACCCGTTCCCATTCCGAACACGGAAGTGAAAGCGCTTGAGCCCGATGATACTTGGACCCAACCCGGTTCTGGGAAAGTAGGGTACGCCGGCACAAAAGAAACTTCGTGCGATCAATAAAAATGTATATGCAGAGATTATATTCCATGGTGAATAAAATTCTGCGAACCGTACACCCTTGTTACGGTTATTTGGCATTGAGCGTTGTTTCGCCACGGGAATTATTTATGTAGTCAGGTAATTTATTTGGATATTTCATGATTCCCGCGGCGAGATAGCGCCGCGGGAATTTCTTATTCGGCGCCGTCTCGGCTCCGCGAACGGAGAGACGCAGAGCTTCCTGCGAAGCAGGAAGCTCCCGCCTGCGGAGCACTTTCTCTTCGTTCTTTGTCAAAACCAAAAAGGAGGAGTGATGGATCTGAACGAGTTTTGCTACGGCCTTTTGCGCCTCGCCCAGCTCTTTACTTCAGAAAATCCGGAGCTACAAGAGAAATTGGCGCTTCTCTTCAATTTTGCACTTGACCTCGGGCCACAGAGCGAGCCCGCTATTGTACAAGACATTCTTAGACGAGCTAGAGAGTTAAAGGAAGAATACGGTGAGAAGATTGAGGATTACAACCTAGGGGGTGGGCCATGCTGAAAGGCAAAAAAGTTATTCTTCGGCCGGTTGACATTGAACGTGATCTTGAGCGGTGTCTAGCATGGATTAACGACCCCGAAGTTGTCCAATTTTTGGGAAAGCCGTTGAAACCTATCACCAGAGGTAAGGAGCGGGAGTTACTTGAGAAGATACTCAACGATGAATCAAGTGTGGTATTCGCGATTGATACCTTTGATGGCCGGCATATCGGCATGACCGGCCTCCATAGAATTTTGCACTTCGACGGTACCGCCGTCACCGGTACGATGATAGGCGATAAGCGATTCTGGGGCAGGGGATACGGAACAGACGCCAAGATGCTGCTCCTTTGGTATGCATTCAGGGTGCTAAACCTTCGTCGCGTAAATTCACACGTCATTCGTTTTAACAAGCGGAGCCTTGGCTGTCAGTTGAAGTGCGGGTACAATATCGAGGGCGTAAAAAAGGGGAGGTTTATAAAAACGGCAGGTATCACGACTTGGTTATGCTTGCCGTATTCCGCCGCGGATGGTTTAAGTTGTGGCAAAAATACCAAAAAAAGAGCGGGTGAGCCGCTCTTTTATTTTTGCTTACGCTGCGCTAAACTGGAAGCTATGGACTTCAGGAAGAAAAGGCAGCTAGCCATCATAGCCGCAGTTTCGGCGGCAATTTTTATTCCCGTCGCGATTCTCGCGTATATTTATGCTCCGCGGCCTACTTGTTTTGACAACCGTAAAAACCAAGGCGAAGAAGAAGTTGACTGCGGGGCAATCTGCATTCCATGCGCCCTAAAACACCCCGAGGAGCTAAGCGTTTTGTGGGTGCGGTTTGTCAAGATACGCGAGAATACTTACGATGTTGTAGCCGAAATTCGCAATCCGAACTTGAAGCTCGGGGCAATCCAATTTGAATATGAGTTCCAATTGCTTGATACCGCGGGCGTTCAGGTTGCGAGAAAAACCGGCCGGTCATTTATCTTTCCCGGAGAAACTGCCCACTTGATTGAAACCAGCATGCAAACCCAGCGCACGCTTGAAAGAGCAACTATAGCCCTTCGCGGGGCCTCCTGGGTTTTTACCGACGTGATTCCGCAGGACGTTGTGGTCGGCGAGAAACGCCTTGATTTTATTCCTGCCAAGGACGAAACCACTCTCACGGCCACGCTTATCAACCGTTCGCTTTTTGATTTCGGCCAGGTTTTCCTCTCCGCGCTAATTTTTGATGAACGAGGAAACATTCTTGCGGCAAGCAAAGTCACGGAAAAAAATTTGCGCTCGGGCGAGACCCGTCCCATCTTTTTCTCCTGGCCGCGCGAAATTGACCGAGGGAAGACAACGGTTGCAATAGAATCCCGGGTTAACACCATCGGCCAGAGGCAGTAAGGGAATATGCCGCAAATATTTAGAAATTTTGACTGGCTGTTATTTACCGCAACTATTTTTCTAATTCTCCTAGGGCTGATTTCTCTTTGGAGTGTTTCCTCCGGCGGCTTTTTTTACCGGCAGATTATATGGGTCGTTCTCGGAGCCGCCCTTCTTATGATTTTTTCTTCCATTGATTATCGTTTATTCAGAAATCACGGCGGTGTTGTTCTTTCCGGGCTTCTCGCCGGCATCCTGCTTCTTTTGTTCCTGCTTCTTTTCGGGCCGGAGACCAGAGGAGTTACGAGCTGGTTTCGGTTCGGGAGCATCACCTTTGAGCCGTCGGAGTTTATCAAGCTGGCATTGATCATAATTCTCGCCAAATATTTTTCCGTGCGCCATGTAGAAATTTTACAGGCCCGTCATTTATTGATTTCCGGCCTATACGTGTTTCTCCCGGCCGCCCTGGTTCTTCTTCAGCCGGATTTGGGATCGGCCGTAATAATAGCCGCTCTTTGGGCGGTACTCGTTATATTTGCCGGAATTAGGCTTCGACACATGGCTCTTTTTGCTGCCGTTTTTGTCGCCGCCGCGCTCTTGGCCTGGTTTTTTCTCTTCGCGCCTTATCAGACCGAGCGTGTTGCAACTTTTTTAAACCCGGACCGCGACCCGCAGGGCTCTGGCTTTCATTCTATTCAATCCCTGATTGCCGTTGGTTCAGGAAAATTGGCCGGCAAGGGCATTGGCTACGGCACCCAGTCGCACTTGAACTTCCTGCCTGAGGCCGAGGCCGACTTTATCTTTGCCGCTATTTCAGAGGAAACAGGATTTTTCGGCGCGGTAATTCTTGTGGCACTTTTCGCTTTTTTCTTGTGGCGGGCGCTTATTATAGGCGTTGGAGCCCAGGACAACTTTTCCAAACTTTTTGCCCTGGGCTTTTCGTCGCTCATCTTTTTCCAATTTATGGTGCATAGCGGCGCGAATATCGGCCTCCTGCCTATTACCGGGGTCACACTGCCGTTTGTCAGCTACGGCGGGTCAAGCCTGGTTACGCTGATGATAGGGGTTGGGATATTGGAAAGTATCCGTATTCATTCACGAAGCGATTTAGCCCAATCAATTGACGGTTAAGGAGATTGACAATTTACAAAACAGGCGTTAGGATGTCCTTGCCCTTTAAAACTACATCAAGGAGGAATGCCGATGGCGGAAACCCCGGTTTTGAACTGGTATGCGAAGGAACCGAGGATGGTAAGAGGTTTAAGGACAGCAATGAGCAAGAAGCGGGGAGCGGAATATTTTGTCACTTTGAGGTTGGGCACAAAGTGGGCCCAAAGATTGAATCCCGGCAAAAAAGTAGCCATTTCCGTCAGCGATGATCCCGGGAAACCCAATATTCTCGGTTACGCATTAGTGGTATCAGTGGCCAAGAAAGAGTTGTTTGATCTTAGTTTGGACGATCTGAGGAGAAATATTGGAGCAAGGAACTGCGATCAAGTTTTTCAAGATATGCAAGCGGCGTATAGTACAAGGCGCGTATTTTATACGTCTATTATTACTGTAATCGAGTTGGTGCGTCTTTAGCGCTTCATTTAGCGGGTTTTCAATGATTGCCCGCTTTTTCATTTAGGCAGGAGTGGAATATAATAAAAGTATGATTTATTTAGCTGCCGATCATAGGGGGTTTCTTTTGAAGGAAGAGCTGAAAAAATTTCTCATTGATTCCGGTTTTGAAGTCACGGATGTCGGCGCGCATTCATTTGATAGAGATGATGATTATCCGGATTTTGCTATTGCCGCCGCGAAGGGCATTATCGCTGACCCCCGCAAGAATAAAGCGATTATTCTTTGCGGCTCGGGACATGGCGCCGGCATCGTTGCCGACAAATTCAAAGGACTTCGAGCCGCGCTTTGTTTTAATAAAGAAGTCGCAATCCAATCCCGTGAGCATGAAGACGCGAATATACTGGTCTTTGCCGCCGATTGGATCTCAATTGAAGATGCAAAAGAAATCACTATGGTTTGGCTCAAGACCCCGTTTTCGGGAGAAGAAAGGCATGTACGGCGATTAAAAAAGATTGAGGAGATTGAAGAGAAGAATTTTAAATAGCGACACTAATACTCGAATTCACTCTAATGATTCGAATCATTCGAGTGACAAATTCGAGTCGCCCCTTATGGTTGAAATAATTCCGGCCATCAATGCCAAGACGTGGGAGGAGGTTAAGGAAAAAATTCGCAGAGCCGAGCACCACGCGAAGTGGATTCATCTTGATGTTGCTGACGGCACGTTTACCAAAAATACTTTGTGGCATAATCCTTTGGATTTTGTCGGATTTGAAACCGTGGCCAAACTGGAAATTCATCTGATGGAAGATCATCCGGAGGATCGTTTTGAGGCCTGGTTTCTGCCCGGAGTCGGCCGCATCATAGTTCACGAAGAAACCGTGCATGATTTTGATTTTATTCGTGATAGCTGCAAAAAAGAAAACATGGAGGTCGGCATAGCGATAGCAACCGATACTTCCTGGACGCGCTTGAAGCCATATATCGGCAAAACCGATTTTCTCCAGGCGTTAGCCGTGCATCCCGGCCTCGCCGGTCAGGAGTTTCAGGCTCACAATTACTCAAAAATAAAGCATTTGCGGACATTATGTCCTGATTGTAGAATAGAAGTTGACGGCGGGGTGAAGATCGGTGTTGCGCGTCTTGCCGCTGAATCCGGAGCAAACATCCTTGCCGCCGCATCAAGCGTGTTCGGCGCAGAAAACATTGAGCAGGCAATTCGCGTCCTGCAAAATGACGC
>CAZDKA010000037.1:0-9828 GCA_964505815.1 uncultured Candidatus Saccharibacteria bacterium | reverse complement strand
TGGTCACTGGATGAAAATGGCAAATTGATAGCGCAGGAAGTTGAAACCGAAAATCTGCTTGTGAAAAAACAGGCGACTTTCGGCACAACTGACGCTCCGCAAGGCATTACCATCTATGACCGCGCCACCAAACAGCCGGTCTGCGTCTTTTCGGAAAACGGGGCGTTGCGGTCAGAAGCCGGAGCGTGCGGGTCATCAACGAATAACGAACCCAATACGAATTTACGAATAAACGAATCAATAAATACCGCGACATCTTCGCCGGAGACAGCGGCGGGCATAACCGCAACGACTGCGGATACAGCGGCCGCGGCCACGACAACCGAAACCGCGTCTCTTCCTCCGCCGTCTGTGGAGCTAACTGCAACCACAACCGAACCCGCCGTAACCGCTGAAAGCGCTTCAATGACCACTGCGACGAGCACTACTCAGTAGTGTTTGCATACGACAAACTTTTTGATATAATTAGAATATGTCAACAGTCACCATTTCTAAAAGAGAATATGAACGGCTTAAACAGCGTTCGTCTGCATATCTTCGGATGACCGAGGAGATAGTGAAAGCGGAACGAGTTTATCCGTACGATTACAAATATATTGACCGCCTTGCCCGAGAAACTAAAAAAGGTAAGTGGGTTGAGGCAAAATCAGTTGATGAAGCATCAGCCAAGATGAAAAGGAGATGAGAATTTTATATTCATCCCTATTTTTGCGATCTTTTCGGAAACTGCCTGTCAAAATTCAAGATGAGTTTCGCCGAAGGGAGAACATCTTCCGGCAAAACTTGTTTGACCCCATACTGAAAACACATAAATTAAAAGGCCGAAGCGACTGGGCTTTTCTTATCACGTATGAAATCCGCGTGATTTTTAATTTTAAAAATGACGTTTTCAGATTTTTGAATATAGGCGATCACTCTATTTATCGAAAATAGCAGTTGAAACGGCTCCAAAATCCTTGGCACTTGCCCCGTTAGATGCAAAGCTATCTAACGGGGTGAATGGGGCAAGTGGTCGATTGACGAGAATGGAAATATAGAAGCAAACGAAATACACGCAAACAAAATCTACGCAAAAGAAAACGCAACTATTGGCTCTCCGGAAAAACCAAATGGAATTACTCTTTTTGATCCGCAAGGAAACCCTTACTGTGTACGTTTGGAGACCGGAGGTGCGGTGGTTTCGACAGCAGGAGAATGCGGACAGACCTCGCAAACAACCCAGCCATCCCCGCCGCCGGAATCCGCGCCTGAATTGACGCCAATACCTCCGGAACCCGCGCCTGAACCGACGCCAACGCCACCGCCTTCAGAAACTGCGTCAACGGCAGTTGCAACGAGTACTGAGTCACCCATCGCAACCACTACTGAATCTACCCTAACCACCGAAAGCGCTACTTCAACGGCCACAAGCACGAGTCCTTGATAGATTTGACGAATTTTTCAGCCTTTGCTATTATGTGAATATGAAATACCTCGCGGTTATCCGCAAAAGCGATTATGGATATGATGTGCGTGTCCCGGCACTGCCGGGTTGCCGCAGTCAAGGCGATACGGAAGAAGAGGCGCTGGAGAACATCAAAGACGCCATCTTGACTTATTTAGAAATGGAGAAGGACGAGCTAAAAGATGCGACCGTGCGCGAAGTAGAGGTAGTATTTGCTTAGCGCATGCTTTTTACCGATGTGTCTCATGAACGAGCAGTAGCCGCCTTTGAAAAGGCATGAATATAATTACTTTACCCAAAAAGCAATACGAGACTTTAATCCGCAGACAAGAACGGGTTGAGCGGGAACTGGCCCTGCTTAGAGAAGTGGTAAAAGAGCAGGCCGAAGACGACTTGATTCGTTCTCCCGTTCTTAAGAAATGGGAGCGTATTAGTCGTGACTTGGACCGCGGCAGGGGGCGATCGTTTGCGTCTCTAAAAGAGATGAAAGCATGGCTTCGAGCACTCTGATATGGAGGATGCGCACAAGTCCATTACGAAGGTCGTCTATTCGCGCGAGTTTGAACGCGCGCTTATTCGTTACAAGAGGGATAAAAACTTCTTTGAGCGATTGACACAGCAGATGGAAAAGATTTTGCGCGAACCAAATGTTGGCAAACCACTCCGTTACACGCTGAAAAACCGCCGGCGAATGCACGTCGGTTCTTTTGTTTTGGTGTATGAATTCCACAACAGTGAGCTTCGATTTTTGGATTTTGATCACCACGATAAAATTTACAAGAAATATAATTAGAGCCATTCCGGATCGGCAAAATCCTCGTATAGATATGCTACGTTGCGACATATCGATATTTCGACATTTCGACGTGTCGATGGATCACTTGACAGGATTTCGGGGGAGAGTATACTTAGGATAATTTCGCCCTAAGCCCTCTCGGGCCGGGCAAAGGAGGGCATCCACTCGAAATTTCGAAATATCGATATGTCGAGTCGGTGGCTTAAAAAGTTCAAGTTTTACAAGGATTTGCGTCATTTTTCTTCGGTCCCGTTAGATAGAGCGCAACGCGCTCATCTAATGGGATAAAGTACGCAAAAATCAATAAAAACCCTATGAATAAAAGGGGTATTTAGGGTGTCTTTTTAATTTCGCTTTGTTTTTCTCCTGGGCTGTGGATAACTACATTGCGATGGCTACGAAATACGAAAAAGTACGAAACTACGAAAAACATTATTCGCTTTAGTAATTTCGTATAGATTCGTATTTCGTAGCGATAACCATGCAAAAGAAACACTTCGCACGCTTCCGAGTGCCGATTGCCGATCTTCCGAATCTCGCCGAGATTCAGATTGTTTCCTACAACTATTTTATAAAAAAGGGCTTGCGTGAGCTCTTTGATGAGATTTCCACTATTCGCGATTTTGGCTCAAAGGAGCTGACTCTTGAGTTTCGCGACTATTATTTTGACGAACCCAAATTCAACGAGGTTTATGCCAAAGAGCATAATCTTTCATATGAAGCGCCGCTTCGCGTAAGAACGCGGCTCACCAATAAAAAAACCGGCGAAATCAAAGAACAGGAAATTTATCTAGGCGACTTCCCGCTGATGACTCCCAGGGGCACTTTTATAGTAAACGGCGTTGAGCGGGTTATTGTTTCCCAGCTTATTCGTTCTTCCGGTGTCTACTTTACCGCAAATATGGTCAGGGGGAAAAAATATTTCGGCGCAAAAATCATTCCGAATAGAGGCGCCTGGCTTGAGTTTGAAACGGAGTTAGACGGATCCATTCACGTTCGCATTGACCGTAAACGCAAAATTGCCGCAACCGCGCTTCTTCGCATTTTTGGAGTTGAAAAAGAAGAGGATATCCTGCGTGCCTTTGACGAGGTTGACATAAAAGAGTCCCTCTCTATTAAAAAAACTCTGGAACGGGATCCCACAAAAACCAAAGACGAGGCCTACATTGAAATTTATAAAAGAATCCGGCCGGGAGAACTTGCCGCAGTGGACAACGCCCGTTCCTTGATAAGCGCCATGTTCAATTTTGACCGCTATGACCTGGCGCCGGTCGGCAGATTTAAATTCAACCAGCGCCTTAGCATGAAAAAAGACCCGTCAAAAGAGGCGCACCGGATTTTGGACTCAACGGATATCACGCGGGTAATTGCCGAAATCATACGCCTTAATAACGTCGGCGACATCGCGCCCGACGACATTGACCACTTGGGAAACCGCAGGGTGCGGGCCGTGGGCGAGCTTTTGCAAAATAAGCTCCGAGTCGGTATTGCGCGAATGACCCGTATTATCCGCGACCGCATGTCAACGCTTGACGTCTACACTCTGACCCCGGCCCAGCTCATAAACGCGAGGCCATTTATGGCCGCGGTCAAAGAATTTTTCACTTCCTCCCAGCTTTCGCAATTCATGGATCAGATAAACCCGCTGGCCGAGCTTGAGCACAAACGCCGGCTTTCAGCCATGGGACCGGGAGGACTGACACGAGAAAGAGCCGGTTTTGAGGTTCGCGACGTTCATCCTTCTCATTACGGTAGAATATGCCCGATTCAGACGCCGGAAGGACAAAACATCGGTCTCGTGGGCCACTTGGCCGGATACGCGAAAATGAACGAATTCGGACTGATTGAGACACCATATATCAAAGTAAAAAACGGCCGGATCACGGATGAAATTGTGTATCTCGACGCGTCAGCCGAGGCAAAATTCAACATTGCTCACGCCGGAGTTCCCCAGAGCGACGATGGAAAAATTTTGGATGAAAAAGTTGAGGCGCGAATTCAGGGAAACCCCGGCCTGGCTGAGCGCGAAAAAATTGATTACGTTGACATCTCGCCTCAGCAGGCTATTTCCATCGCAACCAGCTTGGTGCCGTTTTTGGAAAATGACGACGCCAACCGCGCCATGATGGGCTCAAACATGCAAAGACAGGCCGTGCCCTGTATTCGGGCCGAGGCGCCGCTGGTGGCTACCGGCAGAGAGGAACGCGCCGCCAGAGACTCGGGGCGCCTTATTATTGCCGACGAAGACGGCCTTATTTTAAAAGTTGACGCAGGGGAGATAATTTTGAAACCAAAGCGCGGTAAAGAGTACCTCTACCCCATGAATTCGTTTTTACGCACAAATGCTTTTACCGCTATCCGCCAGCGCCCGATTGTGGAAAGAGGCCAGATCGTGAAAAGAGGTCAGGTACTGGCCGACAGTTCCTCAACCGACCAGGGGGAGCTGGCCCTCGGCAAGAATCTTGTTGTGGCCTTTCTTTCCTGGCACGGTTCAAACTACGAGGACGCAATAATAATTTCCGACAAGTTGGTGAAAGAAGATGTTTTCACCTCAATACATATTGAAGATCATTCCGTTGACGTCCGTGACACAAAACTCGGTCCGGAAGAAACTTCTTATGACATACCCAACGTTTCCGAGGAAAAGCTCCGTAATCTGGATGAAGAGGGGATCATACGAATCGGAGCCGAGGTCCGCTCCGGAGATATTCTTGTCGGAAAAATTTCTCCCAAGGGCGAGACCGAACTGACTCCCGAGGAACGGCTCCTCCGGGCAATATTCGGCGAAAAAGCCAGAGACGTAAAAGACGCATCGTTGACCCTGCCTCATGGTAAACGCGGAAGAGTCGTCGGCATTAAAATTTTTTCAAGAGAGCGCGGCGACAAGCTTGATTCCGGCGTTATAAAGCGAGTGCAGGTGGAAGTTGCGCAGCTTCGTAAAATCGCCGTTGGCGACAAACTCGCAGGCCGTCACGGGAATAAAGGCGTTATTGCCAAAATTCTTCAGCAAGAGGACATGCCGTACCTCTCTGACGGACGGCCGGTTGATATTATTTTGAATCCTTTGGGAGTCGCCTCACGCATGAATCTGGGCCAGATTTTGGAAACCCACCTTGGCATGGCCGCAAAACTTCTCGATTATCAAGCCATAACTCCGGCATTGTCCGGAGTTACCGAGCCGGAAATCAAAAAAGAGCTCAAGGAGGCCGGCGTGTCCGAAAACGGAAAAGTTGATCTCTATGACGGATTAACCGGCAATAAATTCCGCCAGAAAGTTACCGTTGGCATTGCTTATATAATGAAGCTCAATCATTTGGTGGAAGACAAAATTCACATGCGTTCCATAGGGCCATATTCGCTGATTACCCAACAGCCCCTAGGCGGAAAAGCCCAGTTCGGAGGTCAACGCTTCGGAGAAATGGAGGTTTGGGCGCTTGAAGGATACGGGGCCGCTCACACTCTGCAGGAGATGCTGACCATAAAGTCCGATGACGTTCAAGGCCGAGCATCAACTTATGAATCAATAATTTCCGGAGAAAAAATAAAGAAACCTAATGTTCCGGCTTCGTTCAACGTGCTGGTCAACGAATTAAAAGGGCTTTCGTTGAATGTTAATATTGCCGGCAGCGTTGAAAATACGGGTGGGGCCCCGCCTCATATGGAGCGGCGGGAGCAGCCGCGAAGCGAGACGCTAAAGCGCAGGGTAGGGACTCGATAAAGGGTTTGGCCCCCGTTAGATGAGCGAGCTTGCGAGCTCTATCTAATGGGGCTGCCAAACCTTTACCCTGTTAAATAATTTTGCTTCGCAAAATTAGCGCGAAGCGCTATTTAACAGGGTGCTGAATTTTATAATTACTCACTTCGTTCGTAAATAAAATTCGCATGGAAACCACAACGGCTCAGGATTTCAACGGAATAATGGTGCGCCTGGCCTCTCCGGACGATATAATGTCCTGGTCAAAAGGCGAGATAACCAAGCCCGAGACCATCAACTACAGGACGGCCAAGCCGGAAAAAGACGGTCTTTTTGACGAGCGCATTTTCGGACCGACTAAAGATTACGAATGTTACTGCGGCAAATATCGCAGAATTCGCTACAAGGGAATCGTTTGCGACAAATGCGGGGTGGAAGTGACGCGCGCCATAGTACGGCGAGAGCGCATGGGCCATATCACGCTCGCCACCGCAGTCAGCCACATTTGGTTTTTAAGAGGCGTGCCCTCAAAAATCGGCCTGATGTTGGATATGTCCGTAGCCGATCTTGAACGCGTGATTTATTTTGCCGGATATATCATCACCAAGCTCGATGAGAGCGCAAAAACCAGAGTGATGGAGGCCATAGAAAAAGAGTTTCGCGCAAAAAGTCAGGGTGCTTCAAAAAACGATCTTGAAAAATTGAAAATCGCAAAAGAGAACGCCAAGGAAGAACTTCGCTCGCTCACGCCCTTCAAGGTGCTATCCGAGATTGAATATCACCGCTTATCTCTGAAATATGGCGATGTTTTTGAAGCGGATATCGGAGCCGAGGCCATACGCAGAATTCTTGAACGGACTGACTTAGGGGTACTGGCGCGTGAATTGACCGACGAGATGAAGGGGGCAATGCCGGCCATGCAGCGCCGAGTTCTTAAACGCCTTAAGGTAATCAACGCCATGTTGCGCGCCGGAATACGTCCTGAATGGATGTTTCTTACGGTCCTGCCGGTGATACCGCCCGACCTCCGGCCCGTGGTGGCGCTTGACGGCGGAAGATACGCCACTTCCGATTTGAACGACCTTTACCGCAGAGTTATCAACCGCAATAACCGCTTAAAGCGCCTGTATGAACTCAAAGCCCCCGAGGTTATTACTCGCAATGAAAAGCGAATGCTTCAGGAAGCAGTGGATGCTTTGATTGACAACTCAATCCGAAGAGGACAGGCACCCGTGGCTTCCCAGGTCCAGAGGAGGCCCCTGAAGTCGCTTGCCGATATGCTGAAAGGCAAACAGGGCCGTTTCCGGCAAAACCTTCTTGGCAAACGCGTTGATTATTCCGGCCGGTCAGTAATCGTGGTCGGTCCTCATTTGAAACTGCATCAGTGCGGACTCCCCAAAGAAATGGCGCTTGAACTCTTCAAACCATTTGTCCTGCGAAAAATCATTGACCGGGAACTCGCGCATAACATACGGGGCGCCGGGCGCCTTCTTGAGGAACGCCCGCCCGAGGTCTGGGCGCTTCTCGAAGAAGTAATTGAAGAAGAGGGCCGCTACGTGCTTTTGAACCGGGCGCCGACTCTGCACCGCCTCGGCATTCAGGCCTTCCAGCCGGTCCTTATTGAGGGACACGCCATTCAAATACACCCTATGGTTTGTCCGCCGTTTAACGCAGATTTTGACGGCGACCAGATGGCCGTGCACCTTCCGCTTACCGACGAGGCCCAACATGAAGCAAGAGAATTGATGCTCTCCTCGGTAAATCTTTTAAAACCGGCAACCGGCGAGCCGATTGTCATGCCGACCAAGGACATGGTTCTTGGTGTTTATTGGGCAACCTTTATTGAACCGGGTGCTGGCGGCGAGGATAAAATTTTTCCGAATCCCGAAGAGGCGATTCTTGCTTACGATTTCGGCGCCATTGATTTAAGAGCAAAAATAAAAGTCCGGATACAGGAAATTTTCGGAGGGAAGCCGGAAATGACGGAAACCTCGGTTGGAAGAGTGCTCTTCAACCGCGTTCTGCCGCAGGAGTATCCGTTTATCAACAAGGAGCTCGGCGGGAAAGATTTGGAAGAGATTGTGGGCGACATCATCCGCAGATACGGCTTCTCCAGAGCCTCGGAAATCCTGGATGACATCAAACGCTTTGGCTTCACTTATGCCACGGAGTCAGGAACTTCATGGGGCATGGACGATCTTTTAATACCTGAGGAAAAAACAGAATGGGTCAAAAAAGCCCAGAGCGAGGTCAATACCATTCAACAGCAGTATCTACGAGGCCTCCTGACCGACAGAGAGCGCTATGACCGCGCGGTTGAGATTTGGCGGGATGTGATGGAAAAAATTAAAGACGCCTTACCCAAAACTCTGGATCCGGACGGGCCGGTCTCTTCCATGATTGTTTCCAAAGCGCGCGGTTCATGGTTCCAGATAATGCAGATGTCGGGAATGAAGGGTCTGGTGATCAACCCGGCGGGTAAAACAATTGAATTGCCGGTGCTATCTTCATATAAAGAAGGTTTGAATGTTCTTGAATATTTTATTTCCACGCACGGCGCGAGAAAAGGAACCGCCGACACTGCATTGAAAACGGCGGTTGCCGGATATTTGACTCGCCGATTGGTGGATGTTTCGCAGGATATAACCATCGTTGAAGATGATTGCGGGACTAAAAAAGGTATAGCTATTCACCGCGTCGATTCGGAAGAAATCGGGCGGGCCTTTCGCCTACGGCTCGTCTCGCGTTTTCTTGCCGAAGACGTAGCAAGCTCATCGATCGGAGACACCGCTGCCAAAAAAGGCGAATTCATTGACCGCGACACTGCCTCAAAAATAGATCAGTCGGGAGTTGAGATAGTAGTTGTCCGCTCGCCAATTACCTGCAGGAACCTCCGCGGTCTTTGCAAAAAGTGCTACGGCTGGGATTTGGCTCGGAATGAACTGGTTCAGGAAGGCGAGGCAGTCGGGATAGTTGCCGCGCAATCAATTGGCGAGCCGGGAACACAACTGACCATGCGCACTTTTCACACAGGAGGGGTTGCCGGCGGCGGGGACATTACTACAGGCCTTCCGAGAGTGGAAGAGATCTTTGAGTCGAGACCCCCTAAGGGCCGGGCCGTTGTAGCAGATATTAACGGCCGAATTGTTGAAATAACCGAAGTTAACCGCGAAAAAATCATTAAAATTGAACCGGAACTTGAAGTTAAGACCCCAACCCGAATGAAGAAATTAAAGACGCTCATGCGCAAAGCCAGCGGCGGCGATTATGAGTCGGTCAAAGAATTCCGAGTCCCTTCGGGAACAGGTCTTTTTGTGGAGGCCGGGAGCGAAGTGAAAAAAGGAGACCTGCTTTCCGAGGGCCATGCCGATCTTAAAGAACTATTCAAAATTGCCGGCAAAGAACTAACCCAGCGCTATATCATCAAAGAGGTTCAGAAAATTTATTCTTTGCAGGGAGCGCCCATCCACGATAAGCATATTGAAGTGATTGTCCGGCAGATGTTTTCCAGGGTAAAAATCAAGAACAGCGGGGATACCACCTTTACGTCCGGGGAGATTCTTGATAAATTGCAGTTTCACCGTGAAAATAGAAAAGCGGAGAAGTTGGGCAAAAAGCCGGCAACCGCCTACCAAATTCTTCTGGGGATCACTCGGGTCGCCCTTTCCACATCAAGCTTCCTTTCCGCGGCCTCTTTCCAGGAAACCGCGCGGGTCTTGATTAACGCCGCAATCGAGGGCAAGAAAGACGCGATGAAGGGCTTGAAAGAAAATGTCATTATCGGACGGCTGATTCCGGCCGGGACAGGGTTAAAGGGCTTGGCCCACGAGCGCAAGCCGTAGGCGCTGCGCGAGTGGCTGCCAAACCTTTACCCTGTTAAATAATTTTGCTCCG
>CAZDKA010000036.1:0-10093 GCA_964505815.1 uncultured Candidatus Saccharibacteria bacterium | reverse complement strand
GGTATTATTACGAGTATTAAAAGTGAGAGTGTCCTAATTCTGCCTGGAATTTAGGCTGCCGTTAAAATCAAAAGATTAACATGAAACACAAAAAAGAAAAGGGGGCAAGTGCCCCTTTGTGAGAAAAATCGCTACCAATTCGTTCGTGTCTTAGTTTTGTTCAGCGCTCAACGCGCTGAGTCGCTCTCTAAGACGGCTCAACTCATTGGCGGCTCCAGGAATTCCTTCCTGTACAAACTCTTCCATTTCTGCTACGAATTCTCGAATATTCGCCATCTGCTGTCCCAGAGTTTTCCTCCCCAATGCGATTTCATGAAATAAATCTCGCACGGGTCTCTGTGTTTGTGCAGGCCTCCTGTATACCGTGGAATCAACGCTCCCGTCCCAAGACCCTTCTTCTGAAAATCCCCTCTTGTTGATCCGATGCAGATCCCTTGCGACGCTTATCAACCGTCCTTCTCTGGCAAGAGTGCCGTGAGTTTTGATATCATGCATTCCTCTCGCGCTCATCATATCACGCCTCCGTAATATGCTATTCGCAGTTCTTCGCAACGATCTCCACGATTGCGGTTAAGTAAGTGTCATCCTCGCCGGGAATAATGGAAAGCCTGATTCCGATATCAAGCATCCTTTTGTCCCTTTCCGCAGCGATTGAGCAAGGATGCTTTTTGGCGCTCTCAATCGCTTTGGTGACGACGGCCTTGGCTACGGCTTCCGCATCATCATTAACGCTCACCAGGATTTCTTCGCGGGCAAGAAGCGTAGTCCCGGCATAAGCAGTCATAACCGAGACTAAAAAGAAGATTCCATTTACGGCTGCGAGCAAATAGAAGATCCATAGGGTCCTAAAGAAGGCAGAGGTTACGCGCCTCATCATATCACACCCCCTTTTTGTACAAAGAACTACGCCTAAATCAGTAGCACAAAGTGCCTAGGATGTCAAGCTATTAGAAAATAGCTGTCCGGGGTAGGATATATAAATTAAAAGCCGGAGTCGCAGCGCGCCGTTTTGGCGCCGTGAGACCCGGCTGCGTGCTTCCAGAGCATCCCGGAAACACAACCCCCAGGGATCAAGCGCCGATGCCAGCTTTCCCAGGATCAAAAAGAGTATAGCATCCGGAGAATTGTACGTCAAGCCATCGGTGATTCGATAGCTTTTTTGAACACAAAAAACTTATAACCGAAGAAGTTCCAGAAAAGGGTGATGACCACCGAGGCCGCGGCGCCAATGTTCGCCCAGGCCGCCGGGGTAACACCGAACCGGGAACCGACGACATTCACCACCAAGTGCGCTGTGCCGACATTTACTCCTATGCCGATCAGAGTAACAACGAGAAAGCCCAGAAACTCTTTGGCCGCCCCCCGGGTTTCTTTCTCCTGAAACGTCCAGAACTTGTTCCAAAGATAGCTGTTGACTATCGCCGCCGCGACCGAGACGGCCTTAAAAATGACAAAGCCGAGGCCGGCAGTAATTCCTGTGAGCAGTATAAGGACGTTTAGAACGCCGAAATCAATGGAAAAGTTAAGGGCACCAACCGCGGCGAATTTGGCGAACTGAAAAAGCGCCGGCACGAATCTTGATAGAAGCCAAGCGATAAAAAGGGCTGCGGCCGCAAAGACTGAAAATATAATCGGCAGAAAGAAGGCAAAGGAACCGAGCTCAATCCCGAGATTGGCCGCAACCGGCATCAAAAGCCAGCCGAAAACAAAACCGATAATTAAAGAGAGAATAATGTCAGAGCGTTTTAACATAGTGCCTTTTATCTTTTTATTCCCTGGCCGCGCTTGAGCCGTTTCTCATCTTCGAGCATGCGCCGCATCTGATCATACTGAAAAATAAGCCATTCAATATCAACAATTTCTTTTCGCGCCTCTTTATCGCCATCGCGAGCTGCATATTTTATTAAAAGATCCGGAAAGCGAGCGGCGGCGTCTTCACGAACTTCGGTGATCCGTTTCAGGAGTACGTCATAATCAGCTGCGATTGGTCGTCCTCGGAGAAACCGCTCAAAACTTTCAATGCTGTTCTCGGCTTCCCCGAGCTCGATGTTTGAGCCGCCCTCGGACGATTTTTTGAGTTTTCGCGCCTCTACTTTAAGATTATTTTTTGTCCATTCTATCCAGTCCAGAAGGTCTTTCCTCGTGTAGAGCCGCGCGAGCCCGGGGTGAACCGAATACATAGTCTCAGCAAGACGCATAAATCGTTCTTGATCATGACGCGCCTCATCGAGATCGCGAGCGGCATTGCTAATTTCGTCCTGGGTCAATTCTCCGGAATGTTCAAAATAATTTTCGAGCGTTTGCTCGGCCCTTTTGAGCGAGGCGTAGTGCGCCTCGACAAAGGCAAGGGCCAGCGTCGAGTCAGGTCCGCGAAGGCCAAAAAGTTCCTCGTCAACTTCGCTTTCAATGGTCCCGGCAACTTCTCTTACCTCTTTTTTCTCAAACGGCAGATGCCCCATTTTTGATTCTTCCGCGAAAAATTGCGCGATGGCGTCACGGATCAGAGGCGCTGAGTCTTCGAGCTCCTTTCTTACTTCCGGAGTATATTCATACACAAACCAGAGTTTTTTCCGTTCGACTCTTCCCGTTTCCGGAATGAATTGTTCCTCGTAGTACTCTTTCATCCCGTTAGAAATAGGACGCGGACGATATTTTCCACGTTCTATGAGTTATAGCTGAATAAAACCTGATCATTTAGCAAAAATTTTGACTTTATACGCGTCCGCGATTTCTAACGGGATTCATCGCTTATATTCGTACCGCCTAATTATCTCTTTTTCAACCTCGTCTCTCGGCCGTCCGTATCTTTCCCGCGATAATTCTTTTATCCGCTCGGCGATGCTGCTATTCGGGATTGATGGCGGATAGGTGCGGATATTGAAAGGCCGCGAGGTCTGGCCGTTAATTAAGAGCTTCAAAAAGGCGTTGTAGTTATCAACATTAACGAGGTCCTCGGGGCCGAAAACCGGCGAGAATTGCTTTGAAACAAATTCGGCGTCATCCGAGCCGATGCGGAAAGAAACCTGCGAGCCGACATTGCCGAAAACCGCTTTTTTGATTTCTTCTTCAAGTTGGCCCACGAACTGATGAGTAATGGTGAGCGCCATACGGTATTTACGCGCCTCGGAAAGAATCGTGGCAATGGATTTTGTCGTTACATTCTGAAATTCGTCAATATAGACGAAGAAGTCCTTTCGCGCGCCCTCGGGAATGTCTGATCGCGAAAACGCGGCCATCAAGAGCTTACCGACCATGATAAGCCCGACGAGCGATGAGTTCAGTTCACCCAACCTGCCCTTGGAAAGATTGATAAGAAGGATTTTCTGCCTATCCATAACCTCGCGGAAATTGAAAGCCGAACTCTCCTGGGCAATAATCGGGCGCATTATTTCATTGGCAAGAAAAGTGTCAAACTTTGAAGTGATGTAGGGCACCATATTCTGGAGCGAGGCCTCGCCTCCGGCCTTCTCGGCTACTTCCGTCCAGAAATTTTTGACCACCACATTGGTTGTCCGCGAGAGCTTGTATTCGCGAAATTCGCGCTCGGAAAGTACCCGCTCAATTTCAAGAAGAGTGTTGCCCGACTCCGGATCGTCCATGACCAGAAGCGCGGCGTTACGAAAATATTGTTCAAACATCGGGCCGCCGGCAATGGACATGTTGTAGAGCTTGTTGAAAATGTCCAGAAGCTCGTTGACTATAAATGTCTTTTGTTCCGGATATTTTGGATCGTACTCCAGCATATTGAGGCCCATGGGAAAGGCCGTATCTCCGGGATTGAAATAAATCACGTCCCCCGCCCTTTGCTCCGGCACAAGGCCGAGAATGCGCTCAATGGAATCGCCGTGCGGATCAATAAAACACACTCCCTCGCCGGCTTCCATATCCTGGCGAATCATATTTTCCATGAATACGGTTTTTCCTGTTCCGGTCTGGCCGACGACATAGAGATGCCGCAGGCGGTCATCGCGAAGAATCCGCACCGGCTGCACCTCTCCGCGGAAAACATTGAAGCCGAGGAGAAGACCGTTTTGCGGAAGATTCGCCGGAGGCGAGGCCTCCCTGGCTTTGACCACTTTGATTTTGGGCGTCTCAAGCGGCGTATTCGGGAAGTGATACATTGAAGTCAGCTCTTCTGAACCGAGCAGTACGACCTGATGGCTGTCAAAAACCCTGAAAGAAAATTGGTAGAAAAGATTTTTTAACGCTGAGCCAGAGAGTTCCTGCACTTTGAATTTATTCAGAGTCGGATCTTCAAACTGCAGAAAGGCCGTCTCAAGTCCTTTCAAAATCTCTTTGGCCCGGGATGTGCTTGCCGCCGAGGCGATAAGACGGATATTCGCTTCAAAAAGAGTTTTTGCGCCCTTGTTTTCAATTGCGCGGAGCATCTCCTCTTCTTTGGGTGTTAAGGTTTTGGCTTTCGGCTCTTCTTTCTTTTCTTTTTCACTCTTGCCCGTCCCGAAAATATCGCCTAGGACCTCGGAGGCAATACTTCTTCGTTCAAAATCGCCGCGTTGAAAAACTTTTTTGGCAAATTTGCGAATCTGGCCATGAAAACTGTCCGGCGCAGGACGCAAGATCACCTGAAATGCCGCGCCTTCGCCGGATTGGGCAATACGCGAGAAGGCATTGGAAAGCTGGGCCAAAGGGTCAGCTTCAAGCGAGCGGTAAGTGCGCAGCGGCAGAAAATCGTTTTTGGTAAATGTCAAAAATGCTCCCGCGCTCTGACCCTCGGGATTAAAAATGTTGTAGTCCCTTGACTCCGCCACTTGCGCGTCGGGATAAACGCCTTCAATGATTTTGGTAATGGAGCTGGCCATAAGCCGCGGCACGGCAATATAAAAAGTAATCTCCTGGCCGATCGCCGGAACGGTCAATTCCAGCGCGAATGTCTGCGGAGTTTTACGGAACCACCCCGAAGGCGAGGCTTCTTTAAGATTTGCGTAAAGCTTTTCCATGAGCGCGATTTTCTCGCGAACATGCTCAAGCGACAACGGCTCTTTGGGGGCCAGACGCGGCAGGGTCACCTGAAAGAGTTTAAGGTTGAAGGAGCGTGATATTTCTTTTCTGGCTCGCGCTCGCAGAGCCACCCAGAAAGCAACACCCATGGCGAGGCCGCCAAGAACAAAAAGAATGTATAATGAAAAAAGGGTCTGGTCGGAAATCATGAGTTCTCGCTTACTTCACGGCTTTGAACCAATTTTTGGTAGTATTCGTCGATAAGCCGGTCGTGCAGCTCGTCCAAAAGCCATGGGCTTGTGCGTTTGGCAATATTCACGGCCTGTCGCACTCCTTTTTCAAAAGAAATTTCAATAAGCGCGGCTATTTCTTCTTTGCGCTCTTTTTTTACTGCATCGTCTTCGCGTTTTTGGGTAGTACCGAACGGCGGTTGCGGCAGGGCGCCAACCTGAGGAGGAGCAATTTTTTCCTCTGTGGGTAAAGGATACTTTTCGCGGAAGATCTCGCGGAAAACCTCGCGCGGCTCTCTCTCTTCTCCTTTTTCGGCCAGAAAGCGCTTTTTCTCCTCAAGCAAATGTTCAAGCTCCCGAATTTCTTCGGGCAGTGTTTCTCCTGATGGCTTTCTGTCTTGGGGCATATTTCCTACTTTTTAGTATAATATAAACATGCGTAATATTGCACTACTCCTGTTTATCGGCGTCATGGCTCTTGGCGTGTTTTTCCGTTTTTACCTGATTCAGGATATCCCGCCCGGCCTCTACCCCGATGAGGCAACCAACGGCAATAATGCCGTGGAAGCCCTAAGAACCGGAGTGTTTAAGGTATTCTACCCCGAAAATAACGGCAGAGAGGGTCTTTTTATTAATCTGCAGGCCATCGCCATATGGATCTTGGGGGCCGAACCTTGGGTGTTGCGCCTGGTATCGACGATTTTCGCAACTCTGACCATTGCCGGCCTATGGCTGCTGGCCAGGGAGTTATCGCTCTCCCCGCTTCTCCCATTTTTCTCTTCGTTTTTTTTGGCCACGAGTTATTGGCACATTAATTTCTCGCGAATCGGATTCCGGGCAATCCTTGTTCCTTTTTTTGCAACCTTTGGAATGTATTGGTTATTAAAAGCTCTGCGTAACGGAAAAATATCAAGCGCGGCGCTTGCTGGCATTTCTATTGGACTCGGCTTTCACACCTATATTGCTTTCCGCTTTATGCCCTTGGTCATCGCCATACCGCTTATTTTCTATCTTATACAATGGCTCAAAGCGCGCTCAAAACTATCTGTATCAATAGGACGTCCTATTGATACAGATAAAAGATCGTGTGTCCCATGCATTACAGCGCTTTTTATTCTGGTTGCGTTAGTGACTGCGCTGCCGATGGGATTATATTTTCTGCAAAATCCTGAAGATTTTATTGGCAGAAGCGGACAGGTATCAATTTTTTCAGGCGAGAATCCGTTTTATGAATTCGCGAAGTCAAACTTGTTAACGCTTCAGATGTTTTTCTGGAATGGCGACTGCAACCCGCGCCACAACCTAGCCTGCCAGCCGCAATTGTTCTGGCCAGTTGCTGCTTTTTTCGCCATAGGATTTATTTTGTCAATTGCAGAAATATTGCGCTGGCTCAAATTTAGGGCTTCGGATTTAGAGTTTAGGGTTTTCGAACCTCCGCTTGCCGCCTTTGCTCTATTAAGTTGGTTTGCGTTTATGATGCTGCCTGCAACTTTGACGCGGGAGGGCCTGCCGCACGCCCTTCGCTCGCTCGGTCTCATTCCTCCTGTATTCCTCCTTGCCGGCTGGGGCGCTGTTTTTCTATGGGAAAAAATAAAACATTATCTTGAAACGGCGGAGGAAGACCCTCTATGGATTGAACGAAAAGCTCAAATTAACCGCATAAAAAAAGAAGCCGCGCTTTTGCTGGCGTTCATCTCGATACTTATTACAGTTAATACTTATCGCGCTTACTTTGTTCACTTCCCAAACCGGATTGAAACCCAAAACGCTTTCTCAACCGACCTGCTGCAAATTGGCAAATACCTAAATACCCTTCCGCGGGAGACGAAAAAAATCGTGCTGGTAAATCTTTCGGGAGGGTTCGTCCGCGGCATCAAGGCGCCTGCACAAACAGTTATGTTTGTCACCGATACATTTGATGAAGCGCGGCGAAGAGAAAAAATGGTTGAGTATGTGCATACGCTTCCCGAAATATCAATTACGCCCGGAGAAAAAGTTTCTGTTCTCCCATTGTATTCCGGCGATCAGCGCCTGATTCGAGAAATACGCCAAAGGTTTCCTGCGCTGCGGCCCAAAATTACGGGAGATTTTATTGTTTTCGAAAATAAATAACCGCCGTAACTATTTCTGGAAGTACGGCGGCAGGTACGGGAGAACAAAAAGTGAGTGGAAAAAGGCGTACACAACAAGTCCGATGGCGAGCGCGACGGGCGATATAAGGAGAATAATAAGTATCTTCTTCCAAAGCGGATCGCTGTTCCTCATTTCTGAATACCCCGTTTTTGCTATAATATATGGTGCAATCGCAATAATATCATTATACAATGAACAATAAAAAAGTCAACTATTTGGCCGTTGCCATTCTTGCGGTAATGGGGCTCTTGATGTTGTTTTCGGTGAAAGGTGACTCGGCAATAATGGACGAACTAGCGCACATTCCTGCGGGCTACTCGTATTTGGCACTCCGCGACTATCGCTTAAATCCCGAACATCCGCCGCTCATAAAAGACCTTGCCGCATTCCCCGCGCTTTTTTTGAATCCGCATTTTCCGACCGACACTGCTTTCTGGAAAGAAGACGTCAACGGCCAGTGGGAGCAGGGACGGGCTTTTTTGTACCAATCGGGGAATGATGCCGACAAAATTATTTTATGGATGCGAGTACCGATGATGCTCCTCGCCTTATTTTTCGGATGGCTTTTCTTTGGCTGGGCCAAAAAATATTTCGGGGCACAAGCCGCTATTATTGCTCTCGCTCTTTACGCTTTCTCGCCGACAATACTCGCCCATTCGCGTTTTGTCACTACTGACCTTGCCGCGGCTTTTGCTTTTTTTATCGGCATTGTCTGCTTCCTTCTTTTTCTTGAAAACCCGACCTGGAAAAACGTGGTTCGCGCCGGGCTCGCTTTTGGTATTGCCCAGCTTCTCAAGTTCTCGCTTTTTCTCCTAATTCCCATCTATGGGTCTCTACTCGTTTTGTGGGTTCTAGCCCAAATGCATCTTCATTGGAAAGACCGGGCCAGAGTATTCTTCGGGCTTCTCGGCAAAACAATCTTGATCGGCGTTGTCGGAATGGTGCTTATCTGGGGAGTTTACGCCTACCATGTCTGGGATTACCCAATGGAACGGCAGCTTAGCGATTCAGGGTTTCTTCTCGGTTCGTTCGGAACGATGGAGCTCGCTGATTTTGACTTATGGATGGCAAAACAGCCTCTTCTCCGGCCGCTTGCCCAGTATTTTCTCGGCATATTGATGGTGGTGCAAAGAGTTGCCGGAGGAAACACAACATATTTCCTCGGCGAAGTGAGCGCTAGCGGTTCAACCCTTTATTTCCCGACCATGTATCTCCTGAAAGAGCCGCTGGCTTTTCATATTTTATCGCTCATGGCCTTGGGTTTCGCGCTATGGAACGTGGCCCGCGCCAGACAAAAATCGCTCTGGAACGCGCTCTTCTGGATACAAAATCACTTCCTGGAGGCCGCCGCATGGCTTTTCATTATTTTTTACTGGGGCTGGTCAATGCGCTCGCCGCTTAATATCGGCGTGCGTCATCTTCTGCCGACTTTCCCTTTCATATATATATTGGTTGCCAAAGAGATAGTTCACTGGCTCGAATACAAAGAATACGCCGACCCGCACACCTGGTATGGCTTTCTCAAAAATATTTATCAAATCTATGTCAAGGCCATTCCCAAATACCTTATAGTAGGAATACTGCTGGTCTGGCTGATAGCGGGTACCTTCTCCTCATTCCCGCATTTTCTCTCCTACTACAATGGGCTGGCCGGCGGAACAGACAACGGCTACCAGTACGCGGTTGATTCAAACTACGACTGGGGTCAGGATTTGCGGCGTCTGAAAACTTTTGTTGAAGAAAACCGCATTGAAAAAATCGCCGTTGACTATTTCGGCGGCGGAGATCTCCATTATTATCTGGGTAATAAGGTTGAGCCGTGGTGGTCCTCACGTGGGCCGGCTTCAGGATGGTTCGCAATATCGGTGACGTTTCAAATGGGCGCTTTTGGCAAGCCCGCGCCCGGCTTTATTAGGAAGCCGGAAGATTCTTATGAATGGCTTCGTGGCCACCAGCCGGTTGCCAGAGCCGGGAAGTCAATATTTATTTACCGCCTGCCTTAAGCTTTACGAAATACGAATTTTTACGAATGTACGAATAGCTAAAATCGGCTTGGATAAGCCGATTTTAGTGATTTTATATTGAGTGTTTTACCGCTGGGCTTGACAAGATTTGTAGATTTGCTATAATGGCCATAGTAAAAAGTGGACTGGTGGACGGCCCGGCGCTATGCCAGCCCTAAAGAACAGCCGGGAGACGAGGCGTTGCGTTCCGCGGCAACCTCGCCTAAGACAGCGGCCATTGGACGCCTTCCTTCGGGAATGGTGGTATACAAGCTAGGGAATGACGCGTCCACGTTCTCTAGCGCGCTCTTTTCATCAACAACTTCCGCGCGCGGCTAAATCCGGTTGGTAGGACGTGAGGTTTACGATCCTACCCCTGAAGCCACATGCGCGCGGAACGGTGCATGGCGTCGGAGCATGCAAGACAATGCGCCGGACTCAATGTCCGGAGAGGCCGGTGTTCAATTCCGGACGACGCCATGCAACAACTTCCGCGCGCAGTGCAAGGGTAAAGGCCATCGTACAGATGGCCTCCCGGCCTGGGAGTTATCAACCATAAAGCCTGCGCGCGGGTTACTTGCCCTTGGGGGCGATCTACGGATCGCCCTCTGTTATTTTTCTCGGCACCAATTCGGTGCCTTTGTTTTTTAACAAAACAAATATACAACTAACAAGCGGTCGCTTGTTAGTTGTATCATCAAATGATTATCGGAATTTATAAAACACCTTGTTGCCGAAACGGAGGTCAATGTATTCAAGCTGGCTCCT
>CAZDKA010000035.1:0-10126 GCA_964505815.1 uncultured Candidatus Saccharibacteria bacterium | reverse complement strand
TCTTTTTCATACAACTCCATTATCTGAAGTTGCATTTCAAAAGAGAATTTCCGCAAATACATAAAGTTGCGCGCAAAAGCAAAGGAGGGAGCCGGTGGCGAAACGCAAGATTCTCTTCGTTTCCAAAGACATGGGCGGCGGAAACGTACTTGTTCCGGTGGCCGAGGTGATGAGGGACGAGTGCGAACTGGTCGTGATTTCCGAAGGTCTTAGTGCGCGCGCCTGGAAGAAAGCCGGCTTTGAGCTTTACTTTCAGGGAACCGCGGACTATAGGGACGAACCATTTGCGCTCAATGCTTCTCGAGTCATCGACAAGGTGAAGCCGGATATCGTTGTTGTCGGGCTCGGCAGTCCCATCAACCTTGAGAAGAACTTTGCTGAAGCGGCAAACGTGCACGGCATTCCTCTCGTCTGGATTGAGGACTTCTGGGGCGGAAGCTTCAGAAACACGGCGAGCCCCAGCATGATCTTTACGCTTGACCACATTGGTGAAGATGTCATCCGGCGGATTCCGAGATTTGAGAAAGCGCCTGTCAGCATATCCGGAAATCTCGCCCTAAATGCACTGCAAAACTTTGCCATTCCGGAAGACCTCGCGACTCGCATGAAAGAACTGAAAAAGCCGACCGTGCTTCTTGCCGGGGGCGGGACTTCAACATCTTCGGTAATCCGCGTCGTAGTGGAATCGCTGAAGGGAACTCCCGGCGACTGGACGCTGATTCCCCGGCTCCACCCCAAGTGGGCCGAGAGAGCGGACAGTGGCGGAAAAACCTACGGCGAGATCTGGCGAGAACTTCTTTTCGAGCTTGGCGACAAAGTCGTTGAGGTCGCGACGCCAAATGCCGATGCCCTCGCCATGCTTTGCGACATGACTGTTTCGCCGTTCTCAACTCTTCTCCTTCCGTCGGTTGTTGCCAAGAAAATTCCTGTCTCGATACGGACACCCGAGATGATAAAGGATATGAGCGGCCAAAACGGACTTACCAGATATCCTCTGGTGGAGGCCGGCGCAGTGCTTGAAATCTCTTACCCGGTCAGCTTCAAAGTTTTTGGGGATAGGACGCTTTGCGAGGCGCTCATCCAAAAACAGGTTGACTACCTGACCAAGGCCAAACCATTTGATTCCTTCGGGGTTTCCCAGCAAATTCTTGAGCTAGCCAAGCGGTAAAACATTTGTCACAAAAAGGCGCCCGAGTGGGCGCTCTTTATTTAACAGCAAATAATCATCTAACGTCATGAAATCGTTTCTGGGTGTAGAGGGGAACGGTTTTTAAAATATTGCGAATATGTTTTGAGGTTTGCGGCTGGTAATAGATGGAAGATTGGGCGTAAGGGCCATGCTTTATTTGTTTCTCTATCGCTTTTTTAATCGCTTCCTGGTTATAGCCCGCATCAATGACATTTTCAGCCCTGGCTCTGCCCTGTTGGCGGGTGCCGATATTTACCACCGGCACGCCGAAGTACGACGCTTCTTTTATGCCGGCGGATGAATTGCCGACCAGGCACACGGCGTGTTGCAGAAGCGCTATGAAATCCCATGGGTTAACGTCAATGACAAACCGAACTTGACGCATAGGGTGCTTTTCGCGGAAACGCCTGATACCGCCGGAAATCTCATCAGTCCCGGCGTCGGGGTTTGGCCAGAACCATAAGGCCTGAATTCCGGTTTCCGATACGGCCCCAAGCGTCTTTAAAATATTTTCCAAATTATCGGATTCGCTGGTTACCGGATGCTGAATAACAAACATGTAGGGCTTTGAAAAGTCAATTGAGCCGCCAACACCCATACGATTCATTGTATCGACATTAATCCTGCGGCTGACGTGAGCCGCAAATTCAATATCCGGAGAGCCGACATTAAAGACATATTCCGGATTCTCCCCCATCTGGAGAACCCTCTGGTAGGCATCGTCATTGGTGACAAAATGGATGTGGGAAAGTTTGGTAATGGCGTGCCTGACGCTTTCGTCAATCGTACCCGTTACATCTCCTCCTTCTATATGGGCGACTGTTTTATTCAAATATGCTGCGGTCATGGCCGCGGCCAACTGCTCAAACCGGTCTCCCCGAATAAGCACTATGTCCGGATCCAACTTCTGAAAGGTGTTGGCGAGTTCCAAAACGGCGAGTCCGGCGGTCTTGGCCATGGCAGCGTGATTCCCGCCCTCAATAAGATTCAGCATTTGCTCGTGAACCACAAATCCTTTCTCTCCCAGGCGCGGCATGACGTCGCTGTATTTATCAAGAAGTGCCGACCCTCCGACGATTAACTGCAGCTCTATTTCCGGATCGCCTTTAAGCTGATCAAGCAGAAGTTGCTGGCGTGCATAGTGAATGCGATTAGTAATGATAAAGCAGACCTTGCGTTTTTTCTTCGGCTCGCGGATGCCCGCTTTTTCCGGCAACTCTTTTATAAATTTTTTAACAGCAGATTTATTGAGCATGGCTATTATGATTCTAACAAATCAAGAGTGATTGGGTCGTATTTTTTGACTGCGCGCGCAACCTTTTTCCCGATCACCTCTTCATATTGTTCTGACGGCAATCCTCCTGCATGGGCCTGGGGGCGCATGGCATAGAGCATATCTGCAGTAACGAGGGTTCCTGCGGGAATATCTTGTCCGGACATAAGCGATTTTCGGAAGTAGGGGCGAAATACCGCTTCATCGTCTTGCAATACTTTCGTGCCATCTCCCATCCCCTTTTTTACAATATCTTTTTCAAGATACTCGCGTTTTTTTGACGGATCGCGGTCAAGCTCGCGAATACCCGCGACAAGGGATGTCAACTCATCGGGCGTCATTGACACTTTATGATCCGCGCCCCAAAGATCGCGGGAAAATGAAAAGTGTTTCTCAATCACTTTCGCGCCAAGTGCTGTCGCGGCAAGAGCCGAATCAATGCCAATTGAGTGATCAGAGAAACCGACAGGGATATTATAGCGCTTTTGCAGGAATTCGATCGTGCCAAGGTTTAAATGTTCCGGCGGGCAGGGATACTTTGAAACACAATGAAGTAGAATAACTTCCGCGCTCCGTCGTTTCAGAAAGTCAATCATTTTATCAAGTTCCGCGAGTGTAGACATACCGGAAGAAATAATTATTGGTTTTCCGGTTGAGGCAAGATAATCAAGGGTAACAAAATCTAAAATATCGCCGGAGCCGACTTTCCAGAGTTCAACGCCGAGTTCGTTGAGTTTCTTTGCCGCACCCCTTGACATCGGTGTTGAGTGAAAAAGAATGCCAATTTCATCACAGTATGCTTTGAGCGGTCTCCAAAATTCATTAAGCGGCGTTGCATTTGTATTCCTGGTCACCCACGAATGACGATCCGCGCCCTTAAAATGCGGAGAGACAACATTGATGTTCAATTGCTCGTCTTCAACATTGTGCGTCTGAAACTTTACCGCATCGGCGCCTGCTTCTTGCGCGGCCCTCACCAAAGCCTTGGCGTTCTCAAGGTATTCGGAAATAGGGCGTTCCTCTTGGGTCTGGATAAAGTTCTTGCCGATTTCAGCTGACACGAACACGCGCTCCAATATCCGATCCAGAATTGGTTGGAAAGATTTAGAATATGTATTCATAAAATTGACGGTGAATCACAGCATCTATATGATACTGCATTCAGCTTTATAATTTTATAAAATAAAAACCGCATGGAATAATACTCTTATTACTACCCCATGCGGAACTCTATGGGTTTCTACCCCAAAAGATAATGATCACCATTCCGGCAACCATCATTAGTGTCCCGGGTATACGCCACTGAAGGTGTTCTCGTTCGCTGGTATAGCGTCCGCCAAACTGCTTTATGACAGCAATCACAAGCCCTATCCCAACCGTAAAAAGAATCATACCCGCTCGTTTGCCAGCGATCACGTAAGGCACAACAGGGATCCATACAAACGCAAGCATGTGTGGGACCACGGAGGCAGCAATCATTACGCCATAGAAAACGAGCGGCCACCATGAACCTTGCGGGACAAGCTCCTGTTTTGTCATACGACCAACACCAAGGTAAGTAATGGCAATGACGATGCTAGTGATACCCGCTAAGCCGTGGTCAACCAAAAGATAGAATGGAGCATTTGCATTCACAAACGCCAAATAATCAAAGTTGGCGGTTATAGCAAATATGACGCCCACTACGAGCATGAGCCGTGAACCCCGCTCGGCTCTCAGTTGCTTTAACGGATCAAGGAAGCCGGCACGACTATCTTTTGTATTCAGAAGATAAAGACCGGCGGTAATCACTAACACACCAAGCACGCCCCATACAGTAGGCAAACCTACACCCATGAGCGGCGCGGTTACTAAAAGGAACGCCGGCGTCAAACTCAAATATGGTGCGGTAAGAAGTAGAGGTGAGCTCCGATGCGCTTCGACGGTGAAAATGTTTGCCAGGGTGAGAAGCGGTACGTGTCCAGCAATGACCCACCAAAATACAGGATGAACATCAGGAATACCTTCGAATAGAAGCCAGATAAAATAAAATGGGAGAGCGAAGAAATAACCTCCGGCAACCAGTATGAACTTATGGACTTTTGTGAGTTTTATCACGCCACGCGAAAGCGCATCAGCGAGACCAGAAAGAATTGGCAAGGACCATACCAATGCAAACACTCAACACCCCCCTTTTGAGATATTAGCAATGACAAAGAACCATCTTAAAGATTAGTTCCACAATATACACGAAAAGTCAAGAAAAAAGCGCTGGATGTTCTCCAGCGCACAGTTCCTTAAATTTTATTACCACGCCGTCCATCCGCCATCCACCACAAGATTCGCGCCGGTCATATAGCTTGAGGCGTCGGAGGCCAAAAAAAGGATCGCGCCGTTATATTCGTCTTTGCGGGCCATGCGTCCGAGAATGGTACGCTCCTCATATTTTTTTACAAACTCATCTGGCTGACCGGCGAATACTCCTCCGGGTGTCAAGGTGTTAACCCGTATGCCGGTGCCGCGGAGGTATGAGGCCCAGGCTCTCGTAAAATTCAGCGCCGCTCCTTTTGTTGTGGCATAGCCGATTGACTTGTACTTACCCTCATCATAAATGCGGTTATCCGGACCAACATTGCCGTACGTTGAAGAAATGTTGATGATTGAACCGCTTCCTTGCCGCTTCATAATTGGAACTACGGCCTGAGTGCAAAAAAGCGCGCCGGAGAGACCCACCGACAGCTCTTTCTCCCAGAGCTCCGCCGGATAATCTTCATATGGCGAAAACTGGCCTTTTGATTCTGGGCTCCCCGGCACCGGATTCATCGCGGCGTTGTTGACGAGAACATCTATATTGCCGTAGCGCGAGAAAACTTTCTTCACTGATTTTTGAACCTCAGTCTTATTCGTAATGTCCACGATTTCGTATTCGGTACAGAAGTCTTTCGGCAAAGAGGCAACGCCTCTGATATCAAAAAGCACGACTCTGGCTCCGGCATCAGAACATGCTTTCGCATACTTTTTTCCAAGCATGCCTGCCCCGCCCGTGATAATAACCACTCTGCCATCGAGCGAGAAAAGCTTGAAGATTGAATCTTTGTTCATGGATTTATCACCTCCCCGCTATTCGACGAAATAAGAATCGCTTCCGCTATCTTCAAAATGTTTAGTCCATCGCGAAAAGTTACTGCGGGTTTTTCGCTACCATCAAGGCAGGCAATGAAATGCTTTAACTCGTTCACAAACATATCATTCCGCTCAAAGCCATTGGGAACGCTCCACAGCATCGCCTCTCTGCCGGTTGCGTGAGGAATCAGCTCTAATTTCTTTTCGTAATAACTCCAGCGAAGCATTCCCTCGCTACCCATAATCTCGAACACTCGCCGCGCGGGTCTCTGGTAAAAATCCATATGCAGGGACACAACGGGGCCGCCATTTCCGTAATCTAGAATTCCATCTATCAGATCATCCGTGTCAACCTCAAGACCAGTTCTTGTGCCGCCAAAAGCGGCAACGCGTTTAGGCGCCCCGAAAAACCAGTAGAGGTAATCAATATCATGGCTTTGGGTCAGCACTACCCCGCCGCCCATTTCGCGGCGCGCCGGGTAAGTTCTACGGTAATCTTCCCATGTATGCCAATCGGGCAAATATTCGCCAGAATCAACCGAAGCAGATATAACTTTTCCAACCAGGCCTTCGTCAACCGATGCTTTCATTTTTTGGAGGAGCGGATGAAAACGAAAATTGTAGCCGACATAACCCACGATATTTTTCTTCTCGGCTTCAGCAACGACAATTTCAGCCGCAGAAACTTTATGCCCAATTGGTTTTTCTACGAAAACGCCTCTTGCTCCATGGCGCAAAGCCGCAGAAATGAATTCCGTATGCAGGGCGGTCGGGTTGGCAATTAATACCGCATCCGGGCCGGTCCGGAAGGCTTCGGTCAAATCATGAAAAACCGCGGGTCGATATTCTTCTTCGAATTTTTGGATGAAGTCTGGCGCCCCTTTGCCTGTCCGATACACAGCAATATCGGAAAAGCCGAGGAACCGCAGATTCCGGTAATGACGCTGACCAATAGAGCCAAGTCCAACGATCAAGAATTTCATACTATCCGTCTCCTTTTTATGCCCTTTAACCGCTTATTTGTTAATGATGCTAATAAAATATTTAGTAACATGCGGCTACTAATAAGTCAATTCAAGCGTTAAGAGAATAGGATCAGTATTACACCGGCAATCATAAAGAGAGCGCCGAGCATGCGTTCAACGGTATGATCTTCATGAAAAAATATTCTGCCCAACAGCACATCGAATACAACACTTAAGCGTTTTATGGAAATGAAATATGTAGAAAGTAGCAACGATAATCCAATATAATTGAAAATTCTTTCAAATACGCTCGCCGCCAACAAACCAATAAAATCCGGCCATCGGCCATACATACGAGAAAACGGATATAAAAAAAGTGCGGGCGAGTATACAAGAGTTAACAGGGTGGTAATGTAAAAAGCAGAGAGAAGCGGACCGGCATAGTGGAATAATGCTTTTGTTGACACAATCGCGACGCTAGCCACTATAGCCGCGCTAATCATGAAGTAACTTCCTTTTTCCTTTACGATATTACGGAGAGCATGGGTGACGCCGGGATGACGTATATCCCATCCGAGTATTAATGAGCCGGTCAATGCGCTGCCGATACCTAAAAAGCCAATAAGAGTTGGCAGCTCGCCAAGAAATATATAAGCAATAGGGATCAAAAGCACAATAGAAAAAGAAAAAAGCGGCCCGACTAGCGATTGGGGAGAATATTGAAAGGCCCGTACATACAAAAAAGCGAGCAGCACTTCAGCCGGCAGCACGATTCCAAGAAGATAATACCAAAAAATCTTCTGCGGTATATGCCACTCGCCAAGAAATGTTACGAGAAATGCGAGCGCTACTGAACCGACTAGGAACCGGAACCAGTTCAAAAAATGCGCATCAACGTCTTTGAGTTTGCGAAAAGAAGTATTTTGAAACGATAGCGCTACCGCGGTGATAATGCCGGCTAAAAATCCCATCAACTTATAATGACTAAATTTATAACGTCTGGTTCGTACGTCACAGCATGCCTAACTCTTTCATAATGAGTGCCGCTCGCTTCAAATCCTTCGGCTCATCAAGATCAGCATTACGCAGAGGATCAGTCACGACACCTCTGATATCGGGGCCGTAAATAACACCGCGTTTGATAAACTTCACCCTTGTAGCGTCTACTAAACCATTCTGCCAGTAGACATGCGGCAGGAGCTGGCGCGGCACGTCTGTTCCGAGTCTTGAATAGTGCGCGGTTTTAATCAGCGGCTTCATTATGCCGGTTTCTTGCGCGGATATCGTCCACATCTTAAAAGGATTAAATGGATTTGGCGCTGATACAGTGCGCACAGAATCGCAACCGGTCTCAAGCATCAGCGAAATAACGCGGTCAATATCTTCCGCGATCCGCAAAGGCGCTGTAGGCCGAAGATTGACAATTATATCCGGTTTCCAGCCGCGGTGTTTTTCAACCCACAATACCGCATGCTTAAAAAACTCAATATCCGGGGATTTATCACCGGCCAACTTCTTAGGCCTTAAAAATGGGACATCCGCGCCGAGGCGCCGCGCGACACTCGCAATTTTAGGGTCATCGGTGGACACAATAAACGCATCAAGCAAATGAGACCTCTTTGCTTCGCGGATAGTATAATAAATCAGCGGCTTGCCGGCGAGCCGGGCGATGTTCTTATACGGAATGCTTTTGGAGCCGCCGCGAGCAGGAATAATACCAAGAATCTTTACTTTCTTTTTACTGTTGGCCATGTCTATAGATAATACTAGTTATGGCTAAGATTGGTATCTTAAAAATATCTAATCTCGAAACCCTAATCTCTAAACAATCTCAAATATCAAAATTCAAAAACGTTTTTGAGATTTGAGTTTTAGATTTATTTAGAAATTAGAGATTAGAATTTAGAAATTTATAAAAATATGAACAAGACCATCTATATAGGCGACCGACCTGTTGGCGAAGGGCATCCATGTTTTATTGTTGCCGAGGCAGGGGTCAACCACAACGGCGACCCCGAACTTGCAAAAAAGCTCATCGAGTCAGCCGCGGAATGCGGAGCTGACGCAGTAAAGTTCCAAAAAAGAACGGTTGAGGACATTTTGATAAGGGAGGCGCTTGAAAAGCCATATGACAGCCCGACGGCTCTAGCCGCTACTTACGGCGAGCACAGAAAAAAATTGGAGCTGTCTGAAGATACCTGGAAAGAGATGAGAGACTTCGCCCGGGAGAAAAATATAATCTTTTTTGCAAGCCCCTGGGACAAAAAATCGGCTGATTTTTTGGAAGAGCTGGAAGCGCCGGTATTCAAAATAGCTTCAGCCGACCTCACGAATCTTCCGCTTCTTGAGCACATTGCCAAGAAGAAAAAACCAGTCATCATGTCAACCGGCATGAGCACGCTTGAAGAAATTGACGAAGCGGTGGAAACAGTACTCGCGAGAAACAAAGATTTAATCCTTATGCATTGTGTCTCGGATTATCCGTGTGCCGAAGACAAAGTAAATCTGAAAATGATTGAGGTTCTAAAAAATAGATACAATCTGCCGGTTGGGTATTCAGGACACGAAACCGGAATCGCAATACCTGTGGCGGCGCGCGCTTTGGGCGCGGTGGTCATAGAAAAGCACTTTACTCTGGACCGTGCCACGCGAGGGCCGGATCATGCGGCATCCCTTGAGCCGGAGGGGCTGCGCCGTGTAGTTAAATACATACGGGTTGCCGTGGACCCGGCCATGGGCGACGGCATAAAGAAAATAACCGAAAATGAGCTGAAATCAAGAGCAAAGCTCGCCAAGAGTGTTGCCGCAAGAGTTTCAATTCCGAAAGGCGCCGTCATCACCCGATCTATGCTCGCTGTAAAAGGCCCGGGTACTCATCTGAAACCCAAATACCTCAATGAACTTGTCGGAAAAACTGCTCAACTTGATATTCTTGAGGACACGCTGATTCCCAAAGAAGCGCTGGATTGGTAAAATTTGGCAAAACAATACATAACACTTTGTGTCCGATCGGACACTAACTGTTATGTTGTTCACCGCATCTTTTTTCTGACCACCGGCGGGCTAAACTTAGCGGTGTCACCGAAGTTCAAGCGCGGTTGCATCAATTCCTTTCGCCTCTAAAATAAGATTGCAGAGATCGCGAATCGCGCCGTTGCCCCCTTCTCTTGGGGCGACATAATGCGAGATTTTTTTGACTGCTTCTTCGGCCTGCCTCGGCACTGCGGCAAAGCCAGCTTTTTTTAATAGTTCATAGTCGGATACATCATCACCCATTGCCGCGCATTCTCCCCAAGAAATACCTAATCCCCCAAGCCACCGCTCTACGGCGGCAACTTTATCTTTTCCTTGGGGTCCGGTAAAAACCGCAATCGGCGGCCATTTTCCATCCCTAACCGACGGAAGGGTATTGAGTTTTTGACCAACGGCCTCAAGGAAACCCGTGGTCTCGCCACTTACCAACGCAACATGTATTCCTGCGGCGCGAAGTAGCGATACTCCCTGCCCATCAACATGACTGCGCTCTTTCAGATATTCGCCTTTCTCAGGAAGAATCAAAACGCGGCCGGTAAAAAATACGCCGTCGCCGTCAAATAC
>CAZDKA010000034.1:3795-10170 GCA_964505815.1 uncultured Candidatus Saccharibacteria bacterium | reverse complement strand
ATTTTCCGAAGGATAAAACTGCCGTTACCGGAAATCCGGTGCGGAAACGCCTCCTTGGGGGAAATTTGAACGAGGCCAAAGAAGAATTTAAGGCCTTTTCCGGCAAGCCGGTTATACTCGTTCTCGGCGGAAGCCAGGGGTCGCAGACTTTGAACAACACCGTTCTTTCCGTTTTGAAAGAGACCCTCTCCAAATATGAGGTGATTCATCAGACCGGAACTAAAAAATTTGAAGACGCGATGCTGCAGGCCAAAGTCATACTTAACAATAAGTTTGACGACTATCACCTGTATCCCTTTTTGAACGAAGGCGAGATGCGGAACGCCTATCTTTTAGCCGACATTGTTGTGTCTCGGGCGGGGGCCGGCGCGATTTTTGAGATTGCCGCGTGGGGAAAGCCGGCCATTCTCGTTCCGCTGAAAAACGCGGCTCAGGATCACCAGCGCGAGAATGCTTATGAATACGGAAGGGCGGGTGCGGCAGTTATTATTGAGGAAGCCAATTTGACTCCTCATCTTTTGCTTCACGAAATTAATACCATTCTTGCCGACAAAGGGCGCATGGAAAAAATGAAAGAGGCCGCCCAGCGCTTTGCGAGGATTGACGGAACGGAAGTTATAGCCAGAGAAATTTTGAAGTTGGGGTTGCATTAGCTCGCCGACATGCTTTTTCGGGACGCTATCGTTTGCCCCTGTCGCTAAGTCGCTTTCAGCGACCGCGATCCCGGCCCTTTGGGCCTAGGGACGAGGCAAACGCGCTCCCGCTCGGCCTCGCTCTCGCCGCTTTGCGGCGAACCATGCCCGCTCGGTCTGCGCGAGGCCCGAAAAAGCATGTCGGCTCGCTAATGGTTGGAGAGGAGATGATACGAAAAATGAAATTGGAAAAATTTCTAGACAGCTCGCTTTGAGCTTTCTCAAGATTTAGTGGAATAATAAAAAAACCCGCCAGTCTGAAGACATAGCGGGTACGCAGCACATTTTATTAACTTGTCGCTCTCCGATATTTTACGGGTAAGGTTTTCGGGTCTCCGTCTAGAATCATCCAGGATTTGGCCTTCTTGGTTTCGGAGCCGGCGTAGCGTTCGTCACCTGGAGTGAATCGCTGAACGTGTTCGGTGCCGTAATATGTTGACTCAAAAACCATTTTGCCTCCACGAATGATCTCCAGCTCTCGAGTCGTGCCGTTCCAGTCTGCAGTAGGATTCCATTGCACCCAGGCATCTTCCGTTGCTTTGATGGTGAATCGTCCATCCTGCAGAGTGTAGTGTGTCCGATCATGGCGCGAACCGTATCCTACATTTTCACCCTTGGAACGCTCGCTGTCATAAGAAGTCGTCTGTTTCCCTTTTTTCTTCGCAAGTGCGTAAAGGCGTTCGCAGGCCTCCGCAACCTCCACCGTCAGCGCGTCCATAGCGCAACCTCCCCCGATTTAAGGGTTTTTGTGGTTTGTGGAATCAAAGAGCAATTCATCCGTAGCAGAAAGTAAAAAATATGTCAAGTATTCGTACCCGCATTGCGCCGAGTCCAACTGGGCCGTTGCATATCGGCACGGCCAGAACCGCGCTTTTTAACTATCTTTTCGCCAAGAAGCACGGCGGGGTTTTTGTGCTGCGAATTGAGGATACGGAAAAAATTGCCTCGCCGCGCGAAATATGATAAAATAATGTTATGCACAACTGGGGCGTTTCTACAAAAGAATTAGAAAAAGACGAGAAGAAATTTGCTATCTGGCGGCTTGAGCAAATGATAAATTTTGGAACCGACGAAGAAAAAATTTCTGAAGAATTGCTGCGCGCTCATTGGGATGAACTCGTTCTTGATGAAGCCAAAAAGCGTTTTTTGGGATTCCTTCTATGGGGAAAGAATTACTTAGCGAAAGGCAAGTAGCTTTTCTTGATTTGGTAGAGAGGTCCGAAGAGCTCATCAAGCGTATATACCTTACCGGCGGCACGGCGCTTGCCGCCTTTTATCTTAATCACCGCGAGTCGGAAGACCTCGATTTTTTTAGCGAAGAGGTTATTGAGCCGCTTGCGATAAAGATATTTTGCAGTAGCCATATTCGTCTCCCGTACAAGTCCAATAGATTAACCTATTGAACCTGTAGATTTTTGCGGATTTTGGAAAGCGGTTCGGGTGAAAAATGAATAACCGCACCGCAAGCGGTGCGGTATCGCGCCGCTTGGCGGTATCAGCGGTTGTTCACCCCATTAGATGAGTAAAGCTCTATCTAACGGGGTTATTGTTTCGTTGCCGCAATTCATCCGCGCGGCAAGCCGCGCGGTATTCTTGCGGACGAAACAATAAAAAACCCGCCAAGTCCGAAGGCGTGGCGGGGAGCAGTTGTCTGCTCAGTGTGCTCGCCGGTATTTAAACCATACAAGCACGGTGATGGTGAGCGTGACCATGTACGCAGGGTTGACGATCTGTAGTACCCAGTCGCCGATGGCGAAGCCGTAGATCAGCCAGAATAGAGTGCTGGCGAGGTACACTGCAAGCAGCTTTATCTCCACCACACCCGAGTTCTTATTCTTCCAGATCTCGTACGGCTGGTTGAGCGAAAATAGGATGTTGCCGGCCGTAAAGAGAAGGAAGAACCAGTCCTTGAACGGTGCGATCACCATCGCGACAACCGCCGCCAAGAAACACGCACACATCACCTTTTCGGTCTTCGTGAATCCCTTGAATCTCCACAACCCAACGAGGATGGGGATGTGCAGGATCGAGATAAGAAGACCGTTTAGGATAAGGAGAATGCTCTTGATTGCGATGCCGTAGATGAATACCACCGCTAACAAGGCGGCAAAGTAGGAAAACCAGATGACGGAAACCGACTCGCCTGACTGGTTTTTCCAGATTGCGCGATTCTGCTGCCATACGCC
Source organism: uncultured Candidatus Saccharibacteria bacterium (assembly GCA_964505815.1). GTDB lineage: Bacteria > Patescibacteriota > Minisyncoccia > Sungbacterales > SURF-37 > CAZDKA01. The sequence goes on along the minus strand of CAZDKA010000034.1, from coordinate 7,292 downwards.
CCACGCCTCTACCAAGGTAAAGAACACTGCCCCGAGAAATCCGATGGTTAGAGCATTCCATCCGAACTGGCTGAGCTCCATTTCCGTCACCTCCTTTCTGTTGAAAGTTTTTAAAGTCCGGGCCTGAATCCGCAGATGAATCAGAACACTTTAACGAAAATTTGGTAAAATTAAGATGCGGGAATTGGATATGGGCTTTGGAAACCGCAACCTGCCGGCGGCTTGCAGTTAAATCGCTTGGTCTTATCGTCACAACGCTTTTTTAGCCCGCATTCAGGACAGGGGACGAGCCGAGTTTCTGTTCCAGATGATTTTTTTTGAGACCGCTGGTTTCCAAGAGGGCCGGCGAGGCGCCTCTCCTTATCATCAAAATGTTTTGCAACCTTTTCTTTCCACTCTTGAGGCGTGGTTGGCCTATAAAGCGAGGAGACGGGAAACTTTTTGAAGATGTAATCGGCAAGTTCGGGCGGCAAGATATCATCGAGGCGCATTTTGAATGCCGACCGCATTTCGCCTCCGTCTAGCTTCCTGCCGAGAGATTCCTCTAGATTTAACACTGCGTCTGTCATGCCGAGTTGGATGGAAAATAAAAATAAGGGGTCACTCAAGAGGGATTCTTTATTGATCCCAACAAGCAGCTTACTGAACTCCATTTCTCCATCGGCTGCGGTAACCCCATCTTGGGCAAGAATGGCTAGAAAACGCTCTTTGCCTATTTCTATCACTGAACCGATAAGGCATGAAGCGACGTCTTCGGTGATAATTGGAACACGTAGGCCCGAACGGAACAGAACTGCTTTGGTAAAGAGCGGGTGCATATAGCCTCCTTTGCTTACTGCGCAGGAATTTTATAAGCTTTACAAGCATACACCATTTCAACAAATATGTCAAGTATTCGCACCCGCATTGCGCCGAGCCCTACTGGGCCGCTGCACGTTGAAACGTCCCAGTCATTCAAGTCCAATAGGATGGCCTATTGGACTTGAAGGTGGGATGTAAAAATAAAAACCGCCTCAGCGTTTAGCTTTGGCGGGGAAGTTCAGAGGGATTGATCCCTCTTTGATTAACGGAGCAGATGCCACGATTCCAAGAACTGATAGGTAGCATTTCGCGAGATGTCCGACCGTATCTCGGCTTTTATCCCCTTACTATGCCGCCGCGCAACCCGGCTTTCTTTTTGTCCGAACCGTGGGTAGACAAAAGGAGAAGCAGGAACATTTATAAAATTCCGTCCTTGGTAGTATCTACGTGGAACTACGTAGCTACGGATCTGCCCATCGTGATGGATCAGCACCACAAAGGAATCATGATCTTTTAAACGCGGATTAACCTTTATATACGTATGCGGGGTGCGAGCGTGAGGCGATGTAAGAAACGGATGCCTGCGTTGCAGAATTGCGACCTTCTTATCGTTTATGAAACAGGAGTGTGTCCACCTTCCACCAAGTTTAATTGGTTGGAATGGCAAGCCAAACATCTCGCATCGTTCTTTCACGAATTTGAGCACAGTATCTTTTTCTGCCGCTACCTCCACTAACCGCTGGTGGCGCACCCCTTTTCTATACAGAGATCCATACCCCACGTACTCGGCAACCTGTCTCACACGCTCCCTGGAAAGATTAAACTTTCTGCCAACCTTTGCTAAAGTTAAAGAGCCGTCTTTCAAGAACCTCACAAATTGGTTAAAAGCTCCACGCCCATATTTGGCAGTGAAATGCTTTTGTAGCTCATCAAGACGTTGAGACAAGGGCTTGCGTTCAGCAATGAATTTCTGCAGTTCATATTCTGGAATGAGACGTTTGCCGTTTCTTTTGCAGGACTTAATACGCCCCGTGCAGATATGCGCCCATATGTGATTTGAAGGTACAGCGGCCCTATCTGCAAATTGTCTTACCGTCAAAGTCCGCATTAGCTCCTCCTACAGTATGGCCGTTATAGGTCTTCGTAACGTAGCACAAAATCATAATTATGTCAATAAGAACAAGGATAGCGCCAAGCCCGACCGGGCCGCTGCACGTCGGAACCGCTAGAACCGCTCTTTTCAACTATCTTTACGCCAAAAAACAAGGCGGCGCTTTTATATTGCGCATTGAAGACACGGATCTTGAGCGTTCAGACCCGAAATACGAACAAGAGATAATGGCTTCGCTGAAATGGCTCGGGATTGAGTGGGACGAAGGCCCCGCTTCGGAAACTACCAACTACCAACTACCAACTACCAACTACATTGGAAATTACGGGCCGTATCGGCAAAGCGAGCGGCTTGAGACGTATAAATCTAATCTCGAAAAATTGCTTGAAAAAGGCGATGCCTTTTATTGCTTCCATACCGAGCAAGAGCTTGAGAAAGAGCGCGAAGGGCAACTTAGCGAAAAAAAACCGCCGATTCATGTCTGCGAATACCGGGATTCAACCCGAGACAAGTCCGAGAGTTTATTGAAAGAAAAACCGGAGCATATCGTTCGATTCCGCACGCCTTTCGGCAAAAAAATAGTTTTTGACGACCTTATCCGCGGCCAAATTAGTTTTGAAGCGGATCTCCTCGGAGATTTTTCGCTGGCCAAAGACCTTAATGTTCCGCTGTATAACTTTGCGGTTGTTGTTGACGATTTTGAAATGCAGATTTCTCATGTTGTAAGAGGCGAAGATCACATCCCGAACACTCCGAAGCAGATTCTTATTCAGGAATCACTCGGATTGCCGAGGCCGGGGTACGCGCACCTTCCTCTGATTTTGGGACAAGACCGCTCAAAACTTTCAAAGCGCCACGGCGCAGCTTCCGTTTCCGAATATCGTGAAGCGGGCTACTTGCCCGAGGTGATCGTTAACTTTATGGCCCTGCTCGGCTGGAACCCCGGCACGGATGAAGAAATATTTTCTTTGCAAGAACTCGTCGACTCTTTTGATTTTACCAAGGTTCAAAAATCCGGAGCAGTGTTCAACATTGAAAAACTGGACTGGTTAAACGGCGAATACATCCGAAAAAAATCCGTTTTTGAGCTGACAGAATTGTGCAAGCCGTATCTAACGGATTTTTTGAAATTTTCAATTCCCAATGATCAATTTCCAAACGAGTACATAGAGAAAGTTGTTGCACTAGAACAGCCGCGCTTGAAGAAACTCTCGGAAATAGGGGAGAGGACTGAATACTTTTTCCGAATGCCGATATATGACAAAGAGTTGCTGCGATGGAAAAATATGAACGATAAAGATATTTTGCAATCCATTGACAAATCTATAGAAATATTACCAAATATAATTTTCCCAAATGTTCATGATTCCAAGCGGTCGCATAAAATCATGAACATTTCTAAAGAGCACCTTAACGAGATATTTTTTCAAGAAATCGGAGAAGGGGACAAGGGAAAAATTCTCTGGCCCCTGCGCGTGGCTCTGGCTGGCAAAAAATCATCGCCGGGACCCTTTGAAATCATGGAGATTTTGGGCGTTGAAGAATCAAAAAAGCGGCTGAAAGCTGCAAAAGAAAAACTACGAGG
>CAZDKA010000034.1:0-3695 GCA_964505815.1 uncultured Candidatus Saccharibacteria bacterium | reverse complement strand
TCAAAAATCAGGAGATTCAAAAACTTGAAGATGAAGCGCGTATTCTCCGCGAGCAAATACTCGTCAAAGAAAAAGAGGCCAAGACCCTGCGCAATCAAGTTGCGAATATTGACCTTTCGCTGAAAAAGCTTAATTCCGATGTCCGTTTGACCGAGACGAGAGTTTCAAGAACCCGGCTTGAAATTCAGGAACTTGGCGAAGAGATATCTCAAAAGGAGCGCTCTATTGAGCACTCCAGGGGTGATTTGGGGCGGCTGATTTCAAGTATCGCAAAAAAGGACGAAGAGGGGATAGTGGCTGTTTTTGTGAAATACAACTCGCTCGGGCAATTTTTCAACTCGGTTTATTATCTTCTCAGGCTTGAGAGAGGCATGCATGAGCGCCTGGGTGACCTGAGAGCTTTAAAAAAGGAGTTGGAAGAATCTAAGGCAAGGGCCGAAAATAAGCGGAATGAACTTGCCGGCTTACTGGGCCGCCTCGGCGACCAAAAAGAAATCCGCGAAATGGAAAAAAAGGAACGCTCAACGATTCTCTCCGATACGAAAAATCAGGAAAAGAAATTTCAGCAGCTTCTTGAATTAACCGAAGCCCAGCAGGAGGCCATTCAAAAAGAGATTGAGGAATTGGAAGATAAGTTGCGCGAGGCGGTTGATCCCGGATCTCTGCCCAAAAAGCGTGAAGGAGTTCTTGCCCGGCCGACAGAGGGAACTGTATCGCAGGGCTATGGCCGTACGCCTTTTGCGCGTCGCTCTCACTTTTACCGTTTCCATAACGGCATTGATATCAAATCCTATCTCGGGACGCCGATAGTTGCGGCTGAAGACGGCGAAGTTATTGCTGTTGGCGATTCGGATCGTTACTGCCGGAGAGGGGCTTACGGCAAATACATCGTTATTCGGCATAACAGCAACCTCGCGACACTTTACGCTCACCTTTCGCTGATTCGCGTCTCTGTTGGAGACAGTGTAAAAAGAGAAGCGCTAATCGGCTATATGGGCACATCGGGTCTTTCCACCGGTCCGCACCTTCACTTTACGGTTTATGACTCGCGAACAGTGGATATTCGGCAAAGCCGGCTTTGCGGCCCGTTGCCCTACGGCGGCTCCATCAACCCCTTGGACTATCTGTAAGGAGTGTTGCATAATAAAGACATGAGGAAATCAGGACTTTTTTTGATAAGCATGCTGGCTGCGGCCGTTTTTATGCCGTATGGATTTTTGAACGCCCAAACACCAACCACAACCGAGCCGCCGCCTATTAAATCGGAACTGCCGCCGTCGCCGGTACGGGAGGAGATTTTAAAGCTTTTGAACCTTGGCCAGTGGTTTAAGACGTTTGAGCAGTATATTAAAGTGCCTTTGCCGGGGACCGGAGTTAAGGATATAGAGATTAATCGCGAGAACGTTTCTGAATTGAACATAGAGATAGGCCGCGAAACAGGGGTGGATCTTATAAAATTCTTTCAATTTGTCGGAAAGGTGCTGGTAATCATTCTTGAGGGCATAGCGCGGCTTATTCGTGGGTTGATTCCAGGAGGATAATTTTGGGACGCAAAAGATATATTGTGCGACGTGCAGGGAATATGAAAAAACCGATAGGATATACTCGCCTATCGGTTTTTTGGTCGCATTATTATCCTTTGAGATTCCGTTTAAAAAATTCACTTTCTGCCTCCCCGAGGGTTTTCCAAAGCTGCACATCTGGATGATTTTCTATTGCTAACCATAGTTTTCTGTGGGCCTCCTGTCCCAGTAGAGACTCCCCTCCCGAAGCAATAAAATTCTGCCATTTTTTCCATGATTCTACAGCCGGAGAATCCTGTAGTGGTCTTGCGGCCTCAAGTAACATTTTATGCACTTGTTGCCGTCGTTCAAGTTCATCAATTTGTTTCGGTGATTCTTTAGCCATGAGATTAACTACTTATAAATATTTACTTATTCACTGTTGCCGTAGAGAAACGCTGTTACATCGACCAAGTCAATAGTACCATACGAAATAACTTTCTGTCCAACTCGCGCTTGCGACTTCGATTTCTTGTTTACTCCCTAAAAAAGGGTTAGAGTAAAATTAGTTTAGGGCGGTTTATTTTTTCAAATTGTGTATGCGCACCTCTTACTCGGCGCTGGACACCTACAAGCAGTGCCCGCAGAAATATAAGTTTCAGGAGATTGACCGAATTCCGGCCCCCAAAAGTAAGGAGGCGGTTTTTGGAACGCTTGTACACGATGCGTTGAAATTCATGTTTGATAAAAGCCCTCTCTACCCTACTTTGGATCAGGTGCTGGAATATTTCCGATCAAGTTCCGAGACAAAGAGAAGTGTTTGGACAAGCGAAACCGAATATAATGTCTGGCGTGATGAAGGAACGAGAATGCTCAAAAATTTTTATGCCGAAAACGCGCCGTGGAATTTTTCCGTGGTAGACCTTGAATCAAAATTTGAAGTGCTGATTCACGACGAGATCCGGGGTGAAACGCATGTTCTTGCAGGGAAAATTGACCGTATTGATAAATTAAACGACGGAACTTACGAGATTATTGATTATAAAACCGCCCGCAAGCTCCCGCCGCAGGAAAAAGTGGATAATGATCTTCAGCTTTCCATTTATCACCTGGGGCTTCAGAAAAAATGGCCGCAGTTAAAACCCGAGCAAATAAAACTCTCGCTCTATTTTTTGAAGCACGGCGAAAAACTATCCACCAGCCGGAACATTACCGAGACCGAATCAACCAAAGATGGCGTGCTCTCTACCATAAATGAAATCAGGCAGAAACTTGACTCCGGCGAGCGTTTTGAGCCATCACCCTCCCCTCTTTGCGACTGGTGCGCCTATAAACCGATCTGCCCGGCGTGGCGGCATCTTTACCGTCAAAATAACCAACAACTAACTACCGACGACATACAACCTATTCTAAAAGAGTACTTGGAGATCAAAAAGGCGCAACAGAAAAATGAAGAACGGCTGGCGGAGTTACAAAAACAAATCAAAGAATATATGGATCAGGAAGGGTTAACGAGGGTTTTTGGGGACGAGGGAACTATCACGAAAAAAATCGTGCAACGCTACGAATATGATTGGCAGAAAGTAAAGGAGCTCCTCTCCCCTATCGGGAAATGGGAGGAAGTGCTGAAGGCGGACGAGACAAAACTCCGCCGCGTGATGTATGAAATCCCGGAAGAAGCTCGGCTTGCCATCGAGAATACACGTATTGTTGCAAAAGAGTATACGACATTAAGTATTTCTGTAAAACGCGCAAAAGAACCGACCGACCAAGAAAAAACGCCCCCCTAAGAAGTGAGCGCTTGATCAATTCGCTTTAAGGCCTCAATCAGTTCCTCGGTAAGTTTTTGTTTATTGACTTCCACGTACTCTCCAACTCTCTTGGCAAAGGCAAAGAAATCGTGGTCCTCGGGGATTGGCCTTATATCTCCCCTCACGCCAGCAAAGATGGTTAGTATCTTTTCTATAGGTCCACTGCCGTGGTTTTGATCAGCGGTTCTGAAACGTTCGTGCCAGTGCCCATTTTGGTCAAGGCATAAATCCACTCCAAGGTCGCCCGTGGCTACAATCAGTAAAGTTCCCGGCCGGATTTTCGAAGCCAATCTTTGCACCAGATTTTCAAGGTCCATGCCATATCTCCTTAAGAGCCTAAAGCAAAGATACTATGATTGTCCTATATTATCAACCCCTATGT
>CAZDKA010000033.1:0-10692 GCA_964505815.1 uncultured Candidatus Saccharibacteria bacterium | reverse complement strand
AGATGAAGAGGTGCTTGTTGCGAGCAAAAACTCCCGAAAGGGAGTTTTTGCTTTTCAGAACTATGACAAAAGCTATCAGATGTGAAACGCGCAGGAATCGCGCAAAAAATCACTCATTTTTATCGAGATTTTTCGGCAAAGTCCATTTCTCATCCGAATAAACCGCCTTGTACAAATTCACTAATCTGTTGGCCTTATCCGTGGCTTCCTCGTCGGAAAGTTCCACCCCGTAGGACTTTTTGTAAATCTTCTTGAATTCTTCAATTGCTTTCTTTGGAAGCATAAAGTTAGCGGATTGGGCACGTTAGAAAGGTAAATCTTCCGGTTCTTCTTTGGGGTCTTTTTTTGATTTCCGTTTTGGTTTTTCAGCTGATTCTTTTTCGGAATCTATATCCTCATCAGGACTTCCGGCTTCAAGCGCTGGTATAGTTTGCATCGAAGATCCGATCATGCCCTGTAAATCTCCATACATGCCGGCAGTATTAAGAAGCACTGATTGAAGCTGTTTTTCGCGCTTTGCCCATGAGCGTTCATAAAGCCGTTTTTCCTTATCAAGCTCTGTCTTCATATCCGAAAAGGCTTCGATTATCGCTTCGACCCTCTGTCGAAATTCCGGGCCGGTAAGATAATGGAAAAGAATGTCCGCCTTTTTATCTTTACTCACGGACATTGCTTTTGTGAAAGCAAGCTCGGTCAGTTTTTGTCTCAGTGCAAGCGCGAGACCATGAAAACTTGCATAATTTGTTACCCAAACGCCATCAATAAAACTGAAATTTCTTACGTCTTTTGGCAATACTTCGGTCACGATAACGGCGACATCTGCCTTTGCCGTGCGCTGATCATCTTTTAGTTTAGAGATCCATCCGTCGCTCCAATTTTTCGTGCGCTTTGATTCCCATATGATCGCACCGCAGCGATTCCCGCTATTCGTTAGCACCTCTTGAATAACATCGGCTCCTTGCATGCCCTTCGGTACTGGCTGAACATTGTCTATCGGAAAAAGCTGCGAAATTTCTTTTTCCAATTCCAGTTCCTGGACTTCTCCTTGAGTTTGTTGAGACCCCTGCTCGGCGCGCCTCTTTAAGTCTTCTATTTGTCTCCTCATATCATTTATCTGTTTATCCTTTTCCGCATCTTTCATTCGGCGCTCGTCCGAAATTCTTTTTACAACTTCTTCTTCCACTCTTTTCCGTTCCTGATCTATTTTACGAGCAACCTCTAGCTCAATATCCTTTGTTCGCGCCTCTAACTCGCGCTCGCGTTTTCGTAGCTGAAGCTCTGTTTTCTTAGCTTCTTCCAATTTTTCTTCTTTTGTTTTCAGATCGTCACGCAAATCCTTCATTTCAAGCGAAATCTCATCGCGCGCCTCCTTTTTGGCTTTTTCGGATAGAATCTTCTTTTGCGCCTCTATCTCAACCTTAAGACCTTGCCGAATCCTTTCATTAATGTCTTTTTCTTTTTCTTCAATCGCTTTCTCTTTTTGAGTTAATTCCTTTTGTTGCTTTGAAAGCGCGTGTTTCTGTTCTGCCAATTTTTCTTCATATTCTTTACGGACAGTTTCCGTTAACTGGTGCTGCAAAGTCTCCGTGATCGGAATCAAGGCATTACATTCGGGGCATTTTATTTTGTCGGTTTGATTGTTGTTTGCCATAAATTTTTTAAATGATTGGCATTAGATTTTCGTAATCGTAATTATGATATGAGTTTGTGTAATTCGCGCCAAATGGCATACATAGCATATGAGTCAAGGCCACAATATTTTAGAAGCGCATCACACATGCGCTGACGCTCTGCCTCGTCTACTTCTCCCCATACAATTTTTGGCCACGCGGCAGATGCCGTAGCCCCTTCGCGTATGTCTAAGTCCTTATAACTGAGCTTGGGCGCGAGTACCGGCAATACTTTCTTGACTGATGTTTTCCCCCATAAATCCTTGTGAACGTAGTATTGCTTGGAGAATATATCCTTTAGATCATATACACGACTATTGAATTCTCTAAGAAATTCCGCATACTCTGGGCGCCGTGTTGCAATGGCTTCGTTTACCAACGTACATTCGAAAGCCCTACTCCAAACAATAATGCTGCCATTTGGTCCGATATGTTCCTGTAGTGAGACGACAAAACCAGGATCTGGATCTTCCATCTTGGCATGAAGAAAATCCTTACGTATCGGTTCCGCGCCCGGTGCTTCTACAATATGTAGAGCATACTGAAATTGCACCTGCTTATTCGGCGACCATCCTTCGAAAAGTGGGATAGCAGAAAGATGGGTTTCATAATCAATGAAATAAAGTGGAAATTGCAATCTCTGGAGATCAGCAGCTATTGCGGCTTTTTGGATAACAATATCGCCAGAGTTATAAGCCTGAATCTGATTTTGCTGAATTTTGCTCAACTCTATATGAGTAGGGATCCTGTCCAATTCAAAAGTTCCAGCATCTACCATTTCCTTTAACTTCTTAGGACTATTACCGATACGTGATATATCATGAACGCCGTATTCTGGAACCTGCGGATTTGAATACTTGAACGTTGTACAATGATTGGACCTACCTTTGTAAATACAACAGCACGGTCCCGTGGGTTCAGTTTCACTCACGAGATATTCTTTTGCAACTTCCATATCACGAGCCACCTCTTCTGTAACTTCATTGATCTGGGTCGTCAGGTCAACTTTGACGAAAAGCTCTCCTAGATCTAGGTCGCCACGACGAACGTAGTCTTTGTTTAGGTGTATTACATTTGCCTTCTCAATTTGCAAGCCGCAGCGCCGGAAAAGAACTGCCTGGAATGCTACGTCGTAAATATATTCTGGCTTTACACGACTAGCAGACTTCACCTCATTGATAACATAACTGCTCGTTTTCGGATTAAGTTCAAGTATATCGGCAGCCGCGAGGAACCCTTCTTTTACGAAGATGGGCTGGAAAATTATTGGTTGTCTCGCCTTGATCAATTCCTGAGTGAGTTGTTGCGCTTGCTCATTGCGACCTTCAACCTCTAGGCCGTTCCGAAAAAGACCTCTCGCGATTTCTTCAACCTTGCTCCCGGTTTCTCGAAGGGCTAACTCGAACTCGGTTGGTTCGAAACTGTAATAGATATCTGGATTATGTATGGCAAGCCAAGCGTCTTTAGGACACTCACGCCAGCGCATATAATCAGTTTTTGAAAGATTAATAGCCATTGTTTAACTATTTTATAATTGGCTTAATGCCAAGCCCATTAAGCTTGTCCCACAAGCTGTCCAAGGCTCTTTCTTTGTGACGGTAGAAAGAGCTTCCATTGACTCGCCAAAACTCCCAACCAGCTCTACGCAATTGCCTTTCTCGTATCTGGTCCTCTTCCCATCTTTCAAGTGTGTGATATTGATCTCCATCGCACTCCACCGCTAAACGAGCATTTTCTCCCTGAACAACAAGATCAATTCGGTAACCAATCACAGGATATTCTGGAATCACATGATAACCTCTATTAATCAGAATATTGCCCACGTCAAAGGAGAATTGAGAAGCCCTTCCATTATCATATTCCTTCTTGAGCGCCGCTCTGCCAGCCTCTAATTCTTCGGTTTTAGGATTGTAGTACCAATTGAGGAGTTTAAATCTCCAATCATTTTGATTTCTGAACTCTCCTAATGGAATGGAGTGATACAAGAACACTTGATCGCGTCCACGAGTTGCAGCGACATTAAATCTTTGCGCCACATCTCTTTTTGTAAGAGGCATCACAGTATCTTCGGGATTATTCGGGTCGAGGGCCTTTACCATTGACAGAAACATCACATCTCTCTCGTCCCCCTGAAACGCATAGGCATCGCCACAAGTAATGTTGCGTTCTTCAATAACCCTTTCTCCTATTTTTGGATGCTTGAGAAGTAAATCTTTAATATATTTGGCCTGATCTTCAGCAAGAAGCGAAATGACTCCAAAAGTACAAAGGTGTCCATCGGGACGCTGTTGATATTTTGGATCTTCAACTAACTCAACGATTTTCTCTATTATGGCTCTTGCTTCTGGCTCATTGACTTTGTTGTTTGTATTCTGATATCCACCCTCAATTAAAATCGGAATTAGGGCGGGCTTAAGCAGTCCTTTCGGGTGAGGGTGTCGTAGCGGCTTCAACTTACCCTCGTAGATATGATGATTGCTAAAAGCTATAATTTCCGGAACACATCTGAAGTGTTCGTTCAGCTGTATCATGTTTGGAATTCTAATCTCTGCAAGAGTGAATAAGCTGGAGGTGATTGAAAAGTTGTCTTTATGCGGTATGTCATGCAAAAATCTAGATATAAGCTCGAAGATTCTTTCTTGATCTTGAAAAATTCCTGCCGGACTGATTTGATCTGGATCACCAACTACGAGTAATTTCTTGCCAAGATAAGCAATTGCAAGTCCGCGAATATCGCATTGACTTGCTTCGTCAAAAATTACCACGTCAAACATCCCTGCTTTTGGATCAGAAAACATTTGTGCGGCACGGTGTAACGGCATAATCCAAACGGGCACTGCGTTCTTTGCTTCTCTCAGCGAAACCTGAGCGGCATTGAGCCACTTATTTGCATATTTACCAGTACCTTTTCCATATTTCTTCATTGCATCAGACCACGCCATCAGTGCATCGCGTTGTCTCTTGGTTACTTTATCTATTTGCCGTTGCCATGCGAGGATAGTAACGAGTTCGGCATTGAGTTGAAATTCTAGTTTTGTGAGACGTTCGTGTTGGCTTTGGAATTCATCAACACTTGTGTGATTGTGGATGTCGTCCAACCAAGATTTCAGGCGGGCAATTTTCCAAGCTAATTCTAAATTATCTGGACAGTTAAATTTTTGCTTTTGATCCGCAAGCCCAATGATGTCTTGATACAAATTGGGGGCATATTTTTTAATTCGCTCTGCAATTTCATTAAGCCGTATCGCGTGCTCTTTGTCTTCAGTTAATATCGCTAGTTCCTCAACTGATTTTTTCCAAGCAGTGCCAGTTCGTTTTTCTATTGCCTGAATCAGTTTTTCGCGGATAACGTGCCTGTTGGCGATTGGCTCATCTATCATTTCAGCCCACTCACTAAAAGTTTTCTCCAGATTTGCAAGTCCGAATTTAGCCACACTAGAAGCAATCAGTTCTTTCGCCGAATCAATATCTTGCAGTTTGGCAAAAGACAAGTCTGAAAGTTGTTTGATCCTCTGAAAAGATTCCTGAATTGGCAAAAACTCGTCGTGATAATCAGATAATCTCTTTATGCCGGCCACCAAAACCTCAAGTTGCACAATATCCAGATTTTCACCAGACGGATCAGGTGATCCTTTCAGTCCATTGAAGCTTTGAGCTAAAACGGTTTTTATCTCCTTCTCGGCTTGTTCTGCTGAAATTTGCTCATACAAAATATCAGCTCTATCAGCAGAATCTGGAGAACGGCCATCAATTTTGTACGCCTCCAAAATTTTCTTGGTGTTAGCGGATAAAAGAAGTTTCCCGAAAGCTCCTAATTTTGTTTTTCCGGCGACTTTATTTTTTAGTTCTCCAGCGGCGTCCATTAAGTCGTTTGTTGACAGAGATGTTGAACCAACAATCTCATGCCCGATGAGTTTTTGCCGTGCCTTCGCCACGGACTCTGTTTTTTCTGCAATCTTACTTAAAACAGAGGCCCATTTTTCACGTTCGTTTTTGCTCTTAACGCAGGCGTCAAAAATCTCATGTTCGTAGTTATCGTTGATCGAAACAAGAACTTTGCGGGCATTGTTTAACATTTCCCACAATTTTTCGAGTTGTTCTTGATCTAAACTTGTTGCAGAGGAACCAAAGATTTTGTCGGAAGCTTTTAATTTTGCGCTTAATTCTCTAAATTCGGCAAAAGCTCCCAAAACCACATCTTCATTCGGCAAGGTGGTTAAATCCGGTAAACTAAACTTATGAAGATTTCTATCTTCCTTGTTTAGCTCTACAAACAATTGGTGAGCGATTTTTAGATCATCTGCTGTAAAATTCAGATCGGTATCAAAATGTATGTCATCAGTGAACCAAGACAAGCTCTGATCTTCGGAGTGTTCATTAACCAACTTTGCGGCTTCAATCGGACTCATCTCATTGCCATTGATGCGCAATTTTTCAGTTGAATCAGTAAGAATATATTGACGAATTTTGTTGGCGATAATAGCCTTTTCCTCGCGTGTTCGCGCCAGTTCTTTTCTAACCGATTCAGCTTTATTTTCGCTGAATTTTGTATAACGCTCCCCTAAGTTTGAGCTGATTTCTGTTATAGATTGTTGCAAGATTTCATCGCGGCGTGCTGTTTGTTGCAATTGAGATACTGCAAGACTGCGAATGTTCTCTGGTAGCTTGTCGCGCAAAACCTCCAATGCCTTACTTGTTTGCGAAGTAACCAAAACTGTCTTGCCTTGCGACAGGAAGCGGGCAATTAGGTTTGCTATCGTATGGCTTTTGCCGGTTCCCGGAGGTCCCTTAACTACCACTCCATAATTAGTTTCTAATCGCTCGGCAATTCTTTTTTGTTCGTCGTTCCAAGGTAGTGGGAAAAACAACTCGGCTTCTTTCAGCGCGACGTCTTGTTTTTCGTCGCTCCCCTCAGTGGTGGGTTTATCTTCCTCATCATATTCTCCAATGAGATCGTTTATGAACTCTGTTGATTTGGCTCCGTTTTGTTCAATATCTCTGCGAATTTTTTCTGCATATTTTGACCATAAGCTGTTGGTTCTCTTTCTGACGAAAATAACAGGCGCATTCCAAATGCTAGGGTTTTCTGTCTCAATAGGAGCGGTGCCTAATGCTTCCTCAAAACGATCTTCACCATCTGGGGAAAGATAATTTAAGAAAGAATTTGCTTGTGATTTAAGACTTTCAAAATGCCAAAAATCAAAAGGGTTGGTATTTATAGCCCCCATCCAAGTATCAAGATCAATCTCCGCGGGATTATCCATTTCAGAAACAGGAGTTATCTCAACAAAATTTCTAAACATCGGATCGGGGCTAATTTCTATCGTTCTTTTTGCCGCATCAAAATCAAGCACGAGCGGTGTAAGAAAAACCGGCGCATAAATCTTGCCGACAGACCGATGTTTCCAAGTCAAAAGACCGTGTCCCAACAACAATTCATAGTTATCGCCCTCATTTTTTAGCAGCAGACGCAAAGCATAGAGTTGGTCATAAAAGAGATTGGCTTTATACGCTTTCTTTACTCTCTCAGACCAAGGTTTCCAGTCATTTTCTGTGTATCCAGCAAGTAATTTTGCAAGCTCTGGATGATCTGCCCAGTAGTCAGGAATGTACCGGACTTCAATTCCTCTCGGCAGTTGGTTGGGGGCCAAAACAACCCAATCAGCAAGCTCCTCCGGTACCTTATCTCCTTGTTCAAAATCTCTGCGAAAATCATTAAATTCGTTCACTCGTTTTTTGTCGCTATCAAAACGAACCTTATGATCAATTTTCTCCAAAGCTATTGGTTTTTCTAATGGAGTAACCTCGGGCACCCACTCAACGAGTCTATCTGGTAACACGGGCGCGGCTTCAATGTTCTTTTTCTGAACCCTCACCCAAGCGTGTGATTGTCCATCCTCGGTTTCTTTTCCTGTATCAAACGGGCGTATGTAGAGATTTTCTAAATCTTTTGGATAGTCCGCCAACCACCAAGGCGCTGGTGGAATTGTTGCTGTTCTAAAATCTCTAACAACGACGTCATCCAAAGAGAGTGCTTTTTCAAGATAAGTGAAAAGCCTAACAATTTTATTTTGTGCTTCGGCAGAAACTTTTACGCTAAAATCGCTCTCAATTGCTTGAGGGGTTATTTTGACTTGTTCAGTATTTGATTGATTTAAAAATATTTTTGCCATTTTCTCTTTCCCTATTTTACTATCCGCAACACTTTCACGCACAGTATTGGCGTTAAATTTTTCTATTGTTTTCTTGCACTCCCAGCAAGTAGCGCCTTGTTTTACTTTCCGAGTTTTACAAACAGAACAAAGTGCCTTATTTGCCCAATATCTTTTTGCATCAAACTTTTTAGATATTCTGGCCATGTTATTTCATCAAGTCATCGAGAGATACGCCGAGCGAATCGGCTATGCTTTTAACTGTTTCAATGCGTGGATCAGGAGTTGAGCCAGATTCAATCTTGGCAATTGTATGAAATGCTAAATCCGCCTTCTTAGAAAGTGCGTCTTGAGACAGGCCGAGCTTAAGGCGATATCTCCTTATATTTTCTCCAATTTTTGACTTGTTACCTTTTGTAGCCATATAGATAAAACTATACTCATACGATAGTATCATAGCGAATTTATTTTGTAAAGACGGGCTTTTTCGGCGATTTTTCACAAGACTCCAAGGCTTTTAGGGGCTCCGAGTTATCAACTCGATGGGGTCTGGACTCCCTAGAGCCATTGCGTCATCCCTTAGGTTGTATGAAAAACACAACCATGGGGTCGGTGGGAGCTGGGACCCCAACGCAAAACCAGCTCCCGGTAAAGGTTCGGTACTGTCTCTACGCCCGGAAGTCGACCGAGAGCGAGGAGCGGCAGATCCTTTCTATTGATAGCCAGGTGAAGGAAATGTTGCAGATCGCGGAGCGTGAGGGGCTTGAGATTGCGGAAATAAGACGCGAAAGCCACTCCGCAAAAGCCACGGGTCAAAGACCTGTGTTTAACGAAATAATTAACGATATCCGGCTGGGCAAATTTAGCGGTATCCTCACGTGGGCTCCAGATAGGCTATCGAGAAATGCAGGCGACCTTGGAAAGCTGGTGGATCTAATGGACGAAAAGCTTCTTATTGAAATACGAACATTCGGGCAACGATTCTCCAATTCTCCTAACGAAAAGTTCTTACTGATGATTCTCGGCTCGCAAGCAAAACTGGAGAACGATAACAGAGGGGTGAATGTGCGCCGTGGACTTCGTATGCGCTGCGAGATGGGGTTACGGCCAGGAGTCGCACCCACCGGATATCTGAACGAAAAGCGCACGGATCGTAAGTGCCATGCGATTATCGATCCTGATCGAGCACCGATTATCAAGAAAATGTTTGAAAAGGTGGCGAATGAAAAATGGAGCGGCCGGAAACTCTATCACTGGCTGAAATTTGAAATAAACTTCAAAAGCAGGGGCAACAAAAATATCGCGCTCAGCAACATATACATCATCCTCCAAAACCCCTTCTATTATGGAGTATTCGAATACCCGGAAAAAAGCGGCAACTGGTATACCGGAAAGCATGAGCCGATTATTACGAAAGAGATATTCGATAAAGTTCAGGAACATCTCAAGCGCGACCATATCGTGCGGTCGGAAATTAAAGAATTCGCCTTCACGAAATTCATCTTCTGCGGATCCTGCGGATCGGGCGTGACGGCCGAGGAAAAGTATAAGAAACTCAAAGATGGAACGACTTCGCGCTACCTATATTACGGCTGTACGCGGAGCAAAAACCTGCACTGTAAGAATGGCTATATAAGGGAAGAAGAATTGATAGACCAGCTGGTCAAGGTAATGGACAAAATCGATATCAACGAGATCGGCATGCGGCACAAGTTTGAAGAAGAAGTATCGCGGCTCATGAAATTTCAAAAGAGCTTCTTCGCGGACGCGAAAAAACTCCAGCCGGAGAAGAATATCGATCTGCGAAGCTATGCCAAATACTTACTGCGAGAGGGCAGCGTGATTGAGAAGCGCGAGCTGCTGTCCTGCATTAAGAGCAAACTTATCCTAACGCAGAAAGTTCTAACGATAGAGAAAAAGTAGAAAAAATAATACAGCAGATTTCTCTGCTGTATTATTTTGTTTTCGCATCGAGCGCCCCGGTCTCACTAACGTCATCAGTGAGTCGGTTCTCGATAGCGAAAATCGTCTGCGGAGGAGGTGGGATTCGAACCCACGGACGACTTATTAGGCCGTCACGGCTTAGCAAGCCGCTCGTTTGAACCGCTCACGCACTCCTCCAAATCATCACAACTCTATCATTTTTAAAATAAAAATCAATCAAAATAAAAACCCATGGGTTGCATGGGTGAGCTGCGAAATCCTCAATCGCATTGAAGGGCGAGCCGCTGCCTTCTTGCTGAAATCTTCTGTCCCATCCGTTCATCCAGGTTGTGCGAAACGCCGCGTGCCAGCCGGAGAAGACATACTTCGGTATCTATGCTCTCGATCGCGCCTTTGACGTAGTCATCAACAAGCATGATGACTTCGGCTTCTTCCGGTTCTCGCCCCAGGACTCCAACGGCTGCCCTAAACGGTCCAATCATGCCTTGCCGTGCGAACTCTTTGGCGAGCGCCTCAACCGCCGGCCGCGAGGCGCCGAGTTTGGCGAACTTGAGCATCGCTGTCGGGCAAGGCAATTCAAGCGTGTGGGTAAGGAAGTTGCTGCGCTTGGACCTTGCCACATAGTCGCTGAGCACGAAATCCAAAGTGTTGCGATGCGCTCTTAGCTCCTTGGCGAGGAAAAACGCGGCACTAAAGTTTTGTTCCAGTTCACTGAGTTCGGAATTGCGAGCTCCTCTATATCCTTCTTCGATGAGCATCTTAACCGCCTTGCTTACTGAAATCTGTCGCGCTGGCTTCGGCATGTTCCCTCCTTTTTATATTTATAAAAGAACACAAACTCATTATAATAATCTTTAGCGCGGTGTCAATTTTTACCGGCGTGCGACTGCGGCTGCCCAGACCGAGCGCGCGCCGGCCGCTTTTAA